>JACCZT010000071.1 GCA_013695785.1 Nocardioidaceae bacterium | reverse complement strand
CCGGGTTCCCGGCCGAGGTCGCCGACGCGATGGCCGCAGCGACGGCCTCCTGGCTACGGGTCGTGAGCTTGGATGCGTCCATGGATGTCCTCCCTCTTCGTGCGCGTCGTCATCCGATGTAACGATCAGCAGGCGGTGTCGATTCCGCGCAACGGCGGCCGCACTGCGCGATCGTGCTGTGCAATGCTGTCGGCACGACCTCCCGGTGTTCATGATCATCGCCTCCAAGGGCGCTGCCGGTGTGACCGGCGCGGGGCTCGCGACCCTCGCCGGAGGTCTGCAGTCGCACCGGCCAGACCTGCTCGACGGTGTGGGCCTCATCGTCGGGATCGACCGTTTCATGAGTGCGGCCCGCGCCGTGACCAACTTCGCCGGCAACGCCGTGGCGACGGTCCTCATCGGCACCTGGACAGGGCAGATCGACAGCGAGCGCGCCGCCAAGGTACTGGCCGGTGACATCCCCTTCGATGAGGACAAGTTCGCCGCCGGCGAAGCGGACCGCCTCGACTCACCACAAGCGGCAGGTGTCAAACCGACCGGCTGACCTCCAGCCATCGTCGTGACCGGAGTTCGTCCGCGCAACCTCGGTGCCTTCGCCCACCGGCCGTACGCCGGCAACCCTGCCGGCGTCGTCCCTCGACCACCCGCGAAAGCCCGTCGACCGCCGATTAGCGTTACCTAAGTAGGCTAGAGCCGACAACGTCGTACGCGAGAGGTTTGCCATGACGAGGCAGTTGCGGGTGGCCGTCGTCGGTGCCGGGCCCGCCGGCATCTACGCATCGGACATCTTGGCCACGTCCGATGTGGACGTGACGGTCGACCTGATCGATCGCAACCCGACTCCGTTCGGGCTCATCCGCTACGGCGTCGCGCCAGACCATCCGCGGATCAAGGAGATCGTCAACGCGCTGCAGCGGATGCTCGCCAACCCCGACATCTGCTTCATCGGCAACGTCAGCTACGGCAGTGACCTCAAGCTCGACGACCTGCGGCAGTTCTACGACGCGGTGATCTTCGCGACCGGTGCCAGCGCCGACCGACCACTGCAGCTTCCCGGTATCGACCTCCCCGGATCCTACGGAGCGGCCGAATTCGTCTCCTGGTACGACGGCCACCCCGACGCCCCCCGCGACTGGCCACTTCAGGCCGAGTCGGTGGCCGTGCTCGGCGCCGGCAACGTCGCCCTCGACGTGGCGCGGATGCTGGGCAAGACAGCCGAAGAGCTGCGCCCGACGGAGGTTCCTGCCAACGTCCTCGCAGGCATCAAGGCCAACCGAGCGCGTGACATCCACATCTTCGCGCGCCGCGGGCCGGCTCAGGTGAAGTTCACCCCCATGGAGCTTCGCGAGCTGGGCCACTCCCCCAACATCGATGTCGTCGTGCACCCGGAAGGTTTCGAGCTCGACGAGGGCTCGATGGACACGATCAGAGCCTCCAAGTCGGTCAAGCTCGTCGTCAGGACGTTGCAGAACTACGTGGCCGCCGATCCCGGCGGCTGCCCGCACCGCGTCCACCTCCACTTCTGCCAGGCGCCGGTCGAGGTGCTCGGTACGGACAGGGTCGAGGGCCTGCGTACGGAGGTGACCGAGCTGACCGGCGACGGAAACGTCCGGGGCACCGGCGAGCTCATCGACTGGGAGGTCCAAGCGGTCTACCGTGCCGTCGGCTACCTGTCGCACAACCTGGCAGGCATCCCGTTCGACGGCACCGCCGGCCTCGTCCCCAACGACGGCGGCAGGGTCATCGACATCGACGGCGCACCGTTGCCCGGCGCGTACGTCACCGGCTGGATCAAGCGCGGCCCGGTCGGGCTGATCGGCCACACCAAGTCCGACGCGGCGCAAACGGTTCAGCTGCTGCTCGCCGACGTCGACGACCTGTCCGCTCCCGACCAGCCTACGCGCGCGGCGTTCGTCAGCCACCTCGACGAGCGCGGCCTGGACTACACCACCTGGGCGGGTTGGGAAAGGCTCGACTCGCACGAGATCGCACTCGGCGAGGCTGACGGCCGCGAGCGCACCAAGGTCGTCTCACGCGACGACATGCTCCGTATCGCACGCGGCTGAGGCCATCACCCCGGAGGGCACTCACCCCTCACGCTGAGACTTACCCCAGCCCACGTGGGACTTACGATTTCGGCACGACACGCCGCCTTGTGAACAAGGGTGCGTAAGTCTCAGCGAGAAGGGGTTGCCGTGCGGTTGGCGTCGGGGCGCAGGCGGAGCACCTGGACGCGACACGTCGCCGTCGCGGTCGCTGCGGCGGGTACGCGCTCGATCCGGAAGGCCGTCGGTGAGTCCGGTGCCACGCCCGTCACGACCTGGCGTCGCGCCTTGGCCGGACCCTCCTCGCCTTCGGTGACGACGACGGTCACCCGGTAGTCCACCGGCTTCCTCGTGGCGTTGGTAAGGGTGCCGCTGGCGCTCCACGTCCCGCTGGAGTTCTGCACGCACACGAAGTCGTCGAGGTCGTCGGGCGCTGCGACCTGCCCCGGGCGCGGCGGGTCAGGAGACTTCGTCGCGCCGTCGGACTTCTCGGGATCTCCCGCTCCTACGCCACATCCGCCGACACCGACGACCACGAGGGCCGCAGCCAGGGCAAGCACAGGCCGGATGCCGATGATCGATCCACTCACGGGTGAAGTGTCCCGCATGGGCGGGGGCGGGCAGCGTAATTGCCGGGCGCGTCAGCTGAGCAGGTGAGTATCATTGCCTCATGCAACGACATTGACCTGCACTGCCTCCTGAGATTCGCCGGCTTGCCCGGCTGTCGGTCGGGTGGGCCGCACTGGCCGACACGATCCCGATCTACCCGCTGTACGCGTTGCTCTTCGCCGATGCCGGGTTGTCCGGTGCCCAGATCTCGACCTTGTTCATCATCTGGTCCGTGGTCGGCATCGTGGCCGAGGTGCCGACGGGCGCCCTTGCCGATCACTGGTGCCGTCGCGGTGCGCTGGTTGCGGCTGGCGTACTCCAAGCCGCCGGCTACGTCCTGTGGATCACCGTCCCCGGTTATCCGGCCTTTGCCATGGGCTTCGTGCTGTGGGGTCTCGGAGGCGCGCTCGGCTCCGGTGCCCTGGAGGCGCTGCTCTACGACGCAATGGCGGACGCCGACGTGCAGGAGCACTACCCGCGCATCTACGGGCGCGTCTCGTCGGTCGGTCTGCTCTCCCAGATCCCCGCAGCGGCCGCGGCGACCGTCCTGTACTCCACCGGCGGCTACGACCTGGTGGGGTGGGTGAGCGTGGCCTGTTGCTTGGGCGCGGCGTTCGTGGCGACGCGCCTGCCCGAGGTGCGCCCGATCAACGTCGGCGTGGAGTTGGACGACGCAACGGTCGAGCCTGGCTATCTCGCTGTCCTTCGCTCTGGCCTCGGAGAGGCCGCCAGACGCCCCCCGGTCCGTGCCGCCGTCGTGGCGGTCGCCCTTCTCGGCGCGCTCGACGGCCTGGAGGAGTACTTCTCGCTGCTGGCCCGTGACTGGGGGGTCACCACCCAGATCGTCCCGCTGGCCGTGCTCGGGATCCCGCTGGCGGGTGCGGCCGGCGCGTTCTTCGGCGGGTCGGCCAGCCGGCTGCGGCCGCGTACTCTCGCCGTCGTCCTCGCAACCTCGGTGGTCGTCTTCGCAGGCGCTGGGTTGTACCACCGGCCCGTCGGTGTCATCGGGATCGCGCTGGCCTACGGCCTCTACCAGCTGGTCCTCGTCGTCACCGACACCCGGCTGCAGCAACGGATCGAGGGGTCGGCCCGAGCCACCGTCACGTCGGTTGCGGGCGTGTTCACGGACGTGAGCGCGGTGTTCCTCTACGCCATCTGGGCACTCGGCCGACCCGTGCTGGTGGTGGCCTTGGCGTTGGCGGTGGCGACTGCCTTGCCGTTCCTGCTGGGTCCTCACCGCGATATCCGACGACGTCCGTCACCTGAGCATTGAGTCAGCGCACACCATCGCGCAGCGCGGCGATGACGGCGCGCGCTCCGGGGTGGTCGACCAGGTCGTCGACGAGCACCGGCAATGGGAGGCACCAGTTCGGTCGGTCGGTGGTGCCGGGCAGGTTGGGTCGGCGTTGCTCACCGACCAGGTCCTCGAGCGTGGCCGATACCAGCACACTCGGTGCCTGGGCCAGCAGCCGGTGCGCCGCCTGCACCACGTCCGAGCCGGCAGCGTCCTGGGGGAGGTCGATGCGCGAGAGTAGGTGCTGCAGCAGGGCACGGTGGGCGCTGGCAAGCTGTTCCTCGTCCCCCGAGCCCACGTCGCGCTGGTCGGCGACGTCCGCCCCGGACCACAGGCCGCTCACCGTCGGTAGGTCGTGGGTGGTGATGGCGGCCATCGCGCTGACCGGCCACTCCCGCGGGTGCTCCTGCTCGAACCACAGGAGCCGGTACGACAAGATCGCGTGCTCGGCAAGCGTCTCGCGCACGCCCGGCTCGACCGTGCCGAGGTCCTCACCGACCACGGTGGCCTTGGCCCGGTGGCTCTCCAGGGCGACGATGTCGAGCAGATCGGCACTGGGGTAGCGAACGTACGCCCCAGCGGTCGGGGCGCCATTCTCGGGCACCCACCACAGCCGGAACAGCCCCATCACGTGGTCGATACGCAGGCCGCCGGCGCCGGCCGCGGTGGCGCGAATCGACTCGATGAACGGCTCGTACCCGCAGGCACGCAGGCGCCACGGGATGAGCGGCGGTGACCCCCAGTCCTGACCGCGGTCGTTGAAGCGGTCGGGCGGAGCACCCACGGTGACACCAGACGCGAGCTCATCACGCCACACCCAGGCATCGGCGCCTGCACCGTCGACCCCGATCGGCAGGTCCTGAAGCACGGTCAGGTCGCCGCTCGCCGCCCGCAGCTGCTCATCGAGCGCCCACTGCAACCAGGCCTGATACGAGATCTCGTCGGCGTGCTCGGCGGCGAAGCGTCCCACCGCTTCACTGTCGGGCCGCTGCAGCTCGGCGTCCCAGTCGTGGAAGTCCTGCCCGTGGATCCCTGCGAGCGCGGCCCAGATGGCGTACTCCTGCAGCGACCGACCCTGGGCGGCGCGCCACGCCTCGAACTCATCACGCCGCGCACGTGTGTCGTGGACACGGTGCAGGGCGTCGTGCTTGAGCGCGATGACGGCGTCCCGGTCGATCAGGGCGCTCGCGTTGAGCGCGCGGCCGCGCGCGGCGAAGTCGGCCAGGTCCACCTCCTCGGCGCCGGGGACGTCGGGGACGTGCAGGTACAGCGGGTTGCGGAACCGGCGGGTCGCCGGAAGGTACGGGCTGGCCTCCTGCGGGGAACCCGGCGCCACCGCGTGCAGCGGGTTGACCAAGATGAAGCCGGCGCCCTCACCCTCGGCCCACTCGCGCAAGGTGCGCAAGCAGGCGAGGTCGCCGACGCCCCAGCTGTCGCGGGAGCGCGCTGCGTACAGCTGCACCGTCAGTCCCCATGCGCGCCGGGTCTCCGGCAGCCAGCACCGGCCCGGCGAGACGATGAGCCGGCGGCTGTGACCACCGATGGTGACCTCGTGGTAGCCGAGCGGGAAGTCATCGGGCAGCACCCCGTCGACGTGCCGGATACTGCCGTCCTCACACCGGATGTCGACTGGTCCGAGACCCACGTCGCGCCCAGCCCTGGTCACGATCGGAGCGCGCTCCTCGAGGTCGGCTGGGGGTTCACCGATGACGTCGTGCAACATCTGTACGACGTTCTTCGGCACGGTCCGCGGGCGCCCTTGGGCGTCGATCCAGTCGACGTGCACGCCGTACCCGTCAGGGGTCGCGGGGTCGTGGTCGGTGGTCACGGCAACCTCTCAGCGGCGACGACGCCAGAGCACGACCTGCTGGGCGGCGGCGCTGACCGGGACCGGCAGGTTGGGCGTCGTGGCCATCCGCAGCTCAGCGTCGGCCAGCTCGGCCTGGAGCGCGGCCACACGCTGTTGCAGGGCGAAGACCTGATGCTCGAGATGCAGCACGCGCTTGACGCCTTCCAGCCCGAGTCCCTCGGCCGTGAGCTGCGCGACGTCGCGCAGCAGCTCGATGTCATGCAGCGAGTAGCGGCGGCCACCACCGGTCGTACGGCCGGGACTCACCAGACCGAGCCGGTCGTACGTCCGCAACGTCTGCGGATGCAGGCCCGACAGCTCGGCGGCCACGCTGATCACGAACACCTTGGCCTCTGGCCCGGGCGGGGTGAACGGCCCACGGACGCCTCGTGTGTGATCGGGGTGGATGGTCATGACCGCGCGGCGGAGAGGTCGGTGCGCGGGTCGCTCTCCCCGCGCGCGGCACGGAACGCCTCCAGCGCCGCACGCGCCGCAGGTGACAGCTTGGACGGCACGAAGATCTCGACGGTCACCAGCAGGTCGGCCTTGACGCCGTCATGGCGTGGTGCTCCCTTGCCGCGGGCCCGGAACGTACGCCCGTTGGGCGTGCCGGCGGGCACCTTGAGCTTGACCGGCAGCCCGTGCAGCGTCGGCACCGAGATCTCAGCACCCAACGCCGCCTCGTCGAAGGTGATCGGCACGGTGATCGTGAGGTGGTCGCCCTTGCGGCCGAACATCGTGTGCGGCGCGACGTGGACGAGGACGAACAGGTCGCCGGACGGCCCACCGTTCTCGCCCTTGGCGCCCTTGCTCTTGAGCCGGATGCGCTGGCCGTCCTTGACGCCGGCGGGGATCCGTACCTGCATCGTGCGCGCCGACGACGCCCGACCGGAGCCGTGGCAGGTCGGGCAGGGGTCCTCGACGACCAGGCCCCGGCCGCGGCAGATGGTGCACGGTTCGGTCATCGCGAAGAGCCCGCCCGAGGCACCGGTCTGCATGCCGCTGCCCTCACAGTTGGGGCAGACCTTGGGCACGGTGCCCGCGCGGGCGCCGGTGCCGCTGCAGGAGGGGCACGGCTCGTCGCTCGTCATCCGCAGCGACACGGTCACGCCGTCGACCGCTTGCTCGAAGGAGATGCTTGCCTCTGTCTCCAGATCAGCTCCGCGGCGCGCCGGGGCGGTACGCGTGCGTGTCGCTGTACCACCACCGCCGCCGAAGAACCCGCCGAGCAGGTCGGAGATGTCGAAGTTGCCGCCCGCCGTCCCGCCCGCGGGGAAGCCGACGCCGCCACCGCGCCCGGCGAACCCGCCGCCGAACATCGAGCGTTGTTCGTCGTACTCCTTGCGCTTGTCGGGGGAGGAGAGCACGGCGTGCGCCTCGGAGACGGCTTTGAACCGCTCCTCGGCCTGGGCGTTGTTGGGGTTGGAGTCGGGATGGTTGGCGCGAGCGAGCTTGCGGTAGGCCTTCTTGATGTCCTCGGCCGACGCGTCCTTCTTGACCCCGAGGATCTTGTAGAAGTCCTTGTTCATCCAGTCGTTGCTAGCCACTCGCCACCTCCCTCATCGTTCGGGTTGCCCAGCTGGGTCGGTTGCCTCGGACCCGATGCCCGCACCGGGCGCGAGCTCCGGATCGGCTTCGGGCTCTGGCTCGCCGGGCTCCAGGACCGAGACTCGGGCGGGGCGTACGATGCGCTCGCCGATGCGGTATCCGACCTGCAGGATCTTGTCGGCGGTCGGCCCGTCGACCTCGCTGGAGTATCCGTGCATGAGTGCCTCGTGGACCGTGGGGTCGAACGGGTCGCCGTCGGTGCCGAACCGCTCCAGGCCATGGGCGCCGACGCTCTGCAGCAGCGAGTCGGCCACCGCCTTGAAGCCACCGCTGAGCTCGCCGTGCTGCTCGGCTCGACCGATGTCGTCCAGGACGGGCAGCAGCGAGCTGAGCACCGAGGCGACCGCGGTGCTCCTGATCATCTCGCGGTCACGGTCGACGCGCCGCTTGTAGTTGACGTACTCGGCCTGCAGGCGTTGCAGGTCGGCGGTGCGCTCGACTAGCTGCTGCTCGGCCGTCGGCCCCGCCGACTCCTGCTCCGAGGGCTCCTGCTCGCCCGACTCCTGCTCGGAGTCGGCCGGAGCCGTGGAGGGCTCCTCGGAGACCTCCACGTCCTCCTCCGGCGTTGCCTCTGGGTCAGAGGTCACTTCTTGTCACCCTCGTTGCCGTCGTTGTCCTCGTCGACGATCTCGGCGTCGACGACCTCGTCGTCACCGGCGGTGGCATCGGCGTCGGACTCGGCGCCGGGTGCGCCTTCGCCGGCGGCAGCGGCGGCCTCGTACATCGCCGCGCCCATCTTCTGGCTGGACTCGCCGACCTTGGCGACCGCGCCCCGGATCGCGTCGCTGTCGGTGCCCTTCAGGGCCTCCTTGAGCGCCTCGATGTCGGTCTGCACCTCGGCCTTGACCTCGTCACCGATCTTGTCGTCATTCTCGGCGATGAACTTCTCGGTCGAGTGGACGAGGGTCTCGGCCTGGTTGCGGACCTCGACCTCCTCCTTGCGCTGGCGGTCTTCCTCGGCGTACTGCTCGGCGTCCTTGACCATGCGGTCGATGTCGTCCTTGGACAGCGCCGAACCGTTCTGCACCTGAATCTTGTTCTCCTTGCCGGTGCCACGGTCCTTGGCGGTCACGTGCACGATGCCGTTGGCGTCGATGTCGAAGGTGACCTCGATCTGCGGCACGCCGCGCGGGGCCGGCGGGATGCCGGTCAGCTCGAAGGAGCCGAGCTGGTTGTTGTTGGAGACCATCTCGCGCTCACCCTGGTAGACCTGGATCGACACCGACGGCTGGTTGTCATCAGCGGTGGTGAAGACCTCCGACCGCTTGGTCGGGATCGTGGTGTTGCGCTCGATCAGCTTGGTCATGACGCCGCCCTTGGTCTCGATGCCGAGCGACAGCGGCGTGACGTCGAGCAGCAGCACGTCCTTGACCTCGCCCTTGAGCACGCCGGCCTGCAGGCTGGCGCCGACGGCGACGACCTCGTCGGGGTTGACGCCCTTGTTGGGCTCCCTGCCGCCGGTCAACGAGCGCACCAGATCAGCGACCGCCGGCATGCGGGTGGACCCACCGACGAGCACCACGTGGTCAATCTTGGCCAGGTCGATGCCGGCGTCCTTGATGACGTTCTTGAACGGCGCCCGGGTCCGCTCGAGTAGATCGGCGGTGATCCGTTCGAACTCCGCGCGGGACAGCGTCTCGTCGAGGAACACGGGGTTCTTCTCGGAGTCGACGGTGATGTAGGGCAGGTTGATCGACGTCGACTGCGAGCTCGACAGCTCGATCTTGGCGCGCTCGGCGGCCTCCCGGACACGTGGCATGGCCATCTTGTCCTTGGTGAGGTCCAGGCCCGTGTTGCTCTTGAACCGGTCGACGATCCAGTCCACGACCTTCTGGTCCCAGTCGTCACCGCCGAGGTGGTTGTCCCCACTGGTTGCCTTGACCTCCACGACTCCCTCGCCGATCTCGAGCAGCGAGACGTCGAAGGTGCCACCGCCCAGGTCGAAGACGAGGATCGTCTGGTCGGTCTCACCCTTGTCCAGCCCGTACGCCAGTGCGGCGGCGGTCGGCTCGTTGACGATGCGGCTGACGGTGAGGCCAGCGATCTCCCCGGCCTCCTTGGTTGCCTGGCGCTGGGCGTCGTTGAAGTACGCCGGGACGGTGATGACGGCGTCGGTCACGGGCTCTCCGAGGTAGGCCTCGGCGTCGCGCTTGAGCTTCTGCAGCACGAAGGCCGAGATCTGCTGGGCGGTGAAGGTCTTGCCGTCGATCTCGATGGACCAGTCGGTGCCCATGTGGCGCTTGACCGACCGGACCGTACGGTCGACGTTGGTCACGCCTTGGCGCTTGGCGACCTCTCCGGTCAGCACTTCGCCGTTCTTGGCGAAGGCGACGACGGACGGGGTCGTGCGCGCACCCTCGGCGTTGGCGATGACAGCTGGCTCGCCGCCCTCGAGTACGGCGACGACCGAGTTGGTCGTACCGAGGTCAATTCCGACCGCTCTGGCCATGGGCGTTCCTCCTGTTGTGTACGGGGCCCGGACGGGGAATGTGGGTCCGCCCGGTTCGGTATCCATTGTGCCGGGGTGCCAGCACCAGATCAAATCACTTGAGTCGATCACTAGCAACTTCGCCGACCCGCCCGACATTCCCGTCATCCGCAGGTATTGGCCTTTCCGTCCGGGGCCTTGCCCCTCGAGCGGGCCGCGGCCTCACTTCTCCGAGGGCATCATCACCCACAGGACGATGTAGACGACGAACTGCGGACCGGGCAGCAGACAGCTGACGACGAAGATCAGCCGCATCGTCGTGGGGGACATGCCGAACCGTCGCGCCAGTCCAGAACACACGCCGGCGATCCAGCGCTCGTTGGGTCGTACCAAAGTGGTAGCCATCGCAAAGCTCCAATTCTCATAGGGGTTGTTCCATGATCCAGCCTGGGGCCCTCGGCTGCCGATGTCACGAGCTGCACGCCAAGGTCAGGGACGAGCCGGGTGAGTCCCTGAGGTTCGGCGCCGAATCGCCGCGCGAGCCATCGATCTGGTGACCGGCTGGTGCAGCAGCGCTACCGGTGCGAAGTAGACCCGGCCACGCCAGCCCTTGAGTCGTACGACGGTGGTGATCCACAGCAGTCGTTGCTTTCGGTGTCCACGCCAACCCCGCATCGAAAGTCCAGATGGCGATCGTCGGCGGTGATCAGCGCCTCGTTGCCGCAAACCTCGTTGACGTCGAACACGTGCCGGTCCGCTGGAGGGACGCCGATCAGCTTGACGACCACCTGCCGCAAGCTCAGCAACGCAAGGACCCACCGAGGCATGGCGCGGATGTCGAACACCGCCTGCGCCCAGGCCCGCGGATCGCCAGGCGCCGCCGACGGCAGCCGCAGCACGACGACCTCGGCCCAGTCGTGGTCGGGCATGGCGCGAAGGGCCAGCGACCGAAGGGCGGGCTCGAAATCGTCAACCTGCATGAGAAGCTCCTGATCGCATGGTCCGGACTGACGCGCACACTACGTGGCCCTGGCCTCGCCGCGGGGTTACCTCGGTGAACGCTCGGCGCCGCCGAGTGGAAGCACCGCCGCGCGGGACCAGGTGCGGCCGTCGAACCAGAGCAGCCATGCCTCCCCGATCCAGCTGACAAGAGGCAGGTACGCGGTGGCGTCCCTGACGATATCGGCGACAGTCGCTGGATCTTGGCCGACAGCCACCGTCAGATGGGGGATCGGGTCTTCCACCTCACCGGCGTAGGGAGGGGCCTCCGGCCACCGGCGCGCGACGGCCTCGGTGAGCTGACTGAACGGGGCTCCGTCGTCCGGCGCGAGGTACAGCAATCCGGGGAACTCATCGAAACGGGAGAAGGTCGCCTCGAAGGCCGCGAAGCCGTTGACCAGCTCGCTGAGCTTGTCGACCACGGCGGCGATGCGGTCGACCGGAAGGAACGGCGCGATCACCGTGACGTGCGCGGGTACGCCGGCGCGCGCCGAGTCGTCGAACTTCTCGCGCCAACAGCTCGTCGCAGACTCAGCTTCTGGCACCGGAACGATGATCGCGGTCTGGCCGGCAACGAACTCCATGGATCAAGCGTCCCAGCACCAGCCTTCACCACGATGCGTCGGGGCAGACGACGCGACCCCGCCGCCTACTTCTCCGGGCTCGGCGTCGCTTCACCGAGGTTGCGACCCCGGTGCAGTGACGCCGTACCTGGTTAACCTGGTACGGCTGCGGCGGGTGGTGAGGCTGTGGCGGGTCTTCGGCGCGACTGGGCAGCAAACGGTCAGATCGGCGCGTCCTGCCCATCTGGGAGAGACTTCGACCATGTCCAACACCCCACTTCGCGCGCTCGCCCTCGTCTGCAGCCTCAAGCCGTCGCCTGCCCCGTCGAGCAGCCAGCTACTGGCCGAGCAGGTGCTCGAGCAGCCGTCCGGACACGGCGTTGAGGGTACGGTCGTGCGCGTCGTCGACCACAACGTCCTCCCGGGCGTCGAGGCCGACATGGGCGAGGGCGATGCCTGGCCCGGCATCCGCGAGCAGATCCTCGCTGCAGACATCCTCGTCTTCGCGACGCCGACCTGGATGGGTCACATGTCGAGCGTCGCCCAACGTGTCCTCGAACGGCTCGATGCCGAGCTGTCCGTCACCGACGACGAAGGACGCCCGCACCTGACCGGCAAGGTCGCCGTCGTCGCCGTCGTCGGCAACGAGGACGGCGCGCACAAGATCATCGCCGACTCGTTCCAAGCACTCAACGACGTCGGCTTCTCGATCCCCGCCCAGGCCGGCACCTACTGGAATGGCGAAGCCATGCTGCCCGGCGACTACAACGACCTCGACGAGACCCCCGAAGCGGTCGCGAGCACGAACGCCACGGCCGCGAGCAACGCCGCCCATCTCGCACGGGCCCTGCGCACGCAGGTCTACCCCGCCCTCTGACCTCAGGCGGCGCGCACCGGTCGCTCACAGGGCGTAGAGGATCACCGGCAGGGCCGCCAGGGCGATACCGAGGCACAGCAGCGCCGAGTCCTCGACAGTCCACACCACCGGCTCGGCCCACGTACGGCGGTGAGCGTCAGCAAACCCCCGGGCGTCCATCGCGATCGACATCTGCGTCGCGCCGCGCAACGCCGACACCAGCAACGCGAAGGTCAGGCTCGCGGCGTACCCGAACGTCCTGACCGGGTTGCGGGACGGACCGAAACCGCGCGCACGGCGAGCACGGTCCAGGTGCTGCCACGTCTGCCCGAGCTGGTCGAACCGTTGCAGGGCGGCCGAGGTAGCGACCACGAAACGTGCCGGCAGCCCAAGCCGCTGACCGAGCTCGTCGGCGAGCCGGCTCGGGTCCACGTACACCGCGAGCACTGCTCCCGGCAGCGCCAGCACCAGGACACGTACACCCGCCGTCAGCGCCGTGTCGACCTCGTGGCCACCGAGCAGCCAGGTCGAGTAGACCACCATGACGCTCGCCAGCATGACGACGCCGAGCCGGCCGAGCGCTGGACGAAGCGACGGCAGCAGCACGACACCGGCGAGCAGGTACGCGCCCAGCGCGACCAGGCCGATCGGCAACGACCGCACCGCGAACGAGCCAGGCACGACGAGGAGGCCCGCCGCGAGCAGCACGAGCGGGTTGGCGCGCAGGACCGCACCCCGAAGCTGGTGCTGGCGCGCCTCGGGCCGGGTCATCGAATGGCCACCCGTCCACGCTCCAGCGTGACCTCGTGGTCGCTGGCAGCGGCCAGGGCAGGGTCGTGGGAGGCGACGCCCACCGCCGCCCCGGCACGGGCAGCCGACATCGCCCAGCCCACCACCGCCGCCCACGTGTCGCGGTCCTGACCGACGGTCGGCTCGTCGAGCAGCAGCACCGGCGGCCGATGCGCCAGCGCCGCGACGATTGCGAGCCTGCGTTGCTCCCCTCCGGACAGCTGGTACGGGTTGGCGTCGGCGAGGTGGGAGAGCCCGACGGCCTCGAGGGTCTCGCCGACGTCGACCTCGACGCCGAGCCGATTGGCCGTGACGACGACCTCGTGGCAGACCCGAGAGGTGAGGAAGCCGTGCTCGGCATTCTGGGGCACCCACCCGACCTGTGCCGCCCGATCCCGTGGTCGCCACCGGTGCCAGGCTGGTTCGGGGGCGACGACCCGTCCGGCAACGGGCACCAGCAGACCGGCCAGGGCGGCGGCGAGGGTAGATTTGCCGGCTCCCGACGGCCCCGTGAACGCCGTTACCGCTGCACCGGCAAGCTCCGCGTCGACACCTCGCAGTGCGGGGGTCGTGACCGGTCCGCGCATGGTACGCGTACGCAGCTCGACGGCCAGGCTTTCGGCGCGCAACGGCAGCGGGGCGTGCCGCGGGCGCACCAACGTGGCTGGCAGGTCCAGCGGAGTCGGCGCCGGCAGGCCGGGCATCCAGACGCCGTCGCCTGCCAGCGCGGCGGGGTCCATGCACGCCAGCTCTTGCGGCGACGTGTCGGCGGTGATGTGCCCATCGGCACCGAGCACGACCACGCGGTCGACGTGCGCCAACCACGGGGCGACATGGTGCTCCACGACCAAGAGGCTCGCACCCGTCTGCGCCACGACCGCGAGGACTGCGCGGCGTACCCCCTCGGCGTTTGCCGCATCGAGCATCGAGGTGGGCTCGTCCAGCAGGAGCAGGCCCGGCTCGAGCGCGAGCACGCCGGCGAGCGCAAGTCGCTGCAGCTCGCCGCCGGACAACGCCTGGGTGGGGTGCTCCAACGCGTACGGCATCCCGATCGCCGCCAACGACTCCCGTACGCGCCGCCAGATCTCTTCGCGTGCCATTGCGGCGTTCTCCGGGCCGAAGGCGACATCACGTCCGATGCGTGCCGCCACGACCGCGTCTCCTGGATTCTGCAGCAGCAGCCCGATCCGGGCGTCGACCTCGACAGCACCGGAGACCTCACCGGGAACTGACGCGCCGAGCACCCCCGCCAGCGCCCGCAGGATCGTCGACTTGCCCGAGCCGCTCGGCCCGGTCAGGAGCAGCCGCTCCCCCGGCTCGATGGCAAGGTCCAGCCCGGTGAGTACCGGCGCACGCCGTCCGAGCGGCTGCCACCCGAAGCCGCGCAGAGCAGCTCGTGCGGGTGTCAAGAAGCGTGGCGCTGGTGGTGCTCTCGCCCCGGTCCGAACGCGTCGAGCGCTCCGGTCCTCGCGAGACCGCGGACCAGCACCCACCCACCGAGGCCGGCGACCAGCGCCCCAGACAGCGCGAAGAATCCCAGGTGCGCCAAACGGTAGCCAAGATCCCAGTCGGGGTAGTAGGAGTACCACTCGTACACCGATTCGAAGACGCCGGCGCACGCCCCGGCGAGCATCGCGACGACAAGGCCGAACCGGCGGTACAGCAGGACCGCGAGGACCAGCTCGACACCGAGGCCCTCCAGCAGCCCGGACACCAGGACCGAGAAGCCCCACTGGTTGCCCAGCATGCCCGAGACGAACGCGGCGATGACCTCGGTCGCCACAGCCGCACCCGGACGTCGCACCACCAGTCCCCCGACGACGCCGGCGATCAGCCACGGACCCCCCAGCAGACCGCCGCTGGGCGGAAAGGCGAAGACGGAGATGTTGGCGATGAGCAGGTAGAGCTGGTTCCAGCCCCAAAAGGCGACGCCGAACGCGACACCCAAGGTGGCAGCGGTGACGATGTCGATGGTGCGGTACGCCATCAGTCCACCGGGTGCGGTGGTGGTGGAGGTGGACGCGGATGGGTGGCTCATGCCGGACTCCCTTCGCCGGTACTAACCGGAGCAGGTTCTAGGGTCTGCGGCGGATCCGCACTCTCAGCGCCCGTCGTGACGGCGCTCCCCTGTCGTGGACCTCCAGCCTACACGCCGAACCGGCGTCAGGCGACCTGCCGACCAGCCGCCCAGGTGGACGCGACGAGCGGCACCCCCGGGCGGTAGGCCAGGTGCAGGTACGTCGGCGCCTCGAGGACGGCGAAGTCGGCGCGTGCACCGACGGTGAGGTGGCCGACGTCGCCCCGGGCCAGCGACGCGGCACCGCCCCGGGTCGCCGACCACATCGCCTCAGCAGGGGCCATCCGCATCTCGCGCACGGCCAGCGCGATGCACAGCGGCATCGAGCTCGTATAGCTGCTGCCGGGGTTGCAGTCGGTCGCAAGTGCGACCGTCACGCCGGCGTCCAGGAGCCGTCGCGCATCGGGGTACGGCGAGCGCGTGGAGAACTCCACTCCTGGCAACAGTCCCGCGACCACGCCCGAAGCGGCCAGCGCGTCGACGTCGGCGTCGGTGAGGTAGGTGCAGTGGTCGACCGCCGCGGCGCCCAGCTCGCAGGCCAGCTGCACGCCGGGCCCGTGGCCGAGCTGGTTGGCGTGCAGGCGCATGCCGAGACCAACCGCGCGACCGGCCTCGAGCACGGTGCGGGCCTGGTCGACGTCGAACGCCCCGACCTCGCAGAACGCGTCGATCCACCGCGCGTGCGCGGCGCATGCGGTCAGCATCGGCCCCGTCACCAGGTCGACGTACGCGGCGGGGTCGTCGGCGTACTCCTGCGGCACGACGTGGGCACCGAGGAACGTGGTCTCGCGCGTCACTGCCGCCGCCAGGGCGAGGGCACGGGCCTCGTCGGCGACCGTGAGGCCGTAACCGCTCTTGATCTCAACGGTCGTCGTACCCTGCCGCGCCATCTCCGCGACGTGGCGTGACAGCTGGGCGGCGAGCTGCTCGTCACCGGCCGCACGGGTCGCGGCGACCGTCGCCCGGATCCCGCCGGCGGAGTATGTCTCGCCCGCCATGCGCGCCGCGAACTCCGCGGACCGGTCACCGGCGAAGACGAGGTGGCTGTGGGAGTCCACGAAGCCGGGGATCACACTGCGGCCGGCGACGTCGACTGCTTGGTCGGCTGCCGGGGCACCGACGGCGTCTCCTACCCACCGGACCGTGCCGGCGTCAACGACGAACGCCGCGCCGCTGAGCACGCCGAGCGGCGAGCCGTCACCGACCTGTGGATCGCCGGTGACCAGCTCGCCGATCCCGGTCACCAGAAGGCTCATCGGGCACGTCTCCAGCACTCGTCGATCGCGGCAGCCAGCTCGGCCGGGACGTCCTCGCCCGAGGCGTACGTCCCGTCCGAGACGAGCCGCTCGCCGGCAACCACCACGTCCCGTACGTCGGCAGCCCCGGCGGCGAAGACGAGCGCGTCCAGTCCCACGGGTGCTCCGGCCAGGCGTACCGAGTCCCAGGCGACGTGCACCAGGTCGGCGCGCGCACCGGGCTCGATGGTCCCGGCACCGCCGAAGCCCAACGAGGCGTGTGCGGTGCCCGTACCGGCTGCCAGCAGCGCGGGCGCGGGCCACGAGCCGCGGCGCCCCGAGACGAGCCGCTCGTCGAGCTCCACCGCACGCATCTCCTCGAGCAGGTCGACGACGGCGTGGCTGTCGGTGCCGAGGGTCAGGCGAGCACCGCCGGCGCGCAGCGCCACCGACGGGCCGACGCCGTCAGCGAGGTCGCGCTCGGTGGTGGGACAGAAGCAGACGTACGCTCCCGCGGCACCCAAGATCGTGACGTCGCCGTCGGTGAGGTGGGTGGCATGCACCGCAGTCGTGGCGGGGCCCCAGACACCCGCCGCGGCCAGCAGCGCCGTCGGTGTCGTGCCGTGCCGCGCCAGGCACGCGGCGTTCTCGGCCGGCTGCTCGGACAGGTGGACGTGCAGCGGTGCCTCGTGCTCGCGCGCCCAGTCGGCGACGACTGGCAACTGGTCGGCCGGCACGGCGCGTACCGAGTGGATCGCGGCCCCGATCGTGACATCGGAGGCACCGGCGTAGCGAGCGTGCAGGGCCGAGACGCGAGCAGCCCACCGATCGGCGTCACCATCGCTGAAGCGGCGCTGGACGCCGGTCGGGGGTTCGCCGAAGCCGGCCGCGAGGTAGCAGGTGTCCAGCAGTGCGATGGTGATGCCAGCGTCGCGGGCGGCCTCGACCAATGCCTCGGCCATCGCGTTCGGGTCGTCGTACGGGGTGCCGTCCGGGCCGTGATGCAGGTAGTGGAACTCCCCGACGCAGGTGATGCCGGCCAGAGCCATCTCGCGGTACACCGCCCGAGCCAGGCGGTGCATGAGCTCGGGATCGAGCACGGCGGCGAGCGCGTACATCTGCTCGCGCCACGACCAGAAGCTGTCACCGCCGTTGGTCCGTCCGCGCAGGGCTCGGTGGAAGGCATGGCTGTGGCAGTTGGCGAGCCCGCCGACGACGAGGCCGTCGAGGACGGTCAACCCTGCCGCTGGGACGGCGCCCGCATCGACGCCGGTGATCCGGCCCGCGGCGACATCGATCCGCACGGCCCGCTCGATCCTCAGATCGGCGCCGACTGCCGCGTGGGCACACCAGAAGCCGGTCACGCCGCGGCCAGGTGCGCCAGGACGTCGGCCAGCGCGCGTACTCCGGCGAGACAGTCGTCCGGGTCGGCATGCTCGTACGGCGAGTGCGACACCCCGGTCGGGTTGCGGACGAAGAGCATCCCGGTCGGCACACCGTGCTGCGACAGCACACCGGCATCGTGCCCCGCGCCCGTCGGCAGCACCGGCGCACCGCCGAGCAGGGCGGCGGCGGCGTCGCGCAGCGCGGTGTCGAAGGAGACCGCAGCGCTGACGGACTCGGGAGTGACGTCAAGTCCCGTGCCGTCGCGGCGACTCATCCCGCGCGCCTGGAGGGTGATGGCCTCTACGAGGGCGACGAGGCTCGCCTCGTCGGGGGCACGCGCATCCAGCCAGGCGCGTACCGACGACGGGATCGCGTTGGTGCCTCCGGGCAGCACCTCGACCCGCCCGAAGGTCGCCCGCGCACCCGCCTCGCGTGCGTGTTCGTCGGCTGCCAGCACCGCCGCGGCGAAGGCGAGCATCGGGTCGCGCCGGTCCTGCATCAGCGTCGTGCCGGCGTGGTTGGCCTCGCCGGTGAAGTCGAGGCGGAAGCGCCCGTGCGGCCAGATCGCCGACGCGACCCCGACGGCAGCGTCCATGTCGGCGAGTCCGCGACCCTGCTCGACGTGCAGCTCCACGAAGGCGCTGACCCGATCCAGGATGTCGGGGCGGGGGCGGACAGCGGCGAGGTCGCGGCCGCGCGCACTGAGGACCTCGGCGAGGCTCAACCCGTCGCGGTCGCGCATACCGAGCGCGGCATCGGGCGCGAGCGAGCCGGTCAGCAGCCGAGAGCCCGCGCACGCGATGCCGAAGCGCGAGCCTTCCTCGTCGCTGAAACCGGCCACGACGACCGGGCGGTCGAGCCGCACGCCGCGCTCGGCCAGCAGATCCAGCGCGGCGAACGCACTCACCACGCCGAGCGGGCCGTCGTAGGCGCCGCCGTCGGGCACCGAGTCCAGGTGCGACCCGACGAGCACGGCGTCGCCGCGCCCGGCCAGCTCTGCGTCCGCGGGCCAGGCGAGCTGGTTGCCGTTGCCGTCGTCGGTGAGCTCCAAGCCCCGCGCGGCGGCCTCTCCCGCGAACCACTCCCGCAGCAGGAGGTCTGCGTCGCTCCACGCGTACCGGTGGTAGCCGCCGGTGGACCTGTCCCGTCCGATCGGCTCCAGCTCGTCCCACATGCGGACGAACTCCCGCTCATGTGCACGCCCGGGCTGCCCGTGCGTCTCCGGCTGCGGGTCCATAGAGCCATGATGGCGCAGACTGGCCCCGTGGCCGAGTTCAGCGATGTCGTACGTCGAAGGCGGATGGTTCGCGCCTACCGCGATGACCCCGTTCATCCGGGCGTCGTCGACCGACTGCTCGAGCACGCGGTCCACGCCCCCAGCGCAGGATTCAGCCAGGGCTGGGCGTTCCTCCTGCTCGACGGCGACGAGGATCGCGACCGGTTCTGGCACGCGGCCTCCCCCGCCCCACAGGAGCCAACGGAGGCCGACATAGAGTCGCGCTGGCTGCGCGGAATGCGCGCGGCTCCGGTGTTGATCGTGCCGATGGCCAGCAAGGACGCCTACCTCGACCGGTACGCAGAGCCGGACAAGGGCTGGACCGATCGCGACGAGTCCCGGTGGCCCGTGCCGTACTGGGACATCGACACGGGCATGGCATCGCTGCTGATCCTGCTCAGCGCGGTCGACCAAGGGCTCGCGGCCTGCTTCTTCGGCATTCCGCCCGAGCGGCTCGACGCGTTTCGGGCCGCGTTCGGCGTGCCGCCGACGCACCACCCGATCGGCGCCATCACCGTCGGGTACGCCGCACCCGACCACGTACCGTCCTCGCGCCGGCGTGGACGCAAGCCGGTGGACGACGTCGTCCACCG
>JACCZT010000049.1 GCA_013695785.1 Nocardioidaceae bacterium | reverse complement strand
GCA
Organism: Nocardioidaceae bacterium; assembly: GCA_013695785.1. Classification (GTDB taxonomy): domain Bacteria; phylum Actinomycetota; class Actinomycetes; order Propionibacteriales; family Nocardioidaceae; genus JACCZT01. Next base: position 2,878 of record JACCZT010000049.1, on the reverse strand, counting down.
CCGATCAGCAGGACGGCGCCGGCGCGACGCTTCCATCTGGTGCCCTCGCCGCCGCCCAGCGCCCCTTCGGCAGCCAGGGCGGTCAAGGTCGACGTCACCACGACGGTCGTCACGTCCTCGACGGCGAGGCGGCGTGCGGTCGCGGCCTGAAGACCCATGGCGGCACCCAGTGTCGCTGTCACGCCGTAGGTCAGCGGGGAACCGGGCTCCGCCGGTAGCACCAGGAGCGCCCCTGCGGCGGCTGCCAGCGCCACGGCCACGGCGGCCAGGAGCGCGGTGGTTCGCGAGGACCATCGCGCCGCGGTCGGGCGAAGCACCCGACCGCCGATCGCGGCACCGACGAAGAACGCCACGAGGGCGATCGAGGGTCCCACGATGGGCAGGTCGTCGGCGCCGACGAGACCCATCGCGAGGATGACGACGTTTCCGGTCATGTTGCCGGTGAAGACGCGGTCCAGCCCGAGATAGCCGACGGCGTCGATGATGCCGGTCGAGAAAGTGAGCGCGAGCATCAGGACCAGATGGAGCTGCTCGTCGCCGCGGGAGGCTAACTTCGTGCGCACGGGCGAGACCGTACCCGATTTGTGTTGGGCAGGGGTGCTCTGTCAGACTGTTTCGGTTGCTCCGGCAGGACCGCCGGGGTGCCGCAGAAAAGTTCGTACGGCCTGTTCCAGAGACATTGACGGCCGGTTGCGAGGCACAGCGGCACCGCACCGTGAGGTCCGGCTCGGCTCGATGCATCTAGGTCGGGCTCAACTACCAAACTCGAGAAGCTTGTGGGTCTTGTGCGCCGTGGCGTGTTCGACACACCCGACCTCGGGGGTCGTAGCAGGCGGGCAGCCGCTCGGCCTCACCCGAGGCCGGACGACACACAGGTGAGACGAAGAGAAGGACGACGACGAAGTGGCGGGACAGAAGATCCGCATCAGGCTCAAGGCCTACGACCACGAGGTCATCGACACCTCAGCGCGCAAGATCGTCGACACGGTCACGCGCACTGGTGCGAAGGTCGCGGGACCGGTGCCCCTGCCGACGGAGAAGAACGTCTTCTGCGTCATCCGCTCGCCGCACAAGTACAAGGACAGCCGCGAGCACTTTGAGATGCGCACCCACAAGCGCCTCATCGACATCATCGACCCCACACCCAAGACCGTCGACTCGCTGATGCGCCTCGACCTGCCTGCCGGTGTGGACATCGAGATCAAGCTCTGAGGGACCGATCACTTATGAGCAACCAGAACGCTAACGTGCGCGGGCTACTGGGCCGCAAGCTCGGCATGACTCAGACCTGGGACGCTGCCAACCGCGTCGTGCCGGTGACTGTCGTCGCCGCCGACACCAACGTCGTCACCCAGATCCGCAAGGCAGAGACCGATGGCTACTCCGCCATCCAGATCGGCTTCGGTGAGATCGACGGCCGCAAGGTCAACAAACCCAAGTCCGGTCACTTCGCCAAGGCGGGTGTGACACCCCGCCGGCATCTCGTCGAGATCCGTACCGACGCGGTTGAGGGCTACGAGGTCGGTCAGGAGATCAGCCCCGAGCTGTTCGCCAGCGGCGACATCGTCGACGTGACCGGTACGAGCAAGGGCAAGGGCTTCGCCGGCGTCATGAAGCGTCACGGCTTCCATGGTGTCGGTGCCTCACACGGCGCCCACCGCAACCACCGCAAGCCCGGTTCGATCGGCGGCTGTGCCACTCCTGGCCGCGTCTTCAAGGGGCTGCGCATGGCCGGTCACATGGGCAACGACCGCGTGACCACCCAGAGCCTGACGGTCCACTCGGTCGACACCGACAAGGGCCTCATCTTGATCAAGGGCGCCGTCCCCGGCCCCAAGGGCGGCCTCGTCGTGATCCGGTCCGCTACCAAGAGGACCGAGAAGGGAGTCACCAAGTGAGCACCATTGATGTCGACCTCCCCAAAGACATCTTCGACGTCCAGGTCAACGTGCCGTTGATCCACCAGGTCGTCGTCGCACAGCAGGCCGCGGCTCGTCAGGGCACGCACTCCACCAAGAACCGTGGTGAGGTTTCCGGCGGTGGCGCCAAGCCCTACCGGCAGAAGGGCACCGGCCGCGCCCGTCAGGGCTCGAGCCGCGCACCGCAGTTCGCTGGCGGCGGCATCGTCCACGGGCCCACTCCGCGGTCGTACGCCCAGCGCACCCCCAAGAAGATGAAGGCCGCCGCGTTGCGCGGAGCCCTTTCGGACCGGGCACGCGCTGGTCGGATCCACGTGGTCGACAGCTTCGTCACTGGTGGCGCGCCATCGACGAAGACTGCGCTGTCGACGCTTCGCGGGTTGACCGGCCGTCCGCGCATCCTCATCGTCATCGAGCGCGGCGACGACCTGACCGTGCGCAGCCTGCGCAACATCGCCGACATCCACGTGCTCACCGCTGATCAGCTCAACACGTACGACGTGCTGCACAGCGACGACGTGGTGTTCACCAAGGCAGCGTTCGACGCCTTCGTGGCGTTGCGGTCCAACGGCGAGGCAGGATCGCTGAAGCTGAGCGACGCTGCGGTCGAGGCTGTCGCGCCGCCCGCAGCCACCAAGAAGGCGACTGCCAAGAAGGCCGACACCAAGAAGGCCACCGCCAAGAAGGCGACTGCCGAGAAGGCCACCGCCACGGAGCCGAAGCAGGAGAAGGCCATTGAGCCCAAGGCTGCTCCCGCCGCCGCCAAGGCGACGAAGACCGCACCGTACGGCCCTGGTTCGAAGGCTCCGCTCAAGAGTGGCAACGCGCCCAAGGGCCACGACGTCAAGGGCAACGAAAACTCGATGAAGTACCACACGCCGGACGGTCAGTGGTACGACCAGACCGACCCCGAGGTGTGGTTCGACTCCGTCGAGACAGCCGAGGCGGCGGGCTTCAGC
>JACCZT010000047.1 GCA_013695785.1 Nocardioidaceae bacterium | reverse complement strand
ACCCCGAGATCAAGCGCCCGATCACCGAGCTGGGGATGGTCGACCACGTCACCGTCGAGGGGCAACGGGTGGGTGTGCGCATCCTGCTCACGGTCTCGGGGTGCCCGATGAAGGAGACGCTGACACGCGAGGTGACCGCGGCCGTGCTGCGCCTGGACTCCTCGCTCGACGTCACCGTCGACCTCGGCGTGATGACCGACGACCAGCGCAAGGGCCTGCAGGACGTCCTACGCGGCGGCCGCACCGAGCGCGAGATCCCGTTCGCCAAGGCGGGATCGCTGACCAAGGTGTACGCGATCGCGTCCGGCAAGGGGGGCGTGGGAAAGTCGTCGGTGACGGTCAACCTTGCCCTCGCCATGGCTGCCCATGGGCTCAAGGTCGGCGTCCTCGATGCCGACGTCTACGGCCACTCCGTCCCCGACATGCTCGGGATCGGCGACGCCCGCCCGACTCAGGTCGAGGACATGATCATGCCGGTGCCCGTCAAGGGCATGAAGGTGATGAGCGTCGGCATGCTCAAGCCCCGCAAGGACCAGGTCGTCGCCTGGCGCGGGCCGATGTTGGACCGGGCGCTCGTGCAGATGCTGAGCGACGTCTACTGGGGCGACCTCGACACCCTCTTGGTCGACCTGCCGCCGGGCACCGGTGACGTGGCGATCAGCCTCGGTCAGCACCTGCCCAACGCCGAGGTCGTCGTGGTGACCACACCCCAACCGGCGGCGGCGAGCGTCGCCGAGCGGGCCGGGACGATGGCCTCGATGATGCACCAACGCGTGGTGGGCGTGATCGAGAACATGTCCTACCTCGAGCTGCCCGCGACCGGTGAACGGATGGAGATCTTCGGCTCCGGCGGCGCCGAGCAGGTCGCTGCGACATTGAGCACGCGATTCGGCTACGACGTGCCCGTTCTGGGCCAGGTGCCCCTCGACCAGCGCTTGCGCATCGGCGGCGACGACGGCATCCCGATCGTCGAGGCCGCGCCGGAGACGACGGCCGCTCGGGTGCTCACCGACATCGCCACCCGCCTGGGCGGTCGCTCCCGCGGTCTGGCCGGCATGCAGCTCGGCTTGGCTCCCGCCGGCCGGCTCTGAGCGGCGGCGGCAATGTTCGGTATGGGATGGCCCGAGATCTTGGTGATCGTCATCGTCGCCACGCTTGTCTTCGGCCCCGACAAGCTCCCCGACCTCGCCCGACAGGCGGGTCGCTTCCTCAACACCGCCCGCAAGATGATCGACAACGCCAAGAACGACCTCGCCGGTGAGATGGGCGGGGACTTCGCCGGGATCAAGGATCTCAACCTTCGTGATCTCGACCCACGAGAGATCGTCCGCCGCAACATCATCGAGGCGATGGAGGCCGACGACACGCCGGCCGTGGACAAGGGCCGGCGACCGCTCGCCGATGGCGAACGCGCGCCGTACGACGCCGAAGCCACCTAGCGGCACTGAGCGCTCCCTCAGCCGAGCGGGTCCGCCCAGGCGCTGAGCTGCTCGATCCCCCGCCCGACCCGCTGCATCGGGCCGCCCTCGGTGCGTGCCTTGGGCAGCTCACCGATCACGTCGTTGAGCTGTGCGGGCCCCAGGTCGCTGACCGCGGTGAACACGACGCCCTCGTCCGACCAGGTCGCCACCGCGGGCGACCCCAGGCGTACCCACACCCGCGTGCCCTCGACAGTGGCCGGCTCGAAACCCGCCGGTCCGTCGTCTCCGAGGCTGCCGGACTGCTCGAACAGCAGCAACGTCGACGACCCGTCGGTGTAGGTCAAGGTCACAACCCGTTCATGGCCGGCCCGGACGAACTCCGCCTGCACGCGTTCCAGGCCTTGAGCGAGACGCACGTGACACGGCCAGCCCGAGCGGGTCAGCGCCGACATCGTCTCGGTGGAGATCGCCTTGGCGGGGGGTTCGTCCGCAGCAGGCGTGGTCGATTCGGGCGGCTCCCCGGGAACTGCACGTGAAGGGAACGCACCGACGACGGCAGCCGGTGTCCGACTGCTGACCGCGAAGACGCCCAGCTCGATCGCCCGGGAGAAGACATCGGCGTCCGAAGGCGGGGTCGGCTCGTCGCTCGCGGCGCTCGTGAACTGCGCGACGAAGGTGTCGACGGGCGGCGTGACCGTCCGCGTATCCTCCTGGGGCGGCGCGCCTACCAGGTAGGCGGCGGCGGTCACCGTGACCGAGGCGCCGGTGGCGGCGACCAGCGTCTTGACCGCGTCCGAGCGCAGCAGCCGGCCCACCAGCGAGCGACGTGGCGGGCAGGCGGCCGGGCGTACGCGGTCCATGTCGGCGAGGCAGGTCAGCAACGACGCCGGAGGTGCGGGGGCAGCGGGCAGGCCCGTCATGCGGTGTTTGAGGAGCCGCTGCTGGTGCACGGTCGCACGGCAGTCGGCGCAGGTGGCGAGGTGGTCGATGGCCTCGGCGTGCTCGTCGGCGGCCAGCTGGCCGTCGACGAACGCCGCTACCCGATCACCTAGGTGCGCCATCAGACTCCGGGCGCCAGTGCGTCGAGAGGGCCGGCGAAGCGGGTACGCCCGGCCGCGGGAGCACGGTGCTGCAGGGCCGCACGCAGCTGGGTGCGGCCGCGGTGGATCCGTGAGCGGACGGTGCCGAGCTTGACCCCGAGCGCGGCCGCGATCTCGTCGTACGACAGCCCCTCGATGTCGCACAGGACGACCGCGACGCGGAACTCCTCGGGAAGCGAGGCGAGTGCGGCCTCGATGTCGGGGTCGAGGTTGGCGTCGTGCCAGATGAACTCCGGCGACCGGTCGGCGCCGACGAGCCGGTCCTCGGCACCCTCGCCGAAACCGTCGAACCGGAACTTGCTGCGACGGCGCACGCGGTCCAGGAACAAGTTGGTGGTGATGCGGTGCAGCCAGCCCTCGAACGAGCCGGGCACGTACTTGTCGAGCGACCGGAAGACGCGGATGAAGACCTCTTGCGTCAGGTCCTCGGCGTCGTGCTGGTTGCCGGTCAAGCGGTACGCCAGGCGGTATACCCGCGCGGAGTGCTGCTCCACGATCTCGTCCCACGCCGGCACCGGCGGTGCCTGCGGTTCGTGCTCACGTGCTGCCATGGTGGCCTGTCTCCTTCGCGGCGAGGGCCGGAGTCCGATCCTTGCGCCGCTACCTGAAGGAACGCACAGAATCGCGTGACTGTTCCCTGAGATCGCCGCCGATCGCCCGACACCGCCTCGGCCACGCCCACGCTGCCGTGGCTGACGGCATCCAGGCACTAGGCTGCTGGCACCGGTACGACGAAGGAGCCGATCATCGCCACCGACCCGATCACCCCCGCCAGCTGGGCCTACGCCGAAGAGTTCGTGGCCGAGGACGAGCACCTGGCGGCGGCGCGTTCGCGTGCCGAGGAGGTCGGCGTCGTCGGTATCGGCACCGGCGGCGGAGCAGCTTTGCGCTTCTTGGCATCGCTGATACAGGCGAGCTCGGTCGTGGAGATCGGCACCGGCACCGGTGTGTCCGGCCTGTGGATGCTGCGCGGCATGGCCTCCGGCGGCGTCCTGACGTCGGTGGACCTCGAGGCCGAGCACCAACGGTTCGCCCGCCAGACGTTCACCGAGGCAGGCATCGCCTCGCAGCGGTTCCGGCTGATCTCCGGTTCTGCCCTCGAGGTTCTCCCCCGGTTGACCGACGCCCACTACGACCTGATCTTCGTCGACGGCGACAAGCGCGAGTACGCCGACTACTACTCCGAGGCGATGCGGCTGCTGCGCCCGGGCGGTCTCATCGCCTTCGACAACGCACTGTGGCACAACCGCGTCGCCGACCCCGCCCAGCGTGACCGCGAGACAGTGGCGGTGCGCGAGCTCGGCAAGGCGGTACGCGACGACGAGCGCCTCATGAGTCTGCTGCTGCCGGTCGGTGACGGCCTGCTCGTCGCCCAGCGAGTCGCGTGACCGCGCGCCCGTCTCAGTAACCGGCGCGTGAGGTGAAGCCGGCACCGCCCTCGGCGATGGCCACCACCTCGCACGGCTCGATCAGGATCGGAGGCGATCCGATGATGGCCGAGCCGGGTGCCGTATCGGCATCGTGGGTGAACCTCGTCTGGAACGCCTCCCGCTCAGCGCTGTCGGCGAAGACGTAGCACCCCTCGAACCATTCGCCCGCGCGTGCCCGCCAGGTCTTGAACGCCAAC
>JACCZT010000196.1 GCA_013695785.1 Nocardioidaceae bacterium | reverse complement strand
GGAGTCGACGGCGATCGACGTACACCGCCAGTGGTTCCTCACCCACAGTGACCTGCGCGGTCGCGTCGAGGGGCTCGACGTCGAGGCTGCGGGCGACCTGCCGAGCACCGGTGACACTGAAGCCGGTTGCGACCGCGACGGAAACGACGAAGATCACCGCCGCGATCACGTACCCCCAACGGCTCGGGAGCCTGCGCGTCGGTACGGGGGCGTGCGACACCAGGGGGTTCAGTAGGTGTTGCGCGGCGGATCGGTGCGCGGCGGATCGGTGCGCGGCGGCTCAGACGTGGTGCGCTGTGTCCGCTGCCGGTTGATGACCAGGGACAGCACGATCGCGATGATGCCGGCGATCAGCAGGATCCAGCCCAACGGCTCGGAATCGATCGGCCAGCTGGCGGGGATGTCTATCGCCCCGGTGATGAAGATGGCGCCCACCACTCCCAGGACGATGCCGAGTCCGATACTCATGTGCACTCCGATGGTTGGGAAGCTCTTGCTCTGACCGTAGCGGTCAAAGCTCGCAGAGGCCAACCGGGGGAGGTCAGAACGCCGCGTCGTCGAGGTCCATCAGCGATAGGTCGGTCCTCTGTGCGATGGCGCGCTCGGCGGCGAGCTTCGGCAGGATCTCACGGGCGAAGAACTGTGCTGCGGCGACCTTGCCCTCGTAGAAGCTCTTCTCAGCGGGAGGCAGCTCGCCGCTCAGCCTGTCCAGTGCGACCTCGGCGCCTCGCAGCAGCAGCCACGAGCACACGACGTCACCGAGCGAACCGAGCAGGCGGGTGGTGTTGAGGCCGGCCTTGTAGATGTTGCGGATATCGCCGTTCTCGTCCTGCGGGTTGGCCGACATGAGGTACGTGAACACCGCGGCCAAGATGTCCTGGGCGTCCTCGAGGCCGGCGCCGAGCAGCTCACGTTCGACCTTGAGGCGTCCGTTGCCTGCCTCGCTGGCGGCGAACGTCTGGATCTCTTGCGCGAGGTGGGTGAGCGCCCGGCCCTTGTCCTTGACGATCTTGCGGAAGAACAGGTCCTGTCCCTGGATCGCGGTCGTGCCTTCGTACAGCGTGTCGACCTTGGCGTCCCGGACGTACTGCTCGATCGGGTAGTCCTGCAGGAACCCCGACCCGCCGAAGGTCTGCAGCGACTCGGTGCCGAGCAGCACCCAGGACCGCTCCGAGCCGTACCCCTTGACGATCGGAAGCAGCAGGTCGTTGACACGCTCGGCGAGCTCGTCGGTCTCACCGGCATGGTGCGCCATTGAGATCCGGTCCTGCCAGGTGGCGGTGTAGATGACCAGGGAGCGCATCGCCTCGACGTACGCCTTCTGCGTCATCAGCGAGCGACGGATGTCGGGGTGGTGGGTGATCGTGACGCGCGGGGCCGCCTTGTTGGACGACTCGGTCAGGTCGGCTCCCTGGACCCGCTCCTTGGCGTACGCGAGCGCGTTGAGGTAGCCGGTCGACAAGGTGGCGATGGCCCTGGTGCCGACCATCATGCGAGCGTTCTCGATGACCTGGAACATCTGGGCGATACCGTCGTGTACCTCGCCGAGGAGCCAGCCCTTGGCCGGTGCGTGCTCGCCGAAGGTCAGCTCGCACGTCGTGGAGACCTTCAAACCCATCTTCTTCTCCACACCGGTGACGAAGACTCCGTTGCGGTCGGAGGTGTCGACCTCGCCTGTCCGGCGGGCAGCTGGAGGCGGAACCACTCCGAGTCCATCCAGGCTTGGTAGCTCCTGGCGAACGAGGCAGGCATCGTCACGTCACCGCTGGCGGGGTCGAAGACCGGCGGGTGGCGGTCGGCGTCCTCGAACGACGTTGCCAGGTCCTCACGCGCGAGGCGGTCGATCTCGACCAGGATGCGCCTGGCGGTCGCGGTGTCCAGATCCTCGTACAGTCCATGGCCCAGGACCTCGTCGCGACCGAAGACCTCGAACAGGTTGAACTCGATGTCGCGGAGGTTGCTCTTGTAGTGGCTCATGGCCCATCCCCTGCTGAACTCGTGCTGCCGAGGCAGCGGCTACCGATGAGTAACCAAAGTGTCCTACCGACGGGTAACAAAAGCAAGCGTGATCGTCCACCCGCCTGGGCGGTCGTCGCGCTCGGTAATCTGAGAGACTTCGCGCATGCGGGTGTCGGCGAAGGCGGACTATGCGCTGCGGGCGCTCATCGAGATGGCCTCGCGGGACGGATCCAGCGCGTTGTCTGCTGAGGAGATCGGCCGCGAGCAGGACATCCCGTACGGCTTCTTGCAGGCGATCTTGGCCGACCTGCGCCGCGCCGACATCGTCGTCAGCCAGCGCGGACAGTCCGGTGGCTGGCGCCTGGCGCGTGCGGCGTCGGAGGTGTCGGTGGCCGACGTGATCCGCGCTGTCGACGGGCCGCTTGTCAGCGTGTACGGCCTGCGCCCCGAGGCCGTGGAGTACAAGGAGTCGGCCGAGATCCTGCAGCGGGTCTGGATCGCCGCCCGCAGCAGCCTGCGAGAGGTGTTCGAAGGCGTCAGCATCGGCGATCTGGCGGTCGGCACGCTACCCCGGCCGATCGACGCCCGCACCCAGGACGAGGACGCCTGGCTGCCGCACTGAGTGCTGGTGCCTCCATCGGCGGCCATATTTCCGCCAGCGTCGGCTGCCCCGACCCGCGTAACGTCATACGATCTGTGCGCTATCGCGCTCGATTTGGATGGCGTCCCGCGGCGGCCGGGCGGCGTATCCGGAGCGGGCGACGGGAATCGAACCCGCACTATCAGCTTGGGAAGCTGATGTTCTGCCATTGAACTACGCCCGCGACACCACGGCCGGAGCCGAGGCTGCCGACATCCTAGCCATCAGCCCTCGACGCCGGTGGAGTGGTGCGGGGCACCCACCGGCTTGGACTCCGGCGAGCCGCGGCGAGCCCTGCTGGATCGCCTCGACGCACGGCATCTCTGCTGCACTCTCGAGCTCCTCGACGGCGAGCGGCGCCAGCTGCGCGCAGGCGTCGCTCGCTTGTGTTGTCCCCTGTGCCAGGTGCGCCGTACGGGCTGCCTCGACGGCCGCTTCTGGGCCAGGCCGCAGGGATGCGCACGCCGACAGACCGACCACGGCCACCGCCGTCACGCCCACCCGCGTCGCGATGACGGCAGACTGCCGTCGCATCACCATTGGCGCCAGCATGTCCCACCACTGCCGCAGGCGGCGCCCGCATCGCCGGCCGTGCGCTAGTTTTTGACCGTGCTCCTCTCTGACCGCGACATCCTCGCCGAGATCCACGGCGACCGCATCGTCCTCGATCCGTACGAACCATCGATGCTGCAGCCGTCCAGCATCGACGTCCGGCTCGACAAGTTCTTCCGTGTCTTTGAGAACCACCGCTATCCGCACATCGACCCAGCCGAGGACCAGGCCGAGCTGACGCAGGAGGTGATCGCCGAAGGCGGCGAGCCGTTCATCATGCACCCCGGGGAGTTCGTGCTCGGCTCGACGTACGAGCAGGTGAGCCTTCCCGACGACGTGGCGGCGCGGCTCGAGGGGAAGTCGTCACTGGGACGCCTCGGCCTGCTCACCCACGCGACCGCAGGTTTCATCGACCCAGGATTCTCCGGTCACGTCACCTTGGAGCTGGCCAATGTGGCAACGCTCCCGATCAAGCTGTACCCCGGTATGAAGATCGGGCAGCTGTGCTTCTTCCGGCTGTCCTCACCGGCCGAGCATCCCTACGGCTCGTCCAAGTACGCCTCGCGCTACCAAGGGCAACGGGGGCCGACGCCGTCGAAGTCGCACGTCGGCTTCTACCGCATAGAGATCTGATGCTCCCGCTGTCCGTCGCCGAGCCTGTCGCCGACGCGTTGGCGCACCGGCGTCCGGTCGTGGCGCTGGAGTCGACAATCATCTCGCACGGGCTGCCCCGCCCGCGCAACCTCACGGCCGCGCGCGGTTTCGAAGCGATCCTGGTGGACGCCGGAGTCACGCCGGCGACGGTGGCCGTGCTCGACGGCTACCTCAAGGTCGGGCTCAACGACGACGAGCTGGTACGCATCGCCGGCGACGATGTCCCGAAGGTCAGCGTGCGAGACCTTCCCATCGTGGTGGCGCGCCGGCGCTGCGGTGCGACGACGGTCGCGGCGACAGCGTTCATCGCAGCCCTCGCAGGGGTGCGAGTGTTCTCCACCGGGGGGCTGGGCGGGGTGCACCGCGGGGCGGGCGCGACATTCGATGAGTCGGCCGACCTGTCGACGCTGGCGAACACGCCTGTCACCGTTGTGTCCGCCGGCGTGAAGTCGATCCTCGACATCCCCGCCACCCTCGAACGGCTCGAGACGCTGAGCGTGACGGTGCTGGGGTACGCCACCGACGCCTTCCCGAGCTTCTGGCTGACCGACTCCGGCGAGCGCCTGGACTGGTCGGTACCAGACGCCGATGTGGTCGCCGACGTGATGGCCGCCAACGACGCGCTCGGGCGGCGTTCGGCGATCCTGGTCGCCAACCCGCTTCCCGAGCGGGACCAGCTCGATCCTGCCGCGCACGACCGGGCGCTTGACGATGCGCTCGCCGCTGCGGCTGCCGAGGGGATCACGGGCAAGGACGTGAGCCCGTACCTGCTGGACAAGATGGTCAGCCTCACCGGCGGGGCGAGCCTCGAGGTCAACCTCAAGATCGCCGCCAACAACATCCGGGTCGGTGCCGACATCGCCACGGCCTGGGCCGCGCGCAGCGTCCAGGACTGATGTGCGCCGGGTTCTCGTGGTCGGTGACGTCGTCGACGACATCGTCGTCCGTCCACTGGGTGTGGTGACGGCCGCGAGTGACACCAACGCCGAGATCCGCGTCCATCCCGGCGGGTCAGCCGCCAACGTCGCTGCTTGGCTGGGTTGGCTGGGCGCGGACGTCGCGTTCGCCGGGTGTGCAGGGGCCGGGGCGAGCACCCGCCACGGTGACGCCCTGCGCCGGCACGGGGTCGACGCTCATGTCGCCGAGGTGCCCACCTCGGTCACGGCAACCATCGTGCTCGTTCTCGACGGCGACGGTGAGCGCACGATGTTCGTGGACAGGGGTGCCAACGCGGCGCTCTCGCCCGATCAGGTACCGGCGGCGCTGTGGGACGACGTGGGATGGCTGCACTTGACGGGGTACTCGTTCTTCGACGACGCGGTACGCCCGACCGCGTCGCGGCTGCTGGCCGAGGCCCGTCTGCGCCGGGTCGGCATCTCCGTCGACCCCAGCTCGGTCGGCTTCCTCGATGTGTGCGGACCGCGCGCGTTCCTGAAGTGGACCGCCGGGTGTGACCTTCTGCTGGCCAACGAGGCCGAGGGCCGGTTGCTGACCGGTGAGGTCGACGCGGGCCGTGCGGCCGACGCGCTGACCGCGACGTATCGCGCTGTGGTGGTGACCCTCGGCGCGCGGGGCGCCCTGGCGCGGACGGCCGACGGCGCCGGTTGGGACGTCGAGGCGGTCGAGACCGAGGTGGTCGACACGACCGGTGCGGGGGACGCGTTCTGCGCCGGGTACCTGGCCGGGTGTCAGCGCGGGGACAGCCCGCAACGGTGTCTCGATCTCGGTGCCCGTACGGCGGCGATGGCCGTCGCATCCGTGGGCGCCCGCCCATCAGACTGATGCGGGGCGTGCCCTCACTCGTCGCTCAGGGCGCTACCCACAGCAATCGTCCTGGCATTCGCCTGCGTCCGTACCAGAGCTCGGTGGGTGGAGTGCGGCGTTCGGCGCGCAGCAGACGTCCCCCCGCCACGCTTCGCGGCCCTCCTTGATGGCGACCGCGGCGATCACCAGGGCGGCGATCGGGTCGGCCCAGGACCAGCCGAACACGCTGTTGAGCGCAAGACCGACCAGCAACACCCCCGAGAGGTACGTGCACAACAGGGTCTGCTTGGAATCAGCGACCGCTGAGCGCGATCCGAGCTCGCGACCTGCCCGTCGTTGTGCCCATGACAGGAATGGCATGACCGCCAGGCTCACCGCAGCCAGGACCAGGCCCACCGACGAATGCTGCGCTTCGTCCGCTCCGAACAGCGAACGCAGCGCGTCGATGGTGACGAACGCAGCAAGTGCGAAGAAGGAGAACGCGATGCCCCGAAGTGCGGTCTCCTCGCGAGACTCCGGGTCACGGCCGGCGAACTGCCACGCGACAGCGACGGCCGATGCGACCTCGATGATCGAGTCCAGGCCGAAGCCGATCAGTGCCGACGACGACGCTGCCGTGCCGGCAGCGATCGCCACAACGGCCTCTAAGACGTTGTAGGTGATCGTGGCCGCAACGAGCAATCGAATACGTCGCGCGAGGACGTCCCGGCGAGTCGCCGGTACGCCAAGCCGGCTCTGGGCGCTCACGACGCCACCGCGGCCGCCCGGCTCGCGGCTGGTGCCCGCTGCTCATCGGAGCACGGTTCGTCGCCCCCGACGGCGAGGTCGACGTTCATCATGTCGCTCAACGCGTGCGCCAGCCTTGAATCCGACAGCTCGTAGCGCATCTGCCGTCCTTCTGGAGTAGCGACCACCAGGCCGCACCCGCGCAGGCAGGCCAGATGGTTCGACACGTTCGAGCGGGTCAGCTCGAGGTCGGCGGCCAGCACGGCCGGATAGGCGGGTCCGTCCACGAGCTGCAGCAGGATCTGGCACCGCGTCGGATCAGCGAGAGCGCGGCCAAGACGACCCATGGCATCGAGCTGTGAGGCGAGCTTCAGCACCTGCCGAACAGTACAGCACGCACTGAACTGACTTTCTCGGTCAGCCTCGTACGACCAGATCCGCAGCGCCGTCGGGGTACAGCGGAATCGGCGGCGGAGAGGTGAGCGATCGCCACTCCACCCACATCCGGTCGCCGTTGTCGCTGAACCAGCCGCCATGGCCCGGGATGATGGACTCATCCACACATGCAGCGAATACGAAGACCACCTCGTGGCCCGCTTCGCCGCGGTAGTCGAAGACGTTCTCCAGCACGCCCAGCGCTGCCCCCAGGTCCAGCAGATCGATACCGATCTCTTCGCGCACCTCGCGTCGTGCGGCATCGGCCGCCTTCTCGCCGAGCAACACACTTCCGCCGACGAGGCGGTGGAAATGTCGGGGTGACTTCGTCGGGTCATCGAACAACGCCACCGCGACATGGTCGTTGGCCGGATTGAGCAGAGCGACCATGGACTTGACTCGGATGTAGGAGCGGTCAACGTGCGGCACTGACAAAGGCTATGCCACCACACTCGGCGGCCGCGATGAGCGGCCCGCGAGTGTGGTGCACCTGCCTGGGACGTGGTTGTGGGAGTCGGTCTACTCAGATGTCGTCGGTGTCGATGGCGCGAGCGAGGTGGTGCAGAGAGCGGGCGGCGCGTCGACGCAGCGGTTCGCGGTCGACGGCCGGTTGACCGGTGTGGCGCCGGAGCTGTTCCTGCTGCTGGCGGGCGATCATCTCGATGGTGTGGTCCATGGTGCTGTCCTTTCAGGCGCGGGTGATGGCGATGTCGCCGGTTGCGGTCTTGATGTGCAGCTCGACGGTCTCGTCGCCGTCGGCAGGTGCGCCGGCGTCCTCGAGGTCGTTCCTGACGTCGCCGGTGACGGTGTTGAGGTCGAGCCAGGCTGCCGTGCCGTTGACGACCCCGACCCGGATGTCTCCGGTCCCGGTGGCCGCCTGGGTACGGCCGGAGGTGATGGCGTCGATGCGGACATCGCCTGACCCGGTCTTCGCGGTGATGTCGCCGCGTACCTCGCTCAGCTCGATGTCCCCAGAACCGGTCTTGGCCTCGATCGTCCCCGTGCCGTGGGCGAGGCTGACGTCACCGGACCCGGACTTGAGGACGGCGCGCTGCACCGCCGAGCCGATGCGGACGTCGCCAGAACCGGTAGAGGATTCCAACGACTCGTGGGACGAGGCGATGGTGACATCTCCGGAGCCCGACTTGGTGACGAGCGGGCCAGTGACGACGTCGACCGTCACGTCTCCGGATCCGGTGCTGAGGCGGGCGCTTCGCAGCTCACCGCTCGTCGTGATGTCCGCCGAGTCTGCCTCGCACGTCACCGACGAACCGGTGGGCACCGTGATCGCGACAGCGATCTGCATCGGCTTCCAACGAAGCAGGCCGCGCCTCTCCTGCTGAAGCTTGACGACGAGCTTGCGGTCATTGAGCTCGACGGTGGCGTCGTCGATCACCCCCTGTGCGTCGCTGCCGCCGTTCATGGTGGTGAGCTCAACGGTGCTCGTGGCGGTGTCGGTTGCGTTGATCTCGATTCGGCCGGCGCGGTTCTGGACGAGCACGTCGATGGGTCCTGGGGTGTTGAAGGTGTACATGGGATCTCCTGTTCGAAGGTGTGGGGCAGCGCCGCAGCACGGTGCCCGTGTGCGGTGGATCATGAAGTTGTGGGCTAGCGAGACCAGCCTTGGACGCGCTTGCTGGTGGGGTTGCGCCCTCCGACGCTGATCGTGCCGATGTCGAGCTCGACGCTGCGGTCGAAGGCCGCCGATCGGATCGCCTGGACGATCCACGAGTTGAGCGATTGCGAGCGTTCGGCCGCTAGCTCCTCGGCCCTGACCTTGAGCGAGTCCGGTATGCGCACGGTCACCCGGGCGACGGTGCCGTCACCCTCGTCGACCCGGTCGGCTGCCTCGCCGTCGGGTGACGGCGGCGTCGGAGGCGCGGGCGGTGTCGGTGCAATCGGGGCGAGCGCAGCCGCGGCCGGTTCCTGGTGGACGATGAACTCGGGCTCCCGGCCACGCAGCCGTACATCCACCGCAGCCGTGTGCAGTTCGGCGGTGATCTCGGCGGCCGCGTCCGACAGCGCTTCCATCAGCGTCATGCGCACGGCGGGGTCGAGCGCGAGGGCGAGCCGTTGGGCCGCCTCGGTGGCTTGCGGGCCACCCGCTGCGGCGGCGTCAGCGAGATCGTTGCGCAGGCGGTCGACGTACGGTGCCAAGTCCATGACACCACTATGACGTCGTTATGACGTCATGTCAAGCGTACGACGACGTCAATGTGGCGCCGGATGACGTCACCTTCGCGTTGCGGCGTCAGCGGCCGGCCGGCTTGGCGTCGGTCGAGGGATCGTCGGGTGACTCGTCGAGCGCTGAACCGCGATCGTCGACGGGCTCGTTGTGTGCCGCAGCGGCGTCTGTGCCGCTCGGGGCCGGACCCTCGGCGTGCGCGCTGCCGGTCGAGGCTGCCGCGGCGGAGGGGCCGACCTGCTCGTGTTCGGTGATCGAGTGCGGATCGGCGGCGTCGGCCTCGTCCGGCTCGGCGGCGGCGATGGCGGCGTCAGCGTCCGCGTCGCGCCGGAGCGACGCGAGCAGCATCTGGGCGATGTCGAGGACCTCGACCTCCTCGCGCGCCTGGCCCTCGGACTGCTGGAGCGTGAGGCCGTCGGACAGCATCACTCGGCAGAACGGGCACCCGACGGCGATCTGGTCCGCACCGGTAGCGACTGCCTCGATGGTGCGGTTGACGTTGATCCGCTCGCCGATCTTCTCCTCCATCCACATCCGCGCCCCGCCCGCCCCGCAGCAGAAGGAACGTTCGGAGTTGCGCGGCATCTCGGTGAAGGTCGTCCCGGGGATCGCGCCGAGGATCTCGCGCGGCGGCTCGTACACCTGGTTGTGCCGGCCGAGGTAGCAGGGATCGTGGTACGTGATGGTCCTCGTCGCCGGAGCGTTGCCGCCGGGCGCGACCGGGGTGAGGCGGCCCTCGCGTACGAGCCGGTTGAGCAGCTGGGTGTGGTGGACGACCTCCAGCGCGACACCGAACTCCGCGTACTCGTTCGCCAGCGTGTTGAAGCAGTGCGCACAGGTCGCCACCACCTTCTTGGCCTTGGCGTCCTTGAACACCTCGGCGTTCTGCATGGCGAGCATCGAGAACACGAACTCGTTGCCGGCCCGGCGGGCAGGGTCACCGCTGCAGGTCTCCCCATCACCGAGCACGGCGAAGTCGACGTCGGCCATGTGCAACAGCTCCGCGACCGCCCGGGTCGTCTTCTTCGCGCGGTCCTCGTAGGCTCCGGCGCATCCGACCCAAAAGAGGTACTCGACCTCGGACAGGTCCTCGGGGTCGTTCTGGCCGCTGCCACCGACCTGCTTGACCTCAAAGTCCAGGTCCTTGGCCCAGTCCATCCGGGCGGTGGTCGACATGTTCCAGGGGTTGCCCTTGTTCTCCAGTCCCTTGAACAGCTGGTTCAGCTCCGGCGGGAAGTTGGACTCCACCAACACCTGGTAGCGGCGCATGTCCATGATGTGGTCGACGTGCTCGATGTCTACCGGGCACTGCTGAACGCACGCTCCGCAGGACGTGCAGGACCACAGCACGTCTGGGTCGATGACCCCGAACAGGTCCTCAGAGGCGATCAGCGGGCGCTGCGCCTCGGCCACGACCGCCTCGGACAGCTGCTCCCGCTCGTCCGCGGGTGTCTGCAGGTACGGTGCCTTGGCATACGCGTGGTCGCGCAGGCCCATGATCAGCAGTTTGGGCGAGAGCGGTTTGTCGGTGGCCCACGCCGGACACTGGGACTGGCAGCGCCCGCACTCGGTGCAAGTGCTGAAGTCGAGGATCCCTTTCCAGGAGAAGTCCTCGATCTTGCCGGCGCCGAGGGGAGCGTCCTCGTCGATCTCCTCGATGTTCTCAAAATCCAGCGGCTGACCGCCCACCATGATCGGCTGCAGCCCCCCGAGGGAGGTGCCGCCGTCGGACCTGCGCTTGAACCAGATGTTGGTCCACACCGTGAACCGGTGCCATGCCACGCCCATGGTGATGTTGCGGCTGATGGTGATCAGCCACGACATCGAAATGACGATCTTGATCATCGCAATGGCAAAGATCAGGTTGTCGATGGTGCCGAGCGCCAGACCTTCGAAGGGCGCGCCGATGAACCAGGTCAGCGGGAAGTCCCACCGGGTGCCCTCGCCTCGGGCGTACTCCAGTCCACGCAGCAGCAGCCCGCAGATCACGACACCGAGGATGATCGCCTCGACGAAGTACGCCTGCCAGAACGTCGAGCCGAAGAAACGCGATCCGCGACCGAGGCGGCGCGGGTGGTCCTTCTGCCGGACAAGGATCAGGTACGCGATCCCGACCGCCGTCAGCCAGGACAAGATGTCGGCGAACCACTCATAGACGAACCAGTGACCGATGACCGGCAGCGCGAAGGTCGGCGAGAAGATCTGGCCGTACGCCGTCGCGACCAGCGAGCTCAGCAGGATGAAGCCCGCGAACACGAACCAGTGCATGACACCGATCCAGGTCCACTGCAGCATCCGGGTGTGGCCGAGGGTCTCCTTGAACATCGTGGCCCAGCG
>JACCZT010000185.1 GCA_013695785.1 Nocardioidaceae bacterium | reverse complement strand
CGAAGGCCAGACCGCCGATGAAGAGTGACGCCTGCACCCGACTCAGCCGGGGGAACACCGACGAGAAGTCCAGACCGGTTCCGTACAAGGAGGTGACGCCGGTCGACATGCCACCGAGAAAGGCCACCACCATCAGCAGCAGGGTGTACCAGAGCGGCGAGACCTGGATCAGCGCGAACACGTAGTCCACCTCGCCCGCCACGATCGTCGCCGTGGCCACGCCGAACAGGAAAGGCACGAGGGTGGCGAGCTGGCCGAAGAAGGTTGCGGCCAGGAGCCGTGCCGGTGTGGTCTCCGCCGGGATGTAACGCGACCAGTCGCCGAGGAACGCGCCGAAGGAGATCGGGTTTCCCATCACGATCACCGCAGACAGCACGAACGTGGGCCAGAAGCTGCCCAGGGCGTACGCCTGCGGACCGGGATCGTAGCCGAAGTCGAAGACCGAGGCGTAGGCGACGATCCCGAGCAGGATGAGCACCGTGTTGCCGACCACGACGACCTTGTTGACCAGCAGCATGAACTGGTAGCCGTAGATCACCACGACGATCACCAGGGCACCGAGGACGGCGTAGACGGCTGCGCGGATGAGCTCGGAGTCGGGCACGCCGAAGAGTCTCGCCGCGGCCCCCACCAGGGCGTCGCCGCTGACCCACACCGAGATCGAGTAGAAGGCGATCGCGGTCAGCAGCGAGAGGAACGAACCCACGACCCGACCGCGGACGCCGAAGTGCGCGCCCGACGACACCGCGTTGTTCGTGCCGCTGCGGGGGCCGAAGAGGCCCATCGGCATCAGGATCAAGGCTCCGACAACGACTCCGACGAGGGTCGCAGCCGCGGCCTGCACCAGCGAGAGGCCCAGCAGGACCGGGAACGTGCCCAGGATGATCGTGGCGAAGGTGTTGGCCCCACCGAACTGGATACGGAACAGATCGAGCGGCGAGGAGGTCCGCAGATGATCCGGAATCGTGTCGATCCCGTGCTGCTCGACCTCGGTGACCTTCGGGCGACGACGCGCTGCCGCTACACCGGCAAGCTCGGCTCCACTCATCTGTTCCTCCATCTGCGGACAGTGGGCGCTGGACGTAAGTTGTCATATAGACAACACTTGTTGTTCATGGCAGTCAAGTGGTACCCGCCCGGGACCCGGCGAAGGTTCGTGCACCGGCACAGTGCAAGGTGTTCTGGTGAACGGTCAAGTCCGTAGAACGGCGCTCGCCCCGGAACAGCACGCTCCGCTGATTGGCGCCCGCCTGCGCGCGGCCCGGCAGGCAGGTGGCCTCACCCTGGCGTCGGTGGCCGATGCCGTCGGTATTACCAAGGGCTTCCTCAGCCGCCTGGAGCGAGACGAGGTGTCGCCGTCCGTGGCGTCGTTGGTCGCGGTGTGCGGCGCCCTGGGCCTGCGCGTCGGTGACCTGTTCGAGACGCCGCAGACGTCGCTCGTACGTGTCGGGGAGGCGGCAGCCATCAACTTCGGTGGTACCGACGTCCATGAGGTGCTGCTGACCCCGGGCACCCAGCGCCAGCTGCAGGCCATCCACTCCGACATAGCACCCGGGGGCGGAGGAGGGGAGGAGCTGTACTCCCTGGACTGCGAGGTCGAGCTCGTCTTCGTGCTCGCCGGCGAGCTGCGCCTCGATCTGGCCGGCGAGACCGTCCGGCTGTTCCGCGGAGATGCTTTCACCATGCCCGGCCAGGTGCCGCACACGTGGAGCAACCCGTCGGCCACCGACTCGTGCGAGGTCCTGTGGGTCCTCGTCCCAGCACCATGAGGGGCACCGACGGTCCGGTGAGGCGCATCGTCGACCTCTCCCACGGCGTGGACGGCGACACCCCCGTCTACCCTGGCGACCCCGTCCCGTCATTTTCTCCCGCCGCGACGATCGCACACGACGGCTTCAACGTGCTGCACGTTCAGATGGGTTCACAGACCGGTACGCACGCCGACGCGCCGTACCATTTCATCCCCGACGGGGCGCGAATCGACGATCTCGACCTGTCGTTGTTCATCGGACCGGCCGTCATCACCGATCTACGTGGTCTCGCGCCCCGGACATGCATCGGCTGGCGCCACCTCGAGCCGAACGCCGATCGCCTCGTCCCTGGCAGCATCCTTGTGCTGCACACTGGTTGGTCACAGCACTGGGGGACACCCGCGTACCACGACCACCCTTACCTCGACGCCGACGCCGCGAGCCGCGTGATCTCCGCCGGTGTCCGCACGATCGCGCTGGACGCGATGAACCTGGACGAGACCGTTCAAGAGGGTGAGCACCCGACGGGGTTCGCCGCGCACCACGCCGTTCTCGGCGCCGGTGGGGTGATCGTGGAGAACCTGACCGGCCTGGACCAGGTAGGCGACGCTGACGTGCTGCTCAGTGTGCTGCCTCTGCGGTTCGTCGGCGCCGACGGCGCACCTGTACGCGCGGTCGCGATCGAGCTGGTCCCCTGTGATTCTCAGCACCTGTGAGCGAACCGCACAGGGTCATCAAGCGCCAGCCACGGTGATCCGTGCAGCGTTCTCGATACCCGTCTGCAGGCCTATTCGCGCCCGGTCGGCGCGGTAGCGGTCGAAGGCGTACTCGACCGGCAGCCCCGCCTGGGTGCGCGCGGTCCGGGTCACCAACATCAGCGCCGAGCCCGGCTCGACCGAGAGCAGGCGGCCCTCCTCGGCACTCGCGACCACCGGTTCGAGCCACTCGAACGCGCTGTGTGGAGCCTGGCCGTACGCACTGGCCATCAGCGCGTAGATCGATCCGGTCAGCCCATGGTCGAGGAGGTCCTCGAACTGCGCCGCGGGCAGGTAGGTCCGCTCAAGCGCGAGCGGTTCGTTGTCGGCCAGCCGCACGCGTACGATCTCGTGCACCTTGGCGGTGCGGGCGATGTCGAGCGCTGCGGCGACGGCTCGCGGCGCGGTGCAGGTGGTGGCGCTCACGACCTGGGCGCCGGCGCGAACGTTAGCCCGCCGCATCTGCTCGGTGAAGCCAGCCAGCCCGGTCAGATCGACATCGATCCGCGGCGTGGCGACGAAGGTACCGCCCGAACGTCCGCGCCTGCGGGCAACCATCCCGCGGGACTCCAGCGACCCCAGAGCCTGCCGCAGCGTCATGCGGCTGACACCGAGGGCGGCGGACAGCTCACCCTCGGGTGGGAGCTTGTCGCCCTCGACGAGGTCACCGCCGGCGACGAGTCCGACGAGCCATTTCTCGATCCGGGCGTGCGCCGGGTCGTCGCCCGGCGCCGAGAGGTCGGGCATGTCGGCGAACGCGTCGTCTTGCATCA
>JACCZT010000181.1 GCA_013695785.1 Nocardioidaceae bacterium | reverse complement strand
GTGCGGGGGCTGCTCCATCCCCGGGAGCAGCGGTGCGAGCAGGTCGGACTTCTCGTAGATCAGCGACTCGCGCGAGTTGTCGGCCAGCTCGTACTCGTTGGTCATGGTCAGCGCGCGGGTCGGGCAGGCCTCGATGCACAGCCCGCACAGGATGCAGCGCAGGTAGTTGATCTGGTAGACGCGGCCATATCTCTCCCCCGGCGCGAACCTCTCGTCCTCGGTGTTGTCGGCGCCCTCGACGTAGATCGCATCGGCGGGGCAGGCCCAGGCGCACAGCTCACAGCCGATGCACTTCTCCAGCCCGTCGGGCCACCGGTTGAGCTGGTGACGCCCGTGGAACCGGGGCGCGGTGGGCCGCTTCTCGAAGGGGTACTGCTCGGTGACGGTCTTGCGGAACATCGTCCGGAACGTCACACCGAACCCGGCGACCGGATCCCACAGCTGTTCCTTGAGGCTAGGCATCTGGGCGTGTCTCCTGGTGGCCGGGCATCGGGGGTACGGGATATCCGCCGGCGAAGGCGTCGGTCTCGGCCGGCTCCTCGTCGTCGGCCGGCTGCTTGCGCTCGGGGATGAAGGCGATGACCAGCAGCAGGGTGACGGCGATGCCCCCGACGATGAGCACGGTCTGCTGGTCCATCCCGCCGTCGAGCCGGATCCGGCGTACGACCGCAACGGCCATCGTCCACAGCAGCGCGGCCGGGATCAGCACCTTCCAGCCGAACTTCATGAACTGGTCGTAGCGCATCCGGGGCAACGTACCGCGCAGCCACACGAACACGAAGATGAAGATCAGCGTCTTGCCCAGGAACCACAGCACCGGCCAGTAGCCGGAGTTGGCGCCGTCCCACAGGGAGATCGGCCACGGGGCGCGCCAGCCGCCGAGGAACAAGGTGGTGGCGAGCGCGGAGACGGTCACCATGTTGACGTACTCGGCGAGGAAGAACAGGGCGAACTTCAGCGAGGAGTACTCGGTGTGGAAGCCGCCGACCAGTTCACCCTCGGCCTCTGGCAGGTCGAACGGGGCGCGGTTGGTCTCGCCGACCATCGCGATCAAATAGATCACGAACGACGGCAGCAACGGCAACGCGAACCACATGTCCTCGGCCTGTGCGGCCACGATGTCCGCGGTGGACATCGAGCCGGCGTACATGAACACCGAGACGAACGCCAGACCCATCGCCACCTCGTAGGAGATCATCTGCGCCGACGACCGCATGCCACCCAGGAGTGCGTAGGTCGACCCCGATGACCAACCGGCGAGGACGATGCCGTAGATGCCGATCGAGGTCACCGCGAGGATGTACAGCACCCCGACCGGCAGGTCGGTCAGCTGCAGCGGAGTCACGGTGTCGGTGAAGGGGATCCGGACCTCCGGCCCGAACGGGATCACCGCCCATGCCATGAATGCCGGGATGGTGGCCAAGATGGGTGCCAGGACGTAGACCACCTTGTCGGCGGCGGTCGGCACGATGTCTTCCTTCAGGGCCAGCTTGACGCCGTCGGCCAGGCTCTGCAGCAGGCCGAACGGTCCGTGCACGTTTGGACCGATGCGGTGCTGCATCTTGGCGACGACGCGGCGTTCGAACCAGATGTTGAAGAGCGTGTAGATGACGAGGATGAGGAAGATCAGCACCGCCTTGGCGATGACAACCCACCAGCTCTCGGTGCCGAAGAGCCCGTTCACGACTGCCTCCCGGCGAGACGTACGACGTCCCCGGCACCTGCACCGAGCACCCGGCGAAGGTTGGTGCCGCCGGAGTTGGACGGCGCCCAGACCACACCGTCGGGCAGGTCGGCGACCGTTGCCGGGAGACAGACCTCCCCGTGGTCGGTGCTCAGCACGAGGTCGTCGCCCGCGGCGACACCGATGGCCGTCAGTGTCGCGGCGTTGACCCGCACCTCGGCTGGGCGAGCCGTGGCGAGGTAGTGCTCGTCGCCGTCCTGGCCGCGTCCGTCGTCGACGAGCAGTCGCCAGGTGTCCAGGACGGCCTCGCCCTTGCCGGCCTTCGCGGCCGCACCGGGTGCGGCGGTCGGTGCCGGTGCGCGGTCACCGTCCCACGGGCCGACCTCGGTCATGTCTGCCCTGGCTTGGTGGATCGTGCGGAACCCCAGGCCGTTGCCGAGCTCCTCGGCGATACCGGCCAGGATCCGTACGTCGGGAAGGGAGTTGGGTTGGTCGATGACGGTCTCGAACGGGCGGGGGCGGCCCTCCCAGTCGACGAACGTTCCTGGCTTCTCAGCGACTGGTGCGACAGGGAGCACGACATCGGCACGCTCGGTGACCGCGCTGGCCCTCACCTCCAGGCTCACCACGAAGTCGGCACGCTCGAGTGCGCGCTCGGCGAGCTGTGGGTCAGGCAGGTCACCGGTCTCCACACCGCCGACCAGGAGCGCGGTGAGCTCGCCCGCGACAACCGCCGCCAAGATGGCGTCGGCACTGCGCCCGGGGTCGGACGGCAAGCCGCTCACTCCCCACGCGGCGCAGAGGTCGGCGCGGGCGGCCGCGTCGGCGACCGGACGACCGCCGGGCAGGAGACCTGGCAGGCAACCGGTCTCGACGGCACCGCGTTCACCGGCACGGCGAGGCACCCAGGCGATCTTGGCGCCGGTCCGCCGCGCCAGGGTGAGTGCCGCGGTCAGCGCCCCTGGCGTTGCGGCCAGCCGCTCACCGATCAGGATCACGCTCTCGGCGGCGAGGGCGAGGTGGTTGTCGTCGGTCAGCTGCTCGAGGGTGGCCGCCTCATCCCCAGGGACCGTGCGCAGCAGGCTTCCCCCCAGCTTGCTCAGGCCGCGGCTGGTGTGGCTGGCCACCGCGTGGACCCGGAGCCCGTGCTTGTGGGCGGCCTTGCGCAGCCGCAGGAACACGATGGGAGACTCGTCCTCGGGCTCCAGACCGACGAGCAGGACCGTACCGGCCCGCTCCAGGTCGGCGTACGTCACGTCGAGATGGGACAGCACCACCGCCGCGGCGAGGAACTGCGCCTCCTCCTCCGAGTGCGGGCGGGCCCGGAAGTCGATGTCGTTGGTCCCGAGCACCGTCCTGGCGAACTTCGCGTACGCGTAGGCGTCCTCCGCGGTCAGTCGTCCACCGGGCAGCACCCCGACCCGGCCGGCGGCCAGACCGCGGGCGGCAGCGGCGAACGCCGCCGGCCACGAGACGGGCTCGAGCTGGCCCGTCTCCTGGCTGCGCACGCATGGTCGGGTCAGCCGGTCCGGAAGCTGCGAGTAGCTGAAGGCGAACCTCCCCTTGTCACAGTTCCACTCCTCGTTCACCTCGGGATCGTCGCCGGCGAGTCGGCGCATGACCTTGCCGCGGCGGTGGTCGGTGCGCAGCGCGCAGCCGGACGCGCAGTGCTCGCACACGCTGGGCGTGGAGACGAGGTCGAACGGCCGCGCCCGGAAGCGGTAGCTGGCGCTGGTGAGGGCGCCGACGGGGCAGATCTGGATCGTGTTGCCCGAGAAGTACGACTGGAAGGGCTCGCGCTCGTAGATGCCGACCTGCTGCAGAACGCCACGCTCGAGCATCTCGATGAACGGGTCACCGGCGATCTGCTCGGAGAAGCGGGTGCACCGGGCGCAGAGCACGCACCGCTCGCGGTCCAGAAGAACCTGCTCGGAGATCTTGACCGGCTTGGCGAACGTCCGCTTGGTCTCGGTGAAGCGGGACTCGTCCCGGCCGTGGGACAGCGCCTGGTTCTGCAGCGGGCACTCCCCGCCCTTGTCGCACACCGGGCAGTCGAGCGGGTGGTTGATGAGCAGGAACTCCATGTTGCCGTACTGCGCCTTGTGCGCGACCGGGGAGGTGACCTGCGTCTTGACCACCATGCCCGCCACCACCGGCAGCGTGCACGACGCCTGCGGCTTGGGAAGCGGCCGGCCGTTGCCGGCGTCGGTGACCTCGACCAGACACTGGCGGCACGCGCCGATCGGCTCGAGCAGCGGGTGGTCGCAAAAACGTGGGACCTCCACCCCCATCAGCTCAGCGGCGCGGATCACCAAGGTGTCCTCGGGCACGCTGACCTGCACGTCGTCGATGGTGAGCGTCACGAGCTCCTCGGTGGCCGGCAGGCTCTTGTTGTCCGCTGCGATCGTCATACCCGCTCGCCTTCGAAGACAGTGGATGCCTGGTAGGGGAACAGCTCGGTCGCCGGCGTGTGCATGCCGGCCTCGAACTCGTCGCGGAAGTACTCGATGGCCGACGTGATCGGGCTCGTCGCGCCGTCACCGAGGGCGCAGAACGCCCGCCCGAGGATGTTGTCGCACAGGTCGAGAAGCATCTCGATGTCGCCGGGGCGTCCGTTGCCGTCCTCGAGCCGCTGCAGGGTCTGGACCAGCCACCAGGTGCCCTCGCGGCACGGGGTGCACTTGCCGCACGACTCGTGCTTGTAGAACTCCGTCCACCGCAGGACGCAACGTACGACCGACGTCGTCTGGTCGAAGACCTGCAGCGCCTTGGTGCCGAGCATCGAACCCGCGTCGGCGACGCCCTCGTAGTCGAGCGGGATGTCGAGGTGCTCGGCGGTCAGGAGCGGCGTCGATGAACCACCGGGGGTCCAGAACTTCAGCTCGCTTCCCTCGCGCATGCCGCCGCCGAGGTCGAGCAACTGGCGCAGGGTGATGCCGAGCGGGGCCTCGTACTGCCCCGGCAGGCGCACGTGCCCGGACAACGAGTACAACGTCATGCCCTTGGACTTCTCGGTGCCCATCTGGGCGAACCAGTCGGCGCCGCCTGCGACGATCGACGGCACCGAGGCGATCGTCTCGACGTTGTTGATCACCGTCGGCCGTGAGTACAGCCCCGCGACCGCAGGGAAGGGTGGACGCAGCCGGGGCTGGCCGCGCAGCCCCTCCAGCGAGTCCAGCATCGCCGTCTCCTCACCGCAGATATACGCGCCGGCCCCGGCGTGCACGATCACGTCGACCGCCGCACCGCTGCCGAGGATGTCAGGGCCGAGGTACCCGGCCGCGTAGGCCTCGGCGACCGCTGCCTGCAGGCGCCGCACGACATGCAGGACCTCGCCGCGCACGTAGATGAACGCCGTCCTCGCACCGATGGCGTACGCCGAGACGATAACGCCCTCGAGCAGGATGTGGGGTGAGGCCAGCATCAGAGGGATGTCCTTGCAGGTGCCGGGCTCGGACTCGTCGGCGTTGACGACCAGGTAGCGCGGACCGCCGTCATCGGGCGGCAGGAAGCCCCACTTCATGCCGGTCGGGAAGCCGGCGCCACCGCGACCGCGCAGCCCCGAGTCCTTGACGAGTGCGACGACCTCCCCGGGCGTCATCCTGACTGCCTTGCGCAGCGCGGCGTAGTCGCCGTAACCGGACAGGGTCCAAGCGCGCTCTGCGTCCCAGCCTGCAGACAGCACCGGCGTGAGGACGTCGATGTCCGGCGTGCCCGCCTCGGTCGCTGACGTGGTCATCGGGCGTCCTTCCGCTTGGCCGCTGGCTTGGTCGGTGTCGCGTCGTCGACCTTGTGCTCGGACTCCGCACGCAAGGTGGGGGCGTTGTCGGCTGCATCGCCGTTCGGTTCGCCATCCTTGCCGGAAGGGTCAGCGTCCGATCCATCGTCGCCGAAGTCCGGGGCCGTCCACCCGTTGTCGCGGGCGATCTGCAGACCCACCAGCGATGCGGCACCGGCGGCCGGACCCTCGTCGGCGCGACCGTCGCTGAAGCCAGCAAGCACCCGCTCCCCCTCGCGCCAGCTCACGATCCTCGCTCCGCGGGTCGGGTGTACATCGGTGCCGGCGCGCAGGTCGTCGACCACACCGACCGCCGACTCTGGCGTCTGGTTGTCGAAGAACTCCCAGTTGACCATCATCACGGGGGCGTAGTCGCAGGCGGCGTTGCACTCGATGTGCTCGAGCGTGATCTTGCCGTCCGCGGTCGTCTCGTCGTTGCCGACGTCGAGGTGGTCCTTGAGGCGCTCGAAGATGAGGTCGCCGCCGAGCACAGCACACAGCGTGTTGGTGCACACCCCGACGTGGTAGTCACCGACGGGACGGCGCTTGTACATCGTGTAGAAGGTCGAGACCGCGGCCACCTCGGCGGCGCTGATGCCCAAGATGGCGGCACACGTCTCGATGCCCTCGGGTGTGACGTGCCCGCTGACGGACTGCACCAGGTGCAGCATCGGCAGCAGCGCCGAGCGGGACTGCGGGTAGCGACCGGCTATCTCGCGCAGCTCGGCGAGGCATTCGTCGGTGAGCGCGGTGACGTCGGTCCGTTGGTCGGGCGCTGTCATCGGTCCACGCCTCCCATCACCGGGTCGATGCTCGCGATCGCGACGACCACGTCCGCGATCATCCCGCCCTCGCTCATCACCGAGGTGCCCTGCAGGTTGACGAACGAGGGGTCACGGAAGTGCGCGCGGTACGGGCGAGTACCGCCGTCGGAGACGACATGGCACGACAGCTCGCCGCGTGGCGACTCCACACTGGTGTACGCCTGGCCGGCCGGGACGCGGAACCCCTCGGTGACCAGCTTGAAGTGATGGATCAAGGCCTCCATCGACTCGCCCATGATGTGCTTGATGTGCTCCAGCGAGTTGCCCTGTCCGTCGGCGCTGACGGCCAGCTGCGCCGGCCAGGCGATCTTCTTGTCCTCGATCATGACCGGGGCACCGTCGAGGCCGGCGAGCCTCGCCGCGGCCTGCTCGACGATCCGCAGCGACTGCCGCATCTCGTCCTGGCGCACCCGGAACCGGCCGTAGGAGTCCGGACGGTCCCAGGTGACCACGTCGAAGTCGTAGTCCTCGTACCCGCAGTACGGCTGCTTCTTGCGCAGGTCCCAGTCGTAGCCCGTGGCCCGTAGCGCCGGCCCGGTGATGCCCAGGGACAGGCAGCCGGCGAGGTCGAGGTAGCCGACCTCCTGCAGGCGCCCCTTGAAGATGGGGTTGGCGTTGCACAGGGCGGCGTACTCGGGGAGGCGCTTGCGCAGCAGCTTGACGGTCTCGGTGACCTTGTCCAGCGCGCCCGGCGGGAGGTCTTGCGCGACGCCTCCGGGCCGGATGAAGCCGTGGTTCATCCGCAGGCCCGTGATCAGCTCGAAGACGTCCAAGATCAGCTCACGGTCACGGAACCCGCACGTCATCACCGTCAGCGCGCCCAGCTCCATGCCGCCGGTCGCGATCGCCACCAGGTGCGAGGCGACCCGGTTGAGCTCCATCAGCAGGACCCGCATGACCTGGGCCTTCTCGGGGACCTGGTCGGTGATCCCGAGGAGCTTCTCGACACCGGCGACATAGACGTACTCGTTGTAGAACGGCGCGATGTAGTCCATCCGGGTGCAGAAGGTGACCCCCTGCGTCCAGGTGCGGAACTCCATGTTCTTCTCGATGCCGGTGTGCAGGTAGCCGATACCGCATCGGGCCTCGGTCACCGTCTCGCCGTCGACCTCCAGGATCAGCCGCAGCACACCGTGGGTCGAGGGGTGCTGCGGGCCCATGTTGACGACGATGCGCTCGGCGCGCCCCTCCTCACCGCCGGCGACGGAGTCCCAGTCCTGCCCGGTGACGGTGTAGACCGGTCCGCTCGTGGTCTGCGAGGACTCGGCGTACGGGTCGGTCGCCTCGTCGTGGGTGGTAGTCATCAGGTGTACGACCTCCGCTGGTCCGGCGGCGCGATGGTGGCGCCCTTGTACTCGACCGGGATACCGCCGAGGGGGTAGTCCTTGCGCTGGGGGTGGCCCGGCCAGTCGTCGGGCATCTCGATGCGGGTCAGGGCGGGGTGGTCGTCGAAGACCAGGCCGAAGAAGTCGTACGTCTCGCGCTCGTGCCAGTCGGCGGTGGGATAGACGCCGACCACCGACGGCAGGTGCGGGTCGGCGTCGGGAACGGCCACCTCCAGACGGATCCGCCGGTTGTGGGTCATCGACAACAGGTGGTAGAGCGCGTGCAGCTCGCGACCGGTCTCGTGCGGGTAGTGGACGCCCGAGACGCCGCTGCACACCTCGAACCTGAGTGCCGCGTCGTCGCGGAGCAGCTGCGCGACGGTGCGGATGTGGGCACGGCGGATTAAGAAGGTGATCTCACCGCGGTCCACGACCACCTTCTCGATGGCCTCGCCGGTGCCGTGCTCGTGCAGGACCGTCTCGAACCGGTCGGCGACCTCGTCGAACCAGCCGCCGTAGGGGCGGGTGGACGGTGAGCGGAGCACGACCGGCCGGGTGAGGCCGCCGTACCCGCTGGTGTCGCCGGAGCCGTGGATGCCGAACATCCCCTGCCGCACGTCGACCACCTCGAGCTCGGTGGCGTCGCTCGGCATCAGCTGGTCGACCCGTGCGGCGGTCACGGACTCGTTGCTCACGTCCTGGGTGGTCTCGCCCGGGCTCTTGGCCTTGTCACCGGCATGGTTGTCGGACCGGTCGTGCTCGTCCGGGCGGCTGGAGCGGGCGGCGCCGCTTGCGGTGGCGTCGCCGCTAGGCGCCGGCTCGGGGCTCTGGGCGGGCTCGTCCACGCGCTGCGTGGGCTTGTCCTCGCTCATCGCAGCAGGCCCCGCATCTGTGAGGTCGGCGTCGCCTCCAGGGCGCTGCGTTCGTCCGTCGCGATCTCCGCCGCTCGATTGGACCCGAGCTTCTCCGCCTGCACCTGTGCGTGCAGCTTGAGGATCGCGTCGATGAGCATCTCCGGGCGCGGCGGGCAGCCAGGCAGGTACATGTCGACCGGTACGACGTGGTCGACGCCCTGGACTATCGCGTAGTTGTTGAACATGCCGCCCGAGCTTGCGCACACTCCCATGGCCAGGACGTACTTCGGACCCGTCATCTGGTCGTAGATCTGGCGCAGCACGGGCGCCATCTTGTTGCTCACCCGGCCCGCGACGATCATCAGATCGGCCTGGCGCGGTGACGGCCGGAAGACCTCCATGCCAAAGCGGGCGGAGTCGTACCGTGGGGCACCGAACGTCATCATCTCGATGGCGCAGCAGGCCAGACCGAAGGTCGCCGGCCAGAACGACGCCTTGCGGAAGTACCCGGCCAGGCCCTCGACCGTGGACAGCAGGACGCCGCTCGGCAGCTTCTCCTCTAGGCCCACGTCAGTCCTCGCTTCGCGCCGGGCTGACGCGGGGCCCGACGACAGCGGTGTCGAATGGTTCGCTCATTTCGTTCGCTCACGTCAGTCCCACTCCAATCCGCCGCGGCGCCACACATAGGCGTAGGCCACGAAGACCGTACCGATGAAGATGACCATCTCGATGAGCCCGAACCAGCCGAGCTGGTCGAAGGCGACCGCGAAGGGGTACAAGAAGATGATCTCGATGTCGAAGACGATGAAGAGCATCGCCGTGATGAAGTACTTCACCGACACCCGTCCGCCGCCGGCAGGCTGAGGGGTCGGCTCGATGCCGCACTCGTAGGAGTCCAACTTGGCCCGGTTGTAGCGCTTGGGGCCGGTGAACGGCGCGATCCCGACCGACAGCACCGCGAACGCCGCGGCGATGATCCCGAGGACCAGGATCGGAGCGTAGACGTTCATGTCGATGGGCCCCCTTCCGGCAACTCCTGGTACTTCGTGAATTACTTCACGAAGTACGACGGCGACCACAGTCTATGCCCGCCCCACCCGGTGACGCCACGCGGATGGGACACCCGCGCGACACCTCGGCGGCCCTCAGGGTCACAGCTGGTGCTCCCTACTCCGATAACACCATCTCGTGCCTAGCCTGTGACTCGTGGACGCAGGGGGCGCAGGTGCGTGGCCGTTGACCGGTCAGGGCTTGCGAGCGTGGTGGAGGGCGACGATCCCACCGCTGAGGTTCTGCCACGTCACCGACTCCCAGCCGGCGGCGGTGATCTGCTTTGCCAGGCCGAGCTGGTCCGGCCACTCCTGGATCGACTCGGCCAGGTAGACGTAGCTGTCCGGATTGGACGACACCCGGCGCGCGACCGCCGGGAGTGCGCGCATGAGGTACTCGACGTAGACCGTGCGAAATGCCGGCCGGACCGGCTTGCTGAACTCGCAGACGACCAGTCGGCCCCCCGGTCTGGTCGCCCGCAGCATCTCGGTCAGACCTGCCATGGGGTCGACGACGTTGCGCAGGCCGAACGAGATCGTCACCGCGTCGAACGACCGGTCAGCGAACGGCAGCCGCACCGCATCACCGGCGGTGAACGCCAGCTCCGGCAGCGACTGCTTGCCGACGCGCAGCATCCCGAGGGAGAAGTCGCAGGGCACCACAAAGGTGCCGGCGCGTGCGAACGGGACGCTCGACGTACCTGTACCGGCTGCCAGGTCCAGGACCTTCTCCCCCGGCTCGGGGTCGACCAGGTCGAGCACGTGCCTACGCCAGCGCCGGTCCTGCCCGAGCGAGAGCACGTCATTGGTGAGGTCGTACCTGCGCGCGACCCCGTCGAACATGGCGGCGACCTCGGTCGGTTGCTTGTCCAGGCTCGCACGGCTCACCGGCCCAGTGTCCCACGCACCCACCCGCACTCCACGACGGCCGCCGAGCGCTTGGCCGTACGCTTGGCTGTCGTGAGTGACGCAGCGCTGCAGGATCCGTCGCTGTCACCTCTGGTGGCACAGACCGTACCGATCGACGATCCCGGACCCCTCGTGTCGCTGCTCCCCGCGCAAGGCAACCTGGCCTGGATCCGCGACGGTGAGGGGCTCGTCGGCTGGGGCGAGGTCGCACGCCTCGACATCGACGGTGCCGACCGGTTCGCCGCCGCCGACAGCTGGTGGCGCGGTATCACCGACCAGGTGATCCTGCGCGACGCCGTACGCGCGCCGGGGACCGGGCTCGTCGCATTCGGCTCCTTCGCGTTCGCCGACGCTCCCGGCACCTCCAGCCTCGTCGTGCCCGAAGTCGTCGTCGGCCGCCGCGGAGACCTTGCCTGGGTGACGACGATCGGCATCGGCGCCATTGCCGCGCCACCGGAGCTCCGAGCGCGCCGACCGCCCAGCCTGCCCGCAGGGGTCGTCTTCGCCGACGGCGCGGTGTCCGGCGCCCGGTGGGAGAGCATCGTCGCGGACGCCGTCCGGCGCATCGGCGCCGGCGACCTCGACAAGGTGGTCCTCGCCCGCGATCTGGTCGCCGAGCTCGATGCCCCGCTCGATGTGCGGTGGCCGCTGCAGCAGCTCGTCGCGGAGTACCCCCGGTGCTGGACGTTCCACGTCGAGGGACTGTTCGGCGCGACGCCGGAGATGCTCGTACGCCGCGAACGAGGTCTCGTCACCTCCCGCGTCCTGGCGGGGACGATCCGACGTACCGGCGACGACGAGCACGACCTCGCGCTCGCGGGCTCGCTGGCCCGCTCCAGCAAGGATCTGGAGGAGCACGAGTACGCCGTACGCTCGGTCGCCGAAGCACTGGCACCGCACTGCTCCAGCATGAACGTGCCCGAGTCCCCGTTCGTGCTGCACCTGCCCAACGTCATGCACCTCGCAACCGACGTCACCGGTGTGATCGCCCCTGCCGACAACCAGCCCGGCACCGACGCGCTGGGCCTGGCGGCAGCCCTGCATCCGTCGGCTGCTGTCGGCGGCACCCCGACAGCATCCGCGCTGGCGCTTATCACCGAGATCGAGTGCATGGACCGGGGACGGTACGCCGGGCCGGTCGGCTGGATCGACGCCGCCGGCGACGGCGAGTGGGGCATCGCCTTGCGCTCGGCCAGCGTCGAGTCCGACCGGGTCCGCCTGTTCGCCGGCTGTGGGATCGTGGCCGACTCCCAGCCCGC
>JACCZT010000169.1 GCA_013695785.1 Nocardioidaceae bacterium | reverse complement strand
GGCCGACGGTGTGCGCACGCAACACTCTGCTCAGCCCTCCAGGACCACGATCGCCGAGGCGATGCCGCCGTCGTGCGAGATGGACACGTGCGAAGTCGCGACGCCGAGCTCGGCGGCGCGCCCGGCTACGGTGCCGGACATCTCCAGGCGGGGTCGGCCACCTGCCTCGTTGACGACCTCCGCGTCCCGCCAGGCCAGGCCGGCCGGGGCGCCGAGCGCCTTGGCGAGCGCCTCCTTGGCGGCGAACCTGCCGGCGAGCGAACCGCTCGGCAAGCCTGCCTCGCCCGCGGTGAACAGCCGGTCGGACAGACCGGGCGTCCGGCGCAGCGATGCCGCGAAACGGTCCACGTCGACGACGTCGATACCGATGCCGACGATCACTCGACGGTGACTGACTTGGCGAGGTTGCGGGGCTGGTCGACGTCGCACCCGAGGGTGTCGGCCAGCTCGGCGGCGAAGATCTGCAACGGAACGGTCGCCAGCAGCGGCTGCAACAGCGTCGGTGCCCTCGGCAGGCGGATGACGGTGTCGGCGTACTCGGTGACCACGTCGTCGCCGTCCTCGACGAGAACGATCGTGCGCGCACCACGCGCCCGGATTTCCTGGATGTTGCTCACGACCTTCTCGTGCAGCTGGTCCCGCCCGCGCGGCGGGACGATGACGAACACCGGCAACCCGTCCTCGATCAGCGCGATGGGGCCGTGCTTGAGCTCCCCGGCAGCGAAGCCTTCGGCGTGCAGGTAGGCGAGCTCCTTGAGCTTCAGCGCTCCCTCCAGGGCGACCGGGTAGCCCGTGTGCCGCCCGAGGAACAGCACCGAACGTTCACCGGACAGCTCGCGGGCGAGCTCGCGCACCGGGCCCGCGTCGTCCAGGAGGCGCTGGATACCGGCCGGGATCGCCTCGAGCTCTGCCATCATCGACGCGATCTCGTCGCCGTACTTCGTGCCGCGTGCCTGCGCGAGGTACAGGCCCAGCAGGTAGCAGGCGACCAGCTGGGACAGGAACCCCTTGGTCGAGGCGACGGCGACCTCCGGCCCGGCGTGGGTGTAGATCACCGCGTCGGACTCGCGGGGGATGGTGGAGCCGTTGGTGTTGCAGATCGCCAGCACACGGGCCCGCTGCTGTCGCGCATGGCGGATCGCCATCAGCGTGTCCATCGTCTCCCCGGACTGGCTGATCGCGACGACGAGGGTGGAGCGGCCCAGGATCGGGTCGCGGTACCTGAACTCCGAGGCCAGCTCGACCTCACACGGGATGCGCGTCCAGTGCTCGATGGCGTACTTCGCGACGAGCCCGGCGTACGACGCGGTGCCGCAGGCGACGATGATGATCTTGTCTATCTCGCGCAGCTCGTCGTCGCTGAGGCGCATCTCGTCCAGCTGCAGCGCCCCGTCGCGGCTGTGGCGGCCCAGCAGGGTGTCGGCGACAGCGCGTGGCTGCTCGTCGATCTCCTTGAGCATGAACCAGTCGTAGCCGCCCTTCTCCGCGGCCGAGGCATCCCAGTCGACGTGGAAGTCGTTGACGTCGCCGGCAGCGCCGTCGAAGTCGATGACGACGATGTCGTCACAGGTGATGGTGACGATCTGGTCCTGGCCGAGCTCGATGGCCTCACGCGTGTAGTCGATGAACGCCGCGACGTCCGAGGCCAGGAAGTTCTCGCCGTCGCCGCGGCCGGCGACCAGCGGGGAGCTGCGGCGGGCACCGACCACCACACCGGGCTGCTGGGCGTCGGTGATGACGAGGGTGAACGCACCTCGCAGCTGCTGTACGACGCGACGTACCGCCTCGGTCAGCTCGATGTCGTCCGCGTCGAGCTGCTCGGCGATGAGGTGCGCGACCGTCTCGGAGTCGGTGTCGGAGACCATCTCGTAGCCGCGTGCCTCCAGGCCCGCCCGCAGGTCGGCGAAGTTCTCGATGATGCCGTTGTGGACGATCGCGATGCGGTTGGCGGCGTCCAGGTGGGGGTGTGCGTTGCGGTCGCTCGGCGGACCGTGCGTCGCCCACCGGGTGTGTCCCACGCCGGTGTGCGACTCCGGGAGCGGACGTTCGGCCAGCTCCTTGTCCAGGTTGGCAAGCTTGCCCTGCTTCTTCGCCCACGCGATGGTGCCGTCGTGGACGAGCGCCACGCCACCGGAGTCGTAGCCGCGGTACTCCAACCGGCGCAGGCCCCCGATGACCACGTCGAGCGCCGACCTGGGACCGACGTACCCCACAATTCCGCACATGGGTCCAGGGTACGCAAGCGCGCGGGTGGGACCGGGATCGGCACGAACACCGCCGGCCGCGACAATGGGGCCATGCCGGCGACCCAGGTCCTCAACAACGACACGTCTCCGTACGTCGAGCTCGAGCGCGAGGCGTGGGCACAGCTGGCGGGCAACGCCCCACAACCGCTGAGCCAGCTGGAGATCGAGCGGGTCAGGGGGCTTGGCGACGAGCTGGACCTGGAGGAGGTCCGCCAGGTCTACCTGCCCCTCACCGAGCTGATCAGTATGCGCGTCCGCTTCGCCGGTGAGCTCTACCGTTCACAAGAACGCTTCCTGGCTCGGCCGCAGCCGCAGCGCACGCCGTTCGTGATCGGCCTCGCCGGCTCGGTCGCGGTGGGCAAGTCGACCACTGCCCGGTTGCTGCGCGAGCTGCTCGCCCACAGCAGCCAGCACAGCCGGGTCGAGCTGGTCACGACCGACGGCTTCCTGCTGCCCAACGCCGAGCTGGAACGACGCGGCCTGCTCGAGCGCAAGGGGTTCCCCGAGTCCTACGACCGCAGGTCGCTGCTGCGGTTCATCATGGACGTCAAGTCCGGCCGCGACGAGGTCTGCGCCCCCGTCTACTCCCACCTCGTCTACGACGTCACCGACGACGTCGTCGCGCTGCAGCGGCCCGACATCGTGATCGTCGAGGGACTCAACGTGCTGCAGCCCGCCCGCGGCCGAGCCGACGGCCGGCCCGGACTTGCGATCAGCGACTTCTTCGACTTCTCCGTCTACGTCGACGCCGCGCACCACGACATCCGCCGGTGGTACGTCGACCGTTTCCTGCGGCTGCGCGAGACCGCGTTCCGCGACCCCGCGTCGTACTTCAGGCGGTACTCAGCACTCGACGAGCGCGAGGCCCGCGCGATGGCCGGCAGCCTCTGGGACTCGATCAACGGGCCCAACCTCAAGGACAACATCCAGCCCACCTGCGGCCGGGCAACGCTCGTCCTGCGCAAGGACTCCGACCACTCGGTGCGCTGGATCCGCCTGCGCAAGCTGTGAGCAACGCCACGTCACAACCGGCGCTGGACGCAGACCAGGTGCTCGACCACCTCGTAGCCGAGGGCGCGGTTGACGTCTTGCATCGCTGCATTGTCCGGCGCCACATACGTCGTGACGGCATCGGCGACCGAGCTGTCGAGCGCCTGGAGGTTAGCCACCTTCATCGCGATCCCGAGCCGGTGACCGCGATGGCCCGGACCCACCAGTGTCGCCGCCTGGTGGACGGTGTCGTCATCGGCCGCGAAAAGCAGCTCGGTGTAACCGACCGGCTGCCCCGTCGGAGCGAGCGCGGCGCAGGTCCAGGCGGTGATGCCCTGGGCCGCACGGGCCCGCTCCTGCGAGGCCAGCCGGGCAACATCCCAGGGTGCCCGCTCGACCACGCGGTCGCCATGTGGCGCTTCGAGGTCGAACTCCGCGAGCAGGTCGCAGAACGGCTGGACGAGATCGACCGGGCAGCGCCCTCGCCAGGTTCGCAAGGAGTACGCGTCGTGGTGCGGTCTCGCGGCGGTGGCGAGGGCCTCCAGCCGAGCGGCGGGGACCGGGAGGGCGAGCCGACTGCGGTGCTCGTACATCACCTGTTCGAAACCGAGGCGAGTGGCGAAAGCGACTCCGGCCGGGGCGGGGTCGGTGGCGGCGTGGACGATCTCCGCCTCCACCGTGTGCCGACCCGCCGCCCTGGCCTCGTCCAAGACGTGCTCCGACAGCGCCGTCCCGTGTCCGCGCCGGCGCAGCGGGCCGGGCACCGAGACATGCGCCTCGCACACGCCGGCGTTCTCGTACCGCGACCATATGAGTGAGGCGACCGCGACGACGCCGCCACCTTCGCGCGCAACCCAGAACCTGTGCTGCCACGGCGCGTCGTCCGAGCGCACCCAGGCGAGAAACATCTGCCACGGCGGGACGTCGGCGTGCGGTCGCCCCCACGTCGCGCCCGCGCGGATGGTCGCATAGGCAGCGGCGAGGAGGGTGTCGTCAAGCGCGTCGAGCCGCTCGATCTCGATCATGAGGCGAAGTGCGTGCGGGGACCACCGTGGACGGCGACCTCGATCCGCTCGACGAAGTGGGGGCGCATCGGCGGCAGCGCGTCGAGCGCGAACCAGCCGACCTCGGTCGACTCGTCGTCGGCGACGTGCTCGACACCGGAGACGTACCGGAACACGAAGACCAACGTCAAGAACGCGACCTGGTCACCGTTGGGGTAGGCGCTGACTTCGCCGGCGGTGACGGCAGCGAGCCGCTCGACCTCGGCGACGACGCCGGTCTCCTCCAGGATCTCTCGACGAGCCGAGACCGCCGGTTCCTCTGCCGGCTCGACGATGCCGCCGATCGGGGTCCACTCGCCGGTGTCGGCCCGACGCACGAGCAGGATCTCCCGGTCCGCGCGCAGGACGACCGCCATCACGCCGGCCAGCCACAACAGGTCGTGCCCGACCTTCTCCCGCAGGGC
This sequence comes from Nocardioidaceae bacterium, assembly GCA_013695785.1. GTDB lineage: Bacteria > Actinomycetota > Actinomycetes > Propionibacteriales > Nocardioidaceae > JACCZT01. Next base: position 8,497 of record JACCZT010000169.1, on the reverse strand, counting down.
GAGGACGAAGTCAGGGGTCGGCATGGTGGTAGCGCCTGAGTCAGATCGCGAGGGCGGAGCCGACGACCGCGGCCAGACGCTCGGCGACCTCGATGGCCTGGTCGTGCGACGCGGCCTCGACCATGACCCGGACCAACGGTTCGGTGCCGGACGGGCGCAGCAGCACGCGTCCGGTGTCGGCGAGCTGGGCCTCGGCCTCGACGACAGCGGCCAGCACCGCCACATCACTGCCGGTGCGGCTCTTGTCGACGTCCGGGACGTTGATGAGGACCTGCGGCAACCGGGTCATCACCGCGGCCAGGTCGGCGAGCTTCTTGCCGGTGGTCGCCATCTGCGCGGCGACGTGCAGCGCGGTCAGCACCCCGTCGCCGGTCGTGGCATAGTCGCTCATGATGACGTGACCGGACTGCTCACCCCCGAGCGTAAAGCCACCGGCTCGCATCGCCTCCAGGACGTAGCGGTCGCCGACCGCTGCCTGCACGACGGTGAGCCCGGCGGCGCGCAACGCCTGGACGAAGCCGAGGTTGCTCATCACGGTGGCCACGACGGTGTCGTCGTGCAACCGCCCCGCCGCGCGCGCGGCCATGGCCAGTACGGCGAGGATCTGGTCTCCGTCGATGACGTCGCCGTTGGCATCGACGGCCAGGCAACGGTCCGCGTCTCCGTCGAAGGCGAACCCGGCGTCTGCGCTGTGGTTGATGACCGCGGCCCGCAGGTCACCGAGGTGGGTCGAGCCGCACTTGAGGTTGATGTTGATGCCGTCGGGCTCGGCATGGATCGCCACCACGTCCGCGCCGAGCTCGGCGAGAACCCTCGGCCCGACCTCGAAGGCCGCGCCGTTGGCGCAGTCCAGGACGATGCGAAGCCCGTCAAGGCGCGCGTCGGTCGTGTGCTCCAGGTGACGCACATACTCGTGTACTGCGGTGCCGGAGTCGCCTATTCGCCCGACGGCCGCCCCGGTCGGGCGCTGCCACGGCTCCTCGAGCCGGCGCTCGATGGCCAGCTCGATGGCATCGTCGAGCTTGTGCCCCCCGCGGCTGAGGAACTTGATGCCGTTGTCGGGCATCGCGTTGTGCGACGCCGAGATCATCACACCCATGTCGGCGTCCAGGGCTGCGGTGAGGAAGGCGGCACCGGGGGTGGGAACGACACCGAGACGGTGCACGTCGACGCCCGCAGAGGCAAGGCCCGCGACCACCGCGGCTTCGAGGAACTCTCCAGATGCACGAGGATCGCGGCCCACTACCGCAGTGGGACGCTGGTCGGCGAACGCGCCGGCCTCACCGAGCACGTGCGCAGCTGCGACCGCGAGGTCCAGCGCCAGCTCGGCGGTGATGTCGACGTTGGCGACGCCACGGGCGCCGTCGGTGCCGAAGATGCGACCCATCGAAGATCCGGCGGGATCCGTTGAGTCAGCGCTTGCTGTACTGAGGAGCCTTGCGCGCCTTCTTCAGGCCGGCCTTCTTGCGTTCCTTGATCCGCGCGTCCCGGGTCAGCAGGCCGGCCTTCTTCAGCGTCGGGCGGTTGGTCTCCTCATCGATCTCGTTCAGGGCGCGGGCAACGCCAAGGCGCAGCGCGCCGGCCTGACCGGTGGGACCGCCACCGGAGAGCCGGACGATGACGTCGAAGCGGTCGACCAGACCGAGCGCAGCGAACGGCTCGTTGACGATCTGCTGGTGCACCTTGTTGGGGAAGTACGTGTCGAGGTCTCGACCGTTGACCGACCAGGTGCCCGAGCCTGGAACGAGGCGGACGCGGGCGACGGCTTCCTTGCGGCGGCCTGTCGCGGCGGCAGGAGCGATCGTGGCGGGGCGCAGCGGCGTGTCAGCGCCGGCGACGCTCTCGGAGGTGTAGGCGACGCCGTCGGCGTTGACCTCGAACTCGACGTCGTCGCCGGCGTCGGTCGTGGTGGTGGTCTCGGAGGTGGACTCAGCCACGGTTCCTGCTTTCTAGAGCTACTGGGCGATCTGCTTGAACTCGAACGGGGCGGGCGTCTGCGCGGCGTGCGGGTGGTCAGGGCCGGCGTAGACCTTGAGCTTCTTGATCAGGGTGCGTCCGAGACGGTTCTTGGGGAGCATGCCCCACACGGCCTTCTCGACGGCCTTGCGTGGGTCCTTGGCGAGCAGGTCGCCGTAGGCGATCGACTTGAGACCACCCGGGTAGCCGCTGTGGCGGTAGGCGAGCTTGTCCTGACGCTTGTTGCCGGTCAACGCGACCTTGGCGGCGTTGACGATGATGACAAAGTCGCCACCGTCCACGTGCGGCGCGAAGGTGGGCTTGTGCTTGCCGCGAAGCAGGGTCGCGGTCTGCACGGCGAGACGGCCGAGCACGACGTCCTCGGCGTCGATGACATGCCATTGACGCTCGACGTCACCGGGTTTGGGGGTGTACGTACGCACGGGTGTCTACCTTCAGTGGGTGTTCGCTGAGTTGGAACTGTGCTGAAACTCGTGTGGCACGCGAACGCGCGCGGGCACGACGACCCCTGAGAATACCCGTCCGGAGCGCCACGGGTCAAAACGACCCCCCTGTGCGTCACCGGCCCGCAGGACATAGGTTATTGACGACATCCTGACAGTAGGGAGCTCCCGAGGTGAACCAGAACCAGCAGTCGCTGTCCGTGCGTGACAACCGCACCGGCGACGAGTACGACCTCCCGATAACAGACGGAACCATCCACGCCGCGGACCTAGCGAAGATCGGCAAGACCGAGGACGAGCCCGGTGTAGCGGTGTACGACCCGGGCTTCACCAACACCGCCTCGTGCCGCAGCGCCGTGACCTACATCGACGGCGACAAGGGCGTGCTGGAGTATCGCGGCTATCCGATTGAGCAGCTCGCCGAGAACTCCACCTTCCTCGAGGTCGCCTACCTGCTGATCCACGGCACGCTTCCCTCTGAGCAGGAGTACACGGCGTGGGAGCACGACATCACCTTCCACACCTTCGTGCACGAGAACCTCAAGTCGCTCATGCTCGGGTTCCGCTACGACGCCCACCCCATGGGCATGCTGCTGTCGTCGGTCGCCGCACTGTCGACGTTCTACCCCGAGGCGCGCGCGATCTCCGACGAGGAGATCCGCCGCATGCAGGTTATCCGCATGATCGCCAAGATGCCGACGCTCGGCGCGTGGTCGTTCCGGCACGCCCAGGGCAAGCCGTACATCTACCCCGACAACGACCTGGGGTACGCCGAGAACTTCCTGGCCATGCTCTTCAAGATGAGCGAACCCAAGTACGTCGCCGACCCACGGCTGGTCAAGGCGCTAGAGGTCCTGTTCATCCTGCACGCCGACCACGAGCAGAACTGCTCGACCAACGCGGTCCGCTCGGTCGGCTCGAGCCAGGTCGACCCGTACTCCGCCGTCTCGGCCGGCATCGCCGCCCTGTACGGCCCGTTGCACGGCGGCGCCAACGAGGCCGTCCTGAAGATGCTGCGCCGCATCGGCGACGTCAGCAACGTGCCGTCGTTCATCGAGGGGGTCAAGGACGGCAACGAGCGCCTGATGGGTTTTGGCCACCGCGTCTACAAGAACTACGACCCGCGCGCCAAGATCATCAAGAAGGCCGCCGACGACGTCTTCGAAGTCACCGGCGTCAACCCGCTGCTGAAGATTGCCGTCGAGCTGGAGAAGATCGCCTTGGAGGACGAGTACTTCGTCAAGCGCAAGCTCTACCCCAATGTCGACTTCTATTCGGGGCTGATCTACGAGGCGTTGCAGTTCCCGCCAGAGATGTTCACGGTGCTGTTCGCGATCCCGCGGACCGCCGGGTGGCTGGCCCAGTGGGTCGAGCTGGTGGATGACAAGGACCAGAAGATCGCCCGGCCCAAACAGATCTACACCGGCGACCGCGGCGTCGACTTCATCCCGCGCGCCGAGCGCTGGGCCTGATCGGTAGTCCCGGCGTGACCGTCGAGTACGTGCTCCAGGCGAGCGTGGCGCGGATCCACCTCAACCGCCCCGAACGCCTCAACGCCGTCGTACCCGCCCTACAGGCAGATCTCCTGGCAAGCGTACGACGCGCCGAGGCCGACGGTGCCCGGGCGATAGTGCTGGCCGGACGCGGGCGCGCCTTCTGCTCCGGCTACGACCTCAAGGAGCCAGACTCCGGTGAGGACACCTTGCAGACCCGGGTGCGCATCGAGCAGATCCAGGACATCACGCGCGCCGTGCGCCGGTTCCCCGGGGTGGTGATCGCGGCGGTCCACGGGTACGCCCTCGGTGCGGGGTGCGAGTTCGCGCTGGGATGCGACCTGGTGGTGGCGGCGCAGGACGCGCAGTTCGGGTTCCCCGAGGTCGGGGTCGGCCTGAGCGTCACCGGTGGCATCTCCAAGCTGCTACCCATGCTGGTGGGGCCGGTCCGCGCCAAGGAGCTGCTGCTGCTCGGCGACCGGATCGACGCGACGACGGCACACCGGATCGGCCTGGTCAACCGGGTGGTCCCCGGCGGTGAGCACGAGACGGTCGCCCTCGAGCTCGCCGCCACGGTCGCGAGCCGGCCCGCCGTCGCTACCGCCACCGCCAAGTACGCGCTCGACCGGGGCATCGACGCGACGCTGGAGGACGCGCTCAGCACCGAGGTCGACCACGCCCTCATCACCCGGGTCACCAACGAGCTCGACGTCTTCGATGACTGAACCGCTCCAGGCCGTACCCCGTACGCTCCTGGAGGCGGTCGAGCGGGCAGCCGCTCTGTGGCCGGACCGGGTCGCGTGGCGCTTCGACCCCGGCTCTGAGCTGACGTTCGCCGAGGTCGACAGGCTTACCGCGCGGTACGCCGCGGCGCTGCACGTCCGCGGCGTGCGTCCGGGTTCGCGGGTTGCGGTACTCCTGCGCAACCAGGTGGAGTTCCCGCTGACCTGGCTGGGCCTCGTCCGCCTCGGAGCGGCGATCGTCCCCGTCAACGCGAGGTACCAAGCCACCGACACTGCCCATGTCCTCGCGGTGAGCGGGGCCGACCTGGTCGTGACCTCGCCTGAGTTCTTCTCGTTGCTGCAGACCGCGGGCGCCTCGAACGTCGTCGCCGTGTCCGACCTCTCCGCCCATGACGGCCCGGCGGCACCGGCGTACACACCGTCGGCGGACACGACCGTCAACATCCAGATGACCTCGGGGACCACGGGGCGGCCCAAGGGCTGCGTCCTGTCACACACCTACTGGATGACCCTCGGTGGCGGGATGCTGAGCGAGTTCCCGCACCTGAACCGCCATGACGTCATGCTGACCGCGCAGCCGTTCTCCTACATCGACCCGCAGTGGAACCTCGTCGCCGCACTCCTGGCAGGTGCCGAGCTCGTCGTGCTCGACGGCTTCCACCCGTCGACGTTCTGGGCCAAGGTGCGCGAGCACGAGGTGACGTACTTCTACTGCCTGGCCGCTATGCCCACCCTGCTGCTGCGGATGCCCATGGACCCCGCCGACCGCAGGCACCGGGTCCGCGCGGTGCAGTGCTCGGCGATCCCGGTACACCTGCACGCCGAGCTCGAGAACCGCTGGGGCGTCGCGTGGTACGAGGCATTCGGGATGACCGAGACCGGCGCAGACCTCCGGGTCACGCCGTCCGACCACGACGAGCTCGTCGGCTCCGGCTGCGTCGGCGCGCCGACCAGCTGTCGCGAGGCGCGCATCGAGCCCGACACCGGCGAGCTGTTGCTCCGCGGAACCGGCATGATGGACGGCTACCTCGACGACCCGGCCGCAACCGCTGCGGCGTTCGAGGACAGCTGGTTCCACACCGGTGACCTCGCCCGGACCGACGATGCCGGACGGGTGTACCTCGTCGGGCGTCTCAAGGACATGATCCGTCGCAGCGGCGAGAACATCGCCGCCCGCGAGGTCGAGGACGTCTTGCTCACCCACCCGGCGGTGCGTCTCGCCGCCGTGGTGGGTGTCCCCGACGAGGTGCGTGGCGAGGAGGTCAAGGCCTACGTGGTCGCCGACGGCGTCGAAGGGACCGAGCTCGCGGCGTACTGCGCCGAGCACCTCGCGGCGTTCAAGGTGCCGCGCATCTTCTCCTTCCACCAGGACCTTCCGCGCACACCGTCCGAGCGCGTGGAGAAGGCCAAGCTGGCGGCGCTCCCAGGAGCGGTCGAAGTGGTCGTGTGATCGATCTCCTCGTGATCGCGGACAGCGTCCTGACGATGGACCCGGCTCGACCGGTCGCCAGGGCGGTCGCGGTCATCGGCAACCGGGTCGTCGGCGTGTACGACGACCCGGCTCAGGCTCCCGCGGCGCGGACGACCCTCGACGTCGGTCCCGCGACGGTCGTGCCCGGCTTCCACGACGCCCACAACCACATGGCGTGGTACGGGCTCGACCTGCTCGAGGTCGACCTCAGCACCCCACCCGTCCACGACCTCGCCCAGGTCTACGCCGCGGTCGCCGAGCGCGCCGCCGCGGTGGCACAGGACGAGTGGGTGATCGGCAACGGCTACGACCAGAACAAGCTCGGCGGACACCCCGACCGCGACGAGCTCGACCGTGCTGCCGGTGGACGCAAGGTATGGCTCAAACACACCAGCGGTCACATGTGCCAGGTCAGCTCCGCCGTCCTGGCCGAGCTCGGCATCGCCGAGCGGCCGGTGCACGTCGAGGGCGGCCTCGTCCAGACTGACGCGTCCGGCCACCCGACCGGCCTCCTGCAGGAGCAGGCCCAGAATCTCGTGAGCGCACTGGTGCTGCCCTATCCGCTGGCAGCACTGGAGGATGCCATCGAGCGCGCCGGGCGACGCTACCTCGCCGAAGGCATCACCAGCGCGACGGAGGCCGGCATCGCCGGTGGCTGGATCGGCAAGTCACCGGTCGAGCTGGCCGCCTACCAGCGCGCGTACGACCGTGGCAGACTTCCGGTGCGCGTGGAGCTGATGGTCGCCCACGACGCCATGCACGAGCTGCCGGCCCATGCCGAGGACGACATGCCACTTGGTCTCGACCTGGGCATCACGACCGGGTTCGGCGACGACTGGCTGCGCATCGGCCCGGCGAAGGTGTTCTCCGACGGGTCACTGATCGGCCGCACCGCTGCCATGTGCTGCGACTTCGACGACCTGCCCGGCGAACGCGGCTACCTGCAGGCGGACGCCGGCTGGCTGCACGACCGGATCGTGGATCTGCACCGATCGGGCTGGCGGGTCGCGGCGCACGCCATCGGGGACGCCGCGATCGACCTGGTGCTCCAGGCCTATGCCGACGCGCAGGAGGTCCACCCGCGAACCGATGCACGCCACCGGGTCGAGCATTTCGGCGTCTCCCGCCCGGACCAGGTGGCACGAGCTGCTGCCCTCGGCGTCATCGCGGTACCGCAGGGACGTTTCGTCCAGGAGATCGGCGACGGCATGATCGCCGCGCTGGGCGCCGAGCGAACCGCGTGGGCGTATCGGCAGCGATCCTTGCTCGAGGCCGGCATGTGTCTACCCGGGAGCTCGGACCGCCCTGTGGTCCAGGGCGCTCCGCTGCTCGGAATGCACGCGATGGTGAACCAGTGCACCGAGAGCGGCCAGGACTTCAACCCTGCCGAGGCGCTCACGGCGCACCAGGCCCTGCACGCGTTCACGATGGGATCGGCCTACGCATCGCACGCGGAGGCGGCCAAGGGATCCCTCACACCGGGCAAGCTCGCTGATCTCGCGGTCTTGTCCCATGACCCGACCCGGGTGGACGCTGACCAGATCGGTGACATCGAGGTCGAGGCGACCATCGTCGACGGCCGACTCGCGTACTCTATGGAGAAGTCATGACCGAGGCCCTCGCGCCGGTGCGCAATCTCGGGAACCACGGGATCACTGCGACCCGCCGAATCTACGAGGGCGGCTTCGCCGACCACCTGCGTGCGTCCTGGGACGAGGTCTACACCGATCGGCGCCTGGACGAGGAGGCGCTGGCTCTGCTGGTCGACGGCGAGCCGGCCGGGTTCATCATGCTGCGCGCTCTTGGGCCAACCGATCGAATCTACCTGCGCTACCTGGTGATAGCCGCCGATCGTCGCGGCCAGGGGCTCGGATCACTGCTGTGGGAGCATCTCCGGGCGCACTGTGTACGAGAGGACTTCACCCTTCTCGTCTGGGACGTCGAACATCCCGGTGAAGAGGGCATCGACGACGGCGAGCGATCGGTGCGGGAGCGGCGCGCCGCCTTCTACGAGCGGCTCGGAGGAGTCGTCATCCCCGTGCTCGAGCAGACCGGGACCGAGTACACCAATCCGCATCACCGCAGCGACGGCAGCAGCTATGAGTCGCCGATGCTGCTGATGGCAACTCCACTTGGACCGACGCAGCTGCCGGTCGATGACCGCACCTGGTTGTCCGGTCTCGTGTCCGACGTGCAGAGATATCGCTGGGAACGCGCAGAAATGCGTTGAGGCCGCCCTGGTGGGGGCGGCCTCAACGTGGGTGTTTGTCCGGCGACGTCCTACTCTCCCACACAGTCTCCCGTGCAGTACCATCGGCGCTGGAGGGCTTAACTTCCGGGTTCGGAATGTGTCCGGGTGTTTCCCCTTCG
>JACCZT010000138.1 GCA_013695785.1 Nocardioidaceae bacterium | reverse complement strand
ACCCCGGCTCCCGCGGACCCCAGGCCGGGGGCTCGGGGACCCCCGCGGGGCGTTGGCGACGGCGTCCGGGCGACGCATGCAGGCCGGCGTCGCTCTCCCCCGGTTCCTTGGCACCCGGCCACGGCTTGGCGACGCGCGAGGCGAGCACGAACTCCTTGCGCAAGGGGTTGCCCTCAAATCCCTCGGGCAGCAGCAGTCCCTCAAGGGCGGTGCCCCCAGTGAAGTCGATGCCGAACATCTCGTGCGTCTCGCGCTCGTGCCAGCCGGCTCCGGCGTGCACCGGCAGCAGCGACTCCAGCACCGGCGACTCCCGAGGGACGACGGTCGTGACGAGGACGTGCTCGACGCCAGCATCCAGGCACGCCACGTGGCAGGCGATGCGAAATCCCTCGGCGAGCTCATCGGCGGCGGACAGCCAGTCGAAGTACGTGCAGCCGAGCTCGGCACGCAGCGCGGCGTGGACCCGGCGCCAGGCAACACTCGCAACGGTGATCGTGTAGGGACCGAAGCCCAGCTCACCGCTCGCCTCGCTGCCGGTGACCCGCTGCGCGAGCGTCAACGCGTCGTCATGCCAGCTCACCGGTGCCCCTCGTCCGTGGCATCGGTCGGCGGCTCGATGCGCCCCCGCAGCAGGGACGTCGCCGAACGCGGCGCGTAGCGTTCGGCGAGGTTCTCGCCGGCGATCTTGTCCTGCAGCTTCACGATGCCTTGCAGCAACGCTTCTGGTCGCGGCGGGCAGCCGGGCACGTAGACGTCGACCGGGATGATCTGGTCGACCCCCTTGGTCACGCAGTAGGAGTCCCAGTACGGGCCGCCGCTGTTGGCGCAGGAGCCGAACGAGATGACGTACTTGGGCTCGGGCATCTGTTCGTAGAGCCGTTGGATGGCTGGCGCCATCTTGTCGGTGACCGTCCCTGAGACGACCATCAGGTCGGCCTGGCGTGGCCCCGGCGCGAACGGGATGACGCCGAGGCGGATGAAGTCGTGCCGCGACATCGAGGTTGCGATGAACTCGATGGCGCAGCACGCGAGGCCGAAGTTGAAGACCCACAGCGAGTAGCGTCGTCCCCAGTTCAGCAGGTAGCGCGCGGGTCTCGGCGCGAGCTGCGATGCGGGTCCCAGCGACGGCATGCCTAGGTCCACCGAAGCACGCCCGTACGCCACGCGTAGACCAGCCCGACTGCGATGAACCCGACGAAGACGGCCATCTCGACGACCGCGGCCCATCCGATCGCCACGAACACCACTGCCCACGGGAACAGGAACACCGCGTCGACCGCGAAGATGACGTACAGGTAGACGTAGACGAGGTAGCGCACGTTGCTCTGAGCCCACCCCTGCCCGACGGGGTCGACGCCGGACTCGTAGGTGAGCAGCTTTGCCGCCGTTGGCTGCTGTGGCCGCAGCAGCCGGTTGGCACCAAGCATCCCGGCCGCGAGCAGCACACCGACGATGAGGATCACCGCGACGCTCGCGTACGACGCCAGATAGTCGGACATGGCGAGCATTCTAGGTTGTCGTAGTCTGCGAAGCGTGGACGAGTCGCGCCGGGGTCTGCTGCTCGGCGTCGGCGCCTATCTCTGCTGGGGGTTGTTCCCCCTGTACTGGCCGCTGCTCGAGCCCGCCGGTGCCGACGAGGTGCTCGCACACCGCATCGTGTGGTCGCTGGTGTTCGTGGCCGTGCTGGTCTCGGTCACTGGCCGTTGGCGGACGACCCGCGCCGCCGTTCGTGACCGTCGCCGTGTCGTCTACCTCGCCGTCGGATCGGTGGCCGTAGCCGTCAACTGGGGAATGTTCATCTGGGCGGTTAACAACGGGCACGTGATCGAGACCTCGCTCGGTTACTTCATCAACCCCCTCGTCACGATCCTGATGGGAGTCGTGGTGCTCGGCGAACGGCTACGAGCGGTCCAGTGGTCAGCGCTCAGCCTGGCCGTTCTGGCGGTCGCGGTGCTCGCCATCGACTACGGCCGGCCGCCCTACATCGCCCTGGTACTTGCTTTCTCCTTCGGCACCTACGGGTTGATGAAGAAGAGGGCCAACATCGGCGCGCTCGAAGGGCTCGCGGTCGAGACGGCGGCGTTGGCGCCGCTGGCTGTGACCTACCTGGCCGTCTCCGAGGCCGGCGGGGACACCGCTTTCGGTCACGAAGGTTGGCTCAACATCCTGCTGCTGGCAGCAACGGGCGTCGTGACGGCCATCCCGCTGCTGCTGTTCGGCGGGGCCGCCACCCGCGTCTCGCTGACCACCGTCGGACTCTTGCAGTACATCACTCCGATCATGCAGTTCCTACTGGGCCTCATCGTCTTCGGGGAGGACATGACCTCGGTGCGGTGGCTCGGCTTCGTCCTGGTGTGGGTGGCGCTGTCGGCGATCACGGTCGAAGCCGTCGCCAACAGGCGTCGAGTTCTCAGCCGCGCCGCCGAGGACATCGCGTGTTGAGCGTTCACCACGCACCTCCAGCGCTCCGAGTCACATCTGTACCAGGTTCTCCTGGTACAGCGTCACTTCACCTCGGCTGCAACCTTGGTGAAGTGACGCCGCGCCCAGTTAACCTGGTACACGTGATGATGAGGTGGGGACGGACTCACAGGACGCCGTCGTGGATGCGCCGGGAGACGACGTTGACACCGCGAACCGGTACGACGCAGCGCACCAGAGTGCCTTCGGCGGTGCTCATGGCCGAGACGTCGGCACTGAGCGCGCGGACCAGGTAGAGGCCGCGGCCACTCTCGCTGTCCGGCGGCGGCAGGCGTCGTCCCAGCCCCTCGATGCCCGGGTCGCCGATCCCGTCGTCGGAGACCTCCAGGACGACCTGACCGGGTTGGAGCTCGGCGGTCAGCACGATCGAGCTACGTGCGGCCCGCGCGCCGTTGGAGAGCAGCTCAGCCGCGACCAACGCCACGTCCGCGAGCTCCACCTGGTGCCCGGACAACCATTCCTCGAGCTGCTTGCGGGTCGAGCGCAGCTCGTCGTGCCCGATCGGATCGACGCGCCAGCGCATGTGGTTGACGACAGCCCGCTTGCGTGAGCGTCGAAGGACCAGCGCAAGGCTGTCGTCGCGACGGTCAGCGCCGGCGAGCGAGCGCCGAACAAGCTCGTCGGCGTACTGCTGAGCGGGCATGTGAGCGACGTCGCTGGCGACCTCCATGAGGGAGTCCATGCCCTCGATGACGTCCTTGCGAGCTTCGATCAGCCCGTCGGTGTAGAACACCACCGAGTCGTGCACCGCGAGCTCGATCGTGGCAACATTGTCGCTGCCGACAGCCGGCCAACCGATCGCCCCGCCGGTCGCCTGGACCTGCGTCACCTCGCCGCCAGGTCCGACGATGAGCGCCGGCGGGTGTCCGCCGGAGACCACCTGGAGCACGCCCGTGGTCGGGTCGTACCGCGCAACGACGACGGTCGCGACGAGCTCGGAATCCTGCGCGGACAGCAACTCGTCGGCGCGGCGTACGACATCGACCAGCGGCGTGCCCTCGAGCGCGACGAAGCGGAGCGTGTGCACGACGGTCAGCGCGTCCTTGGTCGCCGCGACGCCGTGCCCGAGCACATCGACGACGGCGACGTGCAGATCTCCCGATGGCATCTCGTGCCAGTCGAAGAGGTCCCCGCCGGTCGGAGAGGCGGGATCGGAGGCGACGTAGGCGACGGCGATGTCGGCACCCTCGATGCCTGGCGGCTCCGGAGCGACCGCCTCCTGCAAGTGGTCGACGACCAGACGCTGAGCGGCCGACGCCTCCACCAGACGGGAGAACTGTTCGCGCAGCTCCTCGTACTCCTCAGCGGGAGTGATGTCCCGGGCGACGACGACGAGGGAACGCACACCGTCGATATCGGTGCCCGAGCTCGCCGAGCAGGAGAGCCGGCGCTGGATTCCGTCGAGCGTGGTGATCAGGATCTCGCGCGGCAGCGTCGGCATGGAGATCCAGTTGGCGAAGTCGATCGGCTTGCCCGTCGCGGTCCGGGCGCTGAGCGTTCGCATGACGTCACGTCTGCCGACGAGCTCGGCGGCACCGAAGCCCGTGATGGTCTCGCACGCGGAGTTCCAGGTGAGCAGCGCTCCGTCGTCGGCGAGGGTGAAGATGCCGTCGGAGGTGGTGCTGACGATCTGTGCGAGCCTGCGCTCCTGTTCCATGACGTTCTCGAACAGCCGCCCGCGCGCAAGTGTGTGAGCAGTCTCGCGCGCGAGTGCGTCGAGCACCGCGAGCTCAGCGGTCTGGGTGCCCTCGAAGCCGCTCTGGTCGAACACCACCAGTGCACCGAGCTCTTGGTGCTCGTCGATCAGCGGTGCACACATGCACTCGCGCCAGCCCCCACCGGTCAGAGCCGCTGCCAGCATCCCGGTGTCCCCGACCTTGATCCGTACCGGCTCGGCCTCGCGCGCGAGCAGCCGCTCGACCTTCGTCGCCGATCGGTCGCTCGGACCGGCCGCGGTCCCGCTCCCCGCCGGCCGGTGGAGGTAGGTCTGGTAGCTGCCGTCCTCCTGGCGCAGGATGAGCACCGCCGCGCGGGAGTCGAACGCCCTTCGTACCTCCTCCAGGTAGGCAGGAATCGCGTCGAACGGGTGCAGCGGCTCGGCGAGCACCTGCGCGGCGTCGCGCAACCCGCCCAGGCGTCGACGGTCCGCCTGCGCGGCTGCGTAGCCGCGATACGCCAGGTGCAGGAGCACCAGCGGCACGGGGAACAGGAGCACCGCGGCCGGGCTGCCTTCGACGGCCAGCACGAACAGCAGGCCGAACAGCATGTTGACCAACCAGCCCAGTACCGAGGACGACACCAGCGGTGCGAAGCCGCGGAGCCCGGCAAGCAACGAGCTGCCCTCTGACAGTGCCATCACCATCGCCACGGCGAGGTTGTTGAGCACCGCGACAACGGCGAGCGCGGCAAAGAGCGCACCCAGCGAGCGCAGACCCAGGCCGGTCCCGCCTCCCAAGAGCTGAAGCACCACGGAGCCGCAGGCGGTGACGAAGACCCACTGGGCCGCATTGAATGCCGACTTGATCGGCGGGTTGCGACGGATCGCCGCGGTCATCGCCTGCGCGACGCCCACGACGACGACGGCAGTGACTGTGTCGAACGCGAAGATGAGCGGCGCGAGCACAGCCTCGAAGAGCGTGAGCGACTCGATGTGCGCGCCGCGGCGGAACCTGACCCGCAGCAGCTCAGCTGCCACCAAACCCCCGACGAAGAACGGGAGGGTGACGGCCGGGAGGTCGCTGGCCGGATCGAACCCAGACAGAGAACTCGCTGCCACAACACCAGTTGTGGCAGCGAAAAGTGCCGCGACGTAGACCCAGATGCGCACCTGGGAGGAGGTCGGACTCATGCCCGAACCCTGCGCATCACTCCCAGGAGACCCCGCGCAACAGCGACGAGACCGCGGAGGAGTCGCGGTCACCGATTGAGGAAGCCTTGCCGCGGTCGGCACCTGCTGCCTCGGCGGTGCCAGTGACTCCCACCAGAGCAGTAGCGACGACAGCCGCGGCTGCAAGACGTAGCGCGATTCGCTTCATACCGCTCCCTTGAAGTCACCAAGGCCACAGATCGGGACCCAGTGTCACCAAGTATGCCCCATGAAATGGCTATTAGCCACAGCCGACCCGATCGTGTCACCCGATGCGGGTGACGACGACGTCGCACAAGGAGACGAGGGCCGCCCGGGCCGGTATCTCGGGGAGCCCGGCCAGAAGTGCCCGTGCGTCGTCGGCTTGGCTGTGCACGTAGGTCCGAGCCTGGCGCATCGCCTCGTGGGCGCGCAGCAGGCGCAGCGCTTCCTCCACGTCGGCATCGTCCTCGATGGGTCCAGCGAGCAGCTCGTTGAGCCGTGCATCGCGAGGGTCGGTGGAGCGCTGCGCGAAGAGCGTCGACAGGGTCGGGATGCCCTCACGCAGGTCGGTTCCCGGTGTCTTGCCCGAGTCGCCGGTCTCGCTCGCGACGTCGATGATGTCGTCGGCGAGCTGGAAGGCAGACCCGATGCATTCGCCGAACTCGGTCAGTACCTGCTGGACGTCCTCGCTGGCGCCGCTGGTCTTCGACCCGAACAACGCGGCAGTGGCGATCAACGACCCCGTCTTGTCCGCGACGACCGAAAGGTAGTGCTCCACCGGGTCTTCTGAGTCCGTCGGCCCGAGCGTTTCGCGGATCTGGCCCTGGACCAGCCGTGAGAACGTCTCGGCCTGGATACGCACAGCTTCGGTCCCGAGCCCGGCGAGGATCTGGGATGCCTGCGCGAAGAGGTAGTCGCCGGCGAGGATCGCGATGGAGTTGTCCCACCGCGCGTTGGCGCTCTGCGCGCCGCGACGAAGCGCGGCCTCGTCCATGACGTCGTCATGGTAGAGCGTCGCCAGGTGGGTGAGCTCGACGACCACGGCCGACGGCACGATGCCCGGCTCGTCGCTGGCGCCGAACTCGGCGGCCAGGAGCACCATCAGGGGGCGGAAGCGCTTGCCGCCCGCCCGCAGCAGGTGCACCGCGACCTCGGTGACGAACCGTTCACCGCTGTCGATCGACGCGCTCAGCTGCCGTTCGACCTCATCCAGCCCACCTCGGATGCGGGTCTGGAGCGCTTCGTCGTCGTACGGCACTTCGAAGATGCTGGCTGACACGGCGCGAGCTCCTGACAGGGCGGTGGTCGAGGCCGGCGCGGCGGCCGCTGGATGCGGTGTGTCAGCGGACGAAGGTTCCGGCGTTCTGGGCGAGGTCGAGTACCGGTCCAGGAACGATACCCAGCACGATTGTGACAGCAGCGGTCACCGCGATCACGGCCGAGGTCATCACGCTCGGCACCGCGACGGTCGGCCCGTCGCCCTCGGGGTCTGCGAAGAACATCAGCACGATCACGCGCACGTAGAAGTACGCTGCGACGGCGCTCGTCAGGACACCGGCGACGACGAGCGGCCATGCGTACCCGGACCAAGCGGCGCTGAACACCGTCCACTTGCCCATGAACCCGGCGGTGAGGGGGATACCGGCGAAGGACAGCATGAACAACGCGAAGACGCCGGCGAGTACTGGTGACTCACGGCCAAGTCCGGCCCACCGCGCCAGGTGGCCGACCTCGCCGCCCCCGTCGCGCACGAGGGTCGCGATCGCGAACGCCCCGATGGTGGAGAAACCGTAGACGGCCAGGTAGAACATCACCGCCGACACGCTGGTGATGGTGGCCGTGCCGGCGGAGCCCTCGTAGGCGCCGGCGAACGCGGTGAGGATGAACCCGCTGTGCGCTATCGCGGAGTACGCCAGCATGCGCTTGACGTCGGTCTGCCGGATCAGGACCACGGCGCCGACGACCATCGTCAGCACCGCGACGATCATCATCAGTGGCCGCCAGTCCCACTGCGCCCCACCGAACCCGACGAAGAAGACGCGCAGCAGCGCACCGAACGCGGCCACCTTGGTGCCGGCCGCCATGAACGCGGTCACCGCGGTCGGTGCGCCTTGGTAGACGTCGGGCGTCCACGCCTGGAACGGTACGGCCGAGACCTTGAACAACAACCCGACCGAGATCAGCGCCATTCCGGCGAGAAGGAGGTTCTGACCGGCGATCTGGTTGCTGACCGCCGTGTCGATCGCGGCGAGTGTGAACGAGCCGGAGTACCCGTAGACGAGGGCGATGCCATAGAGGAAGAAGGCCGACGAGAACGCCCCCAACAGGAAGTACTTCACGGCGGCCTCCTGGCTCAGCAACCTGCGGCGGCGAGCCAGCCCGCACAGCAGGTAGAGCGGGAGCGAGAGCACCTCAAGCGCCACGAACATGGTGAGCAGGTCGTTGGACGCCGGGAAGACCATCATGCCGAGCAGCGCGAACATGGCGAGCGGGAAGATCTCGGTGTGCTCGATCCCCGCCATCGTCGCCTCGCGCTCACCGGCGCCGCCGGGCGCGACCGCGGCCTGGCCGGTGAACCCACTCAGTCCGCCCTCGAGGCCGCGTTCGGCGAACATCAGCATGCTCACCAGCGCGAACACCAGCAGCAGGCCCCACAAGAAGACGGTCGGACCGTCAACCACGAGGGCACCCTCGGCGACGGTCTTGCCGCGGGCGAGCAGGTCGGTGCCTTCGAAGCTGACCTTGCCCAGGTCATGGATGCTCACCCACACCGTTGCGGCCAACGCGGCGAGGATGCCCACGATCGCGACGGCGGACTGCAGCCCGAACCGCGCCCGCCGGGGCGCGCCCGCCTCGACGAGGACACCGATGAGTGCCGTCGCGGTGATCGCGAGCACCGGTGACAGGGTGCCGTACTCGATCGCCGGGGCCCCGATCTGCGGCAGGTCTGCGGCCGACAGTGCATTTTGGGCCAGCACCGCTCCGGTCAACGCGGTCACTGGTCGGTCTCCTCTGCCTGGGCCACGCTCGGGGTACGGGGCGCGGGGTCGGACTCCCCGACCTGCTGCAAGGTGCTGTCGACGGCGGGCTGGATGACGTTCAGCAGCGGCTGTGGGAAGAATCCGAGCCCGATGATCAGTACGACGACCGGCGCGAGCGAACCGAACTCGCGGCCGTCGAGGTCGAAGATCTCGCGGTTGTCCTCACGCAGCGGTCCGGTCATGGTGCGTTGGTACATCAAGAGGATGTACAGCGCGGCAAGCACCATCCCGAGGGTGGCGACGACGGCGAACGGCACCGAGCGGGTCAACGTGCCGGCCAGCACCAAGAACTCGCTGACGAACGGCGCGAGACCGGGCAGGGAGAGGCTCGACAGGCCGAACACCAAGAAGACGCCCGCGAGGACAGGCGCGACCTTCTGGACGCCGCCGAAGTCGGCGATGCTCGCCGAACCGCGCCGCCGGATCAGCACGCCGGTCACCAGGAAGAGTCCAGCGGTGGACAAGCCGTGGTTGAACATGTACAGCACCGATCCGGACGTGGACTGCGTCGTGAAGGCGAAGATGCCCAGGACGATGAACCCGAAGTGGGACACCGAGGTGTAGGCGATCAGCCGGCGGAGGTCGTCCTCGCCGATCGCGAGCAGCGCTCCGTAGACGATGCTGATCACCGCGAGGGTCATTACCACCGGGCTGGCCCACTGCGACGCCTCCGGGAACAGTCCCAGGCAGAACCGGAGCATGCCGAAGGTGCCGATCTTGTCCAGCACGCTGATCATCAGCACCGATGTCCCGGACGTGCCGGATGCGGCGGCGTCGGGAAGCCAGGTGTGCACCGGCCAGAGCGGCGCCTTGATCGCGAAGGCGATGAAGAAACCGAGGAACATCCAGCGCCCCGTCCACTCCCCGATCGGTACGTCCATCAGGTCACCGAGCAGGTAGCTCGGTGCGCCCGCGCGGGCCGAGACGGCGTAGAGACCGACGACGGAGGCGAGCATGACCAGGCCACCGACGAGGTTGTAGATCAGGAACTTCACCGCGGCGTACGAGCGCCGGCCGGAGCCGAAACCACCGATCAGGAAGTAGATCGGGATCAGTGTCGCCTCGAACAGGACGTAGAACAGCAGCACGTCGGTCGCGGCGAAGACACCGACGGCGAGGGCCTCCAGGAACAGCATCCACGCGAAGAACGTGCCGGCGCTCCACCGGGCCTCGTCCGCGTCGGGCCACGAGGCGATCATCACGATCGGCACGAGCACGGTCGTCAACAGGATCAGCACGATGCCGATGCCGTTGACGCCGAGCGCGTAGGAGGCGCCGAGAGCCGCGATCCACGTGTGCTGCTCGGTCAGCTGGTAGCCGTTGGCGCTGGTGTCGTAGGCGGAGAACATGGCGAGGCTGACCAGCAAGGTGGCGACGGCGAAACCGGTGCCGACCAGCTTGGCGAGGGCGTCGCGGGCTCGCGGGATGACAGCGACGACGACGGCGCCGATGAGGGGAAGCACGAGCAACGTGGTCAGCCAGGGGAAGTTCATGGTCTCTCTCAC
>JACCZT010000126.1 GCA_013695785.1 Nocardioidaceae bacterium | reverse complement strand
TTTCGTCATGCCAGTGCGGTCCGTACCGGTGGTCCGTAGGTCATGACTGTCGACAGGCCCGCGCATACAGCGCTGTGACGTCCTCGACCACCTCGTCATCCTTGCTGAGTCTGTCGGGCTGTCGACGAATCCCCTCTGTCGCCTCAGATGAAGCCGAACC
The DNA here is from genome assembly GCA_013695785.1 of Nocardioidaceae bacterium. Taxonomy (GTDB): domain Bacteria; phylum Actinomycetota; class Actinomycetes; order Propionibacteriales; family Nocardioidaceae; genus JACCZT01. The sequence continues at coordinate 12,729 of JACCZT010000126.1, read as the reverse complement.
GTTTTGCGAAAATGTTGCACGTAGGACGCGTCGAGGCAAGAGTGCCCGTCCACCAGGTTGCGGCTCGGGCAGTCTCAGCCCTGGGGTGCGGTGACGCGACAGATGGCGCAGGTTCCGAGCAGGGCGGCATGCGCAGGGTCGAGGTGAAAGTCCAGGTCCCGCTCGAGCCTCCCGACCAACGGGCGCAGTGTCTCGGCGGGGACGTCGAGCACGATGCCGCAGGAGGTGCATCGGACATGTGCATGGGCGTTGGCGTTGGCCTCGGCGCCGAGCTCTGGATCCAGGACTGCCAGGTGGTAAACGGCCGCCGACCCGCCGACGTGGGTGTGTCTTACCATCTCCAGCTCGCCGAGGGTAGACAGTGCTCTATAGACCGTGGCCCGGTGCACCCCGGGGGCCTTCGCCGCAGCGCGCCGGGCGATCTCGTCGGCATTCAAGTGTTCCGTGGTGCTGTCCAGGACCTCCAGGACCGCGCGCCGTGCCCTCGTCACCCGTTCGCCACGTTTGCGGAGCAGGGTCAGGGCAGCGGGAACGCTGGTACCAAGAGGCGGGGCGTCCTGGGTGCTCATCTGCCCATTGTGTCCTAGACGGCGGGGGTTGCGGGAATTCTCGCGTTACGGCAGAGTCGTCCATGGTAGATGCGAAGAAGTCGCATCTGTACCGGAGTGTCCGACAGGACGCCTGCCACCGGCACGGCCGATCTACGGGAGTTGGTCATGACAGCCACTGAGGGTTCGATCGCGGAGGGTGGCTCACGGTGGAGCCGGATCCGGAGTTCGTTGACGGCCGGTGAGTGGCGTTCGATTCTCGGCATGACTGCGTTCATTCTGGCGTTGCACGTCGTGGGGTGGGGCGTCCTCGCGGGGATCGTCGCACCGCAGGACTACCAGGTGAGCACGACACAGGTGTTCGGTATCGGATTGGGGCTGACGGCGTACACGCTCGGCATGCGGCACGCCTTCGACGCCGACCATATCGCCGCGATCGACAACACCACCCGCAAGCTCATGACCGAGGGCAAGCGGCCCGTCTCGGTCGGATTTTGGTTCTCCCTCGGCCACTCCTCGATCGTGTTCGGCCTCGTGGTGCTCATCGCGCTCGGAGTCAAGGCCATGGCCGGACAGGTCGGTGACGAGTCCTCGACCTTGCAGCAAACCACCGGGGTGATCGGGACCGCTGTCTCCGGGACGTTCCTGTTCATCATCGGGATCATCAACCTGGTGGTGCTCATCGGCATCCTCAAGGTCTTCCGCGAGATGCGCCAGGGTGCCTTCGACGAGGCGGCGCTGGAGGAGCAGCTGAACAACCGGGGCTTCATGAACCGGATCCTGTCCGGGGCGACCAAGGCAGTGACCAAGCCGTGGCACATGTACCCGGTGGGGTTGTTGTTCGGTCTCGGGTTCGACACCGCCACCGAGGTCGGCCTGCTCGTCCTGGCCGGCGGCGCCGCGGCGTTCAGCCTGCCGTGGTACGCGGTCCTGACTCTGCCGATCCTGTTCGCAGCAGGCATGAGCATGCTCGACAGCATTGACGGGTGCTTCATGAATTTCGCCTACGGTTGGGCGTTCTCCAAGCCCGTGCGCAAGGTGTTCTACAACATCACGGTGACAGGCCTGTCGGTCGCCGTGGCGTTGATCATCGGCACGATCGAGCTGATCTCGATCCTGACCGACAAGGTCGGTATCGCGTCCGGGCCGCTCGCCTCGATCGCGAACCTGGACCTCAATCACATCGGGTACATCATCGTTGCGCTGTTCGTTCTCACGTGGGTCGTCGCGCTGGCGGTGTGGAAGTACGGACACATCGAGGAGAAGTGGTCCCAGCACATCCAGCCAAGCCCGGCCGACTGAATGTGACCGGTCCGCGTCCTGTGATGCGCTCGCCCCTCAGTTGAAACCGATCTTCTCGACATCTGGGTCGCCGTGACCAACGCGGGCGAAAGCGCGGGGTTCACCGCTCCGGCGCCCAGCTAACACCAGGTCGACCTCAGCGTTGCGTGCGCTGGCTCGCACCGTCACCTAGCGTCAGTCGTGGCTGTGCGCGTGTTCCTGCTCCAGCCCCGCCTCATGGACATGCGGGTGCTCGTGAGTGTCGCCGTCATGGGAATGCTCGTGGGTGTGCTCCACGTGCTCGTGGTCGTGGGTGGTGTGCGCATGATCGTGTGACTCGTCACCGTGGGCGTGCTCATGCTCATGCTCATGGACGTGCTCTTCCTCGTGGCTGTGTTGCTCGGTCATGACTCTCCTCGCTGTTCGGTTGACTTTGCTTGTCGACGTGGGCCCTTCGTCTTCGTGGCCGGCGCGCAGGTGATCCAGGTGCCGCAGTGCCTCGTCCAGCAGGCTCCGCACGTGGGCGTCGTGCAGCCCGTAGACCGTGTTGCGTCCCCGCCGGCTGGAGACCACCAGGCCGAGATCACGCAGGATCCGCAACTGGTGCGACACCGCCGGTTGGGCCATCTCGACGGCGGTGGTGAGATCACCCACCGAGCACGTCCCTTGTCGCAGATGCGCAAGGATCCGTACCCGACTCCCGGTGGACAGCGCCGACATCACCCGGGCGATCTGCTCCGCGTCGGCCGCCCCGACGGGCGTCGAGGGGGTGACGCCGTGGACCCTGGCCATGTCGCTATGCTTTCATGTATATACGAGCATGTCTACCAATTCTGCCCACTCAGTTTTGAACTCCCCGATCGGGGGCACTGCACGGATGCTCTGGCTCGGGTTCAGCAGCGCAGCCCGAGTCAGGGTGCGGCGGAGCGGGCGTGAGCCTTGGACCAGCTCGCCGGTCGTGAACGCAAGGACGCACCGGTTAGCATGCGAGTGCCATGAGCCTTGTTGACAGCGCGATCTACGTCGGCGGTGAGCGCACTGACACCTCCGACAACCTCGAGGACATCTACGCGCGTCTGCGGGAGCGCAACGGCATGGCGTGGATCGGGCTCTACCGGCCCCATGTCGATGAGATCCGCTCGGTCGCGCAGGAGTTCGATCTGCACGAGCTCGCCGTCGAGGACGCCATCTCTGCCCATCAACGCCCGAAGCTGGAGCGGTACGGAGGCACGCTGTTCGCCGTCCTGCGCCCCGCACAGTACGTCGACGAGACCGAGAAGGTGGTGTTCGGCGAGCTCCACGTCTTCGTGGGTGCGGACTTCATCGTCACGGTCCGCCACGCGGAGTCGCCGGACCTCGGACGGGTTCGCCGCCGGTTGGAGCAGACGCCGGCGCTGCTGTCCGTCGGGCCCGAAGCGATCCTCTACGCGATCCTGGACCAGGTGGTCGACGAGTACGCCCCCGTCGTTGCGGGGCTCGAGAACGACATCGACGAGATCGAGGACCAGCTCTTCGACGGCGACCCGGCGGTCTCCAGGCGCATCTACGAGCTGTCCCGCGAGGTGATCGAGTTCCAGCGCGCCACCCACCCGCTGCTCGACGTGCTGACCGGGCTCGAGCGCGGCTTCGACAAGTACGGGGTGGACGTCGAGCTGCAGCGCAGCCTGCGTGACGTCCACGACCACACCTTGCGGGTTGTCGAGCGGGTGGACTCCTTCCGTGCGTTGCTGCAGAACGCGCTCACCGTGCACGCCACGCTCGTCGGCCAGCAGCAGAACGATGAGATGCGTCGCCTGACCGAGGCCAGCCTGTCCCAGAACGAGGAGGTCAAGAAGATCTCCGCCTGGGCCGCGATCCTCTTCGCGCCGACGCTCGTCGGGACCATCTACGGGATGAACTTCGACCACATGCCCGAGCTCGGATGGACGGTCGGATACCCGCTGGCGCTTTTGGCGATGCTGATGACCGGCGTCATCTTGTATCTGGTCTTCAAGCGCCGCCGCTGGCTCTAGCGAGCGGGTGCATCCGCGTCAGCTGAGTGTGACGGCGTCGAACGTCGTGGTCGTGAAGCGTACGGCGACGGCGACCTCGGCGCCGACCTCCGGCGGTGGGACGCTGCGTGGCAACAGCAGCATGCTGGCCTGCATGTGTGGCGGCTCGGCGAACCACCGCTGCTTGCCGCCGATGGTGTACGGCGACAGCGCGAGGCCGGCCGCCTCGAGCCCACCCTTGGCGATGGAGGTTGCCCGCTGGCGAAGGCTCGACGCGGCGGTCGGCGCCTCCAGGCCGATCCCGTGGGTGGTGCCGCCGGAGACGATCACCAGGTGTCCCGCGACCGGCATCGCCCGCTGGCGGTATCCGACGCGTTCGCCGCGCTCGACCTCGTGCACGTCGAGCACGGTCGCGGTCGGACGCAGCGCACCGCGGTCACCCAGCCACAGCGCGGTCCCGATCCGAGGCCGGATGGTCAGGCCTGGGCGCCGTTCACCCAAGCCGGACAGCTCGGTGTCGGTCAGGTGGGACACGTAGAGCGTCGGAGTCTCCAGACGGTCGGCGAGCTTGGAGGCCCCCAGCACCGCGGCCCAGCGTTCGGCCTCGTCGAGCCGGCCGCCTGCCATCGGCAGGTGCACCGCGAAGCCCTGCAAGCGCAACCGCCCGAGCGCCGCGGCGGCATCGGCGAGCGCGTGCCGGTCGAACCCGTGCCTGGCCATCGACGTCAGGCCCTCGGCGACGACACGGGTGCCGGCGGGTGCGTCCTCGCCCATCGCGAGCAGGTCGTTGGTGCGGCCCACGGTGTGCACCACGCGCGGGTCGTACGGGATCTGCTCGCCGCGCACCGGCGGGCGCCATGGTGTCATCACCATGACATCACCGTCGAAACGCTGGAGCACGTCCGCCACCTCGACGTACGTGCCGACCGCGACGGTGTCGGCACCCAGCCACGCCGAGCGGCGCGCCAGGCTCGCCTTGCCGAACCCGTAGCCGTTGCCCTTGACCACCGGCACGATGCCTGGGTGCGCATCAGCGACCGCGCGCAGGTGCGCGCGCCAGCGGTCACCGGCGACCCGCAGGGTCAGCGCCATGTCAGCCGCGCCTCTTCAGGTAGGCCGCGAACGCGGCGTAAAGGACGCGGTTGATGGGCAGGTCCCACTCGCCGGCGTACTCGACCGCCTCGCCGCCGGTGCCGACCTTGAACTGGATCAAGCCGATGTGGGAGTCGTCCGCGTCGAGGGTGTCGGTGATGCCGCGCATGTCGTACACCGTCGCCCCGGCGGCCATCGCGTCGCGGATCATCTGCCACTGGACGGCGTTGGAGCCGCGCACCTCCCGCTTGGCGGTGGTCGACGCGCCGTAGGAGTACCACGCGTGCTCGCCCACCCGGATCATCGTCGTCGCGGCGACCAGGTCGCCCTCGTGACGTGCGAGGTAGACGCGCATCCGGTCAGGGTCCTCAGCGGCCAGGGCGTCGTACATCGCCACGAAGTACGCCAGCGGGCGCGGTGTGAAGTGGTCACGCTCGGCGGTCTCGGCGTAGGCGGCGTGGAAGGCCGGCAGGTCGTCGCGCGTCCCGACGCTCACCTGGACGCCGGACTTGTCCGCCTTCTTGATGTTGCGGCGCCAGAGCTGATTCATGCCGCGCAGGACGTCGTCCTCGCTGCGGTCCGCGAGCGGGACCCAGAAGTTGTACTTCGGCTGCCCGGCCGAGAAGCCGCCCGCGGTGGGCTGCTCCCTCCAGCCGAGCTCGCGCAGGCGGCGCACCACCGCAACGCCGGTGTCGTCGGTTGCGGACGCCGGGACGTCACCGAGGGAAGCGAGCGCGTCGTCGGCGATCGCCTGCTTGACCGTGGCGGCGTCCCAGCGGCGAGCGACCACGGGAGGACCCATGCGTACGCCGAAGGCACCCTTGCCCGACAGGTGGTCGACCATCGGGTCGAGCCAGCAGGAGAGCTCCGGCGTGGCCCAGTCGATCAGCGGCCCCTCCGGTAGGTACGCGAGGTAGCGCTTGACCCGGGGCAGCTGGCGGTAGAGGACCAGGGCGGCACCGACGACCTGGTCACCGTCGAACCACCCGATCGACTCGTGCTCCCACTCGGACTTGACCGTTCCCCACGCGGGCGTCTGCAAGAAGCTGGCACTCGGCAGCGTGCCGAGGAACGTGAGGTGTTCGGAGGGGCTGATCGGACGCACGGACAAGGTGGGGCCAGGCGCTGCGGAGGTCACCCCTGGAGGCTACCGGTTGTCGACGGCCGGGCAGGGCGGGTGGTCAGCGGTGGGCGAACAGCAGGCCGGACGGTGCCGACGGGACGACAAGCAGCGTCATGCCGGCCTCGAACGGGGTCCGGTTTGCCTTGCGATGGTTGCACCTGACGCAGGCGGCAACGGCGTTGTCCCAGGTCAGCGTCCCCCCGCGGGACCGCGGGACGATGTGGTCGACGGTGTCGGCGTGGCCGCCACAGTAGGCGCACCGGCCGTCGCGGGCCTTGACGGCGGTCTTGGTGCAGATGGGTGATCGCCGGTGCACCCACTTCATCACGACGTAGCGCACCAGGCGCAGCACCTTGGGCACTCGGAACGGGCCGAACATCGCCGACTCGTGAGCCTCCTCGACCACCGCGACCTCGCGCACGAGCATGCGGATGGCGTGATGCAGCGACACGCGCTGCAGCGGCTCGTAGCTGGCGTTGAGGACGAGGACATGTGCGTCCATGCGGGGCCACCCCTTCCTGCTGCGCCCAAGAATAGCCCGACGATACCGGCGATGCGGTGCGATTCTGGCGCGCCGCAAGCGGCTCGGCGTGGGTCAGCGAGGTCGACGCCGGGCCGCGCGTCCGCGCAGGAACACCCCGGCCAGGACGGTGAGGACGAACAAGATGCACGCGACCACGAAGAGCCAGAACAGGCCCTCGACGGCGAAGCCGATGATGGCGAGCACCATCCACACGATGAGCAGGACAAGGACGAGCGCGAGCATGGGCCTCGACCTGTCAGCGTCGACCGAGGCGGCGTTCGCCGCTGGCGCCGGGTTGGTATTCGAGCCCGTAGTGCTCGAACACGGTCGGCTCGGCCGCCGCCTCGAGCTCGCCGTCGGTGTCGATCGACGGCGCGTTCTTGACGGTCTTCTTGTCGGACAGCACCCGCACCTGTTTCGGGGAGACCCGGGCCCCTCCGAGCGGTACGAAGACGAGGCGGTGGCGGCCGGGGAGCCCGATGCGGACGGTAGCGAACACCGGCACCTCGGAGGCGGTGTCGAAGTAGACCGCCTCCAGCGAGCCGATCTTCGACCCGTCGACGTCGGCGACGTCCTGGCCGCGCCAGTCGCGGATGTCGTCTGCTTCGAACATCAAGCGTCCTCTCTCAGTGCCCGTACGTCGCGGTGAGCGTCGCGCGGGCGAGCGTGTGGCTGAACAGGTTGAAGCCGAGGAAGGCAGGTGTCGCGCCGTCCGGAAGCTCGAGCGACTCGGTGTCGACGGCGTGGACGACGACGTAGTACGTGTGGTCGCCGTGCCCTTCTGGCGGGGCCGCCCCGATGAAACCCTTGACCCCGGCGTCGTTGGCGAGGGTCACGGCGCCACCGGGGAGGTCCTTGCCCTCGGCGCCCGCTCCACCGGCTAGCTCGGTGACGTCGGCGGGCAGGTCCGCGACCGCCCAGTGCCAGAACCCGCTCGCGGTCGGTGCGCACGGGTCGTACACGGTGACCGCGAAGCTCCGGGTCTCCTCCGGGAAGCCCGACCAGGACAGCTGAGGCGACACGTCATCTCCGCCGGCCCCCATCACACCGGACAGCTGCGAGTTGTCGAGACGACCTCCGTCGGCCACGTCGTCGCTGGTGACGGTGAAGCTCGGGACGGACGGGAGGTAGTGGTACGGGTTGGGGAAGTCTTCCGCGCGGGCCATGGCTGATCCTCTCGTTCGGTGACTGTTCCTGTCGGACGTTATCCGACCGGGAGCAACGTTTCAGCCGCGGCGGGCGATCCAGTCCGGGAGCATACCGCCGCCGAGCAGCTGCGCTCGCAGCGGCGCGAGGAGCTCTTGGATGCGCCGACCGCCTTCGAGGCCGAGGTGCGCCCAGCCCTCGGCAGCGAGCGCGTCGGTCTCGTCCTCGACCGCCTGCCGCAGCTCCCTGCCGGTGTCGCTGAGCCGGTCGCCCGCCAGCAGCCCGCGCTCGGCGAGACGCTGCCGTGCCGCATCCCACTCCTCGTCGGTCCATCCGCGCGTGGCCCGCAGGAAGTCGGCGTTGCCGGAGAAGTCGCTGTCGAGGACGAGCGCCTCGACCGGGTCCAGCTGGGCGTACTGAAGGACGGCGACGTGTCCGTCGCCACGGTGCTCGCGCAGTAGCGTCGCGGCGTGCCACAGGGCGAGCAGATCGTCCTCAGGCCAGTCGAGTGCGCTGTGGGCGGCGTACAAGGGCCGACCGGGCCTGGTCAGCCCGTCGCAGGCGATCCGGGCGAGCTCGAGCGCCTCGCTGACGTCGACCTCGCCGAGGGCTTCGTCCAACGCCTTGGCCACGCCGGTGCGCCGGGCCTGCTGGATGCGGGCGGGCGAGGCGATCTGCCACGACGCGGGCAGCGCCTTGTGCGCCAGCCACGGTGCGAACACGTAGAACGTCGCGACGGTCACGGCGGGGTCCACCGCGCCGAGAGCCGCTGAGCGGGCCGCGAAGTACGAGAGCCGCGGGTGCAACCCGAGGTCGACGTACTCCTGCGTCACCTGCGGGGCGAAGTAGCCGATGACGTGCAGCGGCTCGAGCGTTCCCCAGGAGGCGCGGCCCTGGGCGATGAGGTCCGGGTCGGCGGTCTGTGTCATGCGCTCACCGTACGACCGCCGCCGCACTGCCCTCGAACGCGAGCAGGACGGAGTCGCCGTGCCGGCGGTAGCCGACCGCCTGGTAGATCGCGTTCGACGTGGGGTTGGCCAGGTCGGTGTACAGCATGCAGCGATGACCGCGGGCCACCTGCTGGACACTTGCGCCGTACACGCACGCGCTGGCGTAACCGTTGCCGCGCAGCGCCGGAGGAGTGTAGACCCACGAGATCCGGCTGACGCCACCGTGAGCCGGCGAGGTGTACGTCATGGAGACCGGCTGCCCGTCGTCCCAGACCCACATCTCCCCGCGGTCGATCCGGGCGGTCAGCACGTCCACCGCAGGGGGGTGACCGTCGCGGATGTCTGCTGTGAAGCCGGCTGCCCACGCGTTGAGCAGCCTCGCCTCCGCCGGCGCTGCCGCGCGCAGGGCACCGGGTACGCCTGTGGGCGCGGTCGGGTCGGCAAAGACGTACACCCCTTGCTCCATGGCGGTGCTCACCGCGCAACCGGTGAGCTCGCGCCATCTCGTGGCGAAGCCCACCGCTGCGGCGCGCAACCCTCCGACGCCAGTGACCTCCCGTCCGGCTCCGGCGAGGAAGTCCGCGAACCGTACGCCCTCCTCAGCGGACTCGCTGGCCAGGTGCGGGGGTCGAGGTGGCGTGTGCATCGCCGCCGCGACGGGTGCGCCGGACGCCTCGAGCCACATCCACAACGCATCCGGGACGGTGACGGCGACGGCATTGTCGACGTTGCTGGCGAGCACGCTGTGCAGCACTGGATCGCGTTCGACGAGCGGCGCCACGACGGCGCGGTACTCCGCGGCGTCGGTGGTCGAGCGGACGTCGAACCGGTCGCTGGTCAGTCGGTCACCCGCGCGGTCCAGGGAAGGGCGCCCCACAGCCCGGCGAAGAACGCAGCGCAGAGCCCGGCCGCGATCGACGCGGGCGTGGTCCCCGCCACCACGCTGAAGACGAGCCACACCACGCCGCAGATCGTTGCCGCCAACGTGATGAGCCCGGCGCGCGCGCACCAGTGGGAAGCGTGCACCAGCCAGGGCCGTTCACCTTGGCGGAACAGAATCCGGTGGAAGGCCACCGGCCCGACCAGGAAGGCGGTCGCGAGAACCGAGCTGCTGAGCACGACCAGGTAGACGATGCGCTGGACGTCGTCGAGAGCGCCGAACCGTACCGTGAACGGCACGGTGAGCAGGAAGCCGGTGAGGATCTGCACACCGGTCTGCGAGACGCGTAGCTCCTGCAGAAGCTCATTCCAGTTGCGGTCGAGCTTGTCGGCTTCGCTCTCGTCGGGGTGCGACGAGTCTTGGATGTCGGTCTGCCTGCCCACGATGATCCTCCCTCAAGGCTCGGGGGGCAGGATAGTGACCAACGCGCGGTGCCGCATCTGCAAGGGCGGTCCGAGAGCGGCGCATGCGCCGACCACGACGTGCCTTGCGCAGTGATGGCCGGTAGCGTTCGAGGTCAGGTTCGGACGGGAGGGTGACGATGCTGCTACCGCGCGCACGCGGTGCGATCAGCGCGGAGGTCTTCGCCCGTCTGCTGCAGGCGCCGCCGGGGGTGGGCACCGTACCCATGCCTCCAGGGTGGCCCGACCATTTCGAGGACCCCCTCGAGGACGAGGACCTGCAGGTGACGCTGTGGGCGTTGTACGAGCTGCACTACAAGGGCTTTGAGGACGTCGAGGACGAGTGGGAGTGGGACGCGGGGATGCTCGCGGTCCGGCGAGAGCTCGAGCGGTCCTTCGAGGCCGCGCTGCGCACGCTTGCCGAGCCGCACGTCCGCGCCGTCGTCGGCGGCAAGGGTGACCTCGCCGACCGGTTGTTCGACCTCACCGAAGCCTTCGAAGGGCCGGAGCTGTCGGCATACCTGCAGCGCACCGCCACGCGCGAGCAGACCGAGGAGTTCTTGGCTCTACGCAGCATCTACCACCTCAAGGAGTCCGACCCGCAGTCCTGGGCCATCCCGCGACTGCAGCCCGCGATCAAGTCGCGCCTTGTCGAGCTGCAGTTCGACGAGTACGGCGGCGGCCGGCCCGAGCGGGTCCATCAGGCGTTGTACGCCACCACGCTCGAGCGTGCCGGGCTCGACCCGGCCTACGGCGCGTACATCGACGACGTGCCGGCCATCGTCCTGGCCACCAACAACGCGATGTCGCTGTTCGGGCTGCACCGACGGCTCAACGGCGCCGCCATGGGCCACCTCGGCGCGTTCGAGGCGACCAGCTCGCTGCCGTGCGTACGGTACGCCGCGGGTCTGCGGCGGCTCGGGTTCGGTGACGACGCGGCCTTCTACTTCGACGAGCACGTCGAGGCGGACGCGGTGCACGAGCAGCTCGCCCTGCGTGGCATCTGCGCGGCGCTCGCGCTCGACGACCCGTCGCAGGAGGCCGACATCGTCTTCGGCGCGGTCATCTGCCTCGCCCTCGATGTCCGCTTCGCCGAGCAACTCCTCGGGGCGTGGGACTCAGACGCCAACCTCCTCGGCCCCGAGCATGATGGGGTTCCGGTGCCTGCATGAGCGCCGCCGTGCGACCTGACGAACCGCAGGTCGAGGTCACGCTGTGTCCCGGCGGGCCGATGTTGCTGCGTGGTGCCACCCATGTCATCGACGACGACGGACGCCGCGTACCGGTCGAGCGGCCGGTGGTCGCGTTGTGCCGGTGCGACAAGTCCGGTCGCAAGCCGTGGTGTGACGGCACCCACAAGCTGCTGCCGTTGGAGATCTGACGCACCTGACGTGCGGTACACGCAGCTGGCTGCGACGATGGTGGAGACGAAGACATCGGCGGGCGTTGCCCGTCTCGAGGAGGACTCCATGACAGCGGAATCGCACCGCCCGACAGTGCATGACGTCGATCCCAACGTGATGGCGGTCGACTCCCTCCCCGATGAGGTACGCCTGCACGGCGACGCTGATGAGACCAGCTCCGCGCAGCTCGGGGACGGCTCGATCGCACCGGTCGACGTCGACGAGCAGCGGGTCGAGCTGACCCCCGAGAGCGACGAGGGTGCGGCGGGAAGTGACGCCAGCACCCGTTGATCGACCAAGACGACGATCAACAATCGGGAGAACCCATGTCCAACTACCAAGACGGACCGCCCTATGAACATCATCCCCAGCAGGGCAGCCCGCCGCACGCAGAAGGCTCGCCCGCGGCGACTCAGCCCCAGCAGGGCGGCGGCTCCTACCAGAGCTCCGCGCCTTATCAAGGCGGCCCCCCCGCGTACCAGGGCCGTACGCCACCCCACATGGGTGCACCCCACCAGGGCGGCGGGACCGAGCAGCGCAGTCGCGGCCAGTCCGACCTTCAGCGTCGGTTGAGCACCGAGACCAAGTCAGCGCTCCTCACCACCGAGCTCGTCGCCTACGTGCTCACGGTGCTCGGAATCTTCATCACCGCCGCGGTCGTTGACGAGACGGCCGATGGCGGGTTTGGCGCCGAACGTGCCTGGTTGTACGTCACGCTGCTCACCATCGGCTACCTGCTGAGCCGCGGCCTGGCCAAGTCCGGCAGTCGCGAGCCGTACGACGAGGATCGATGACGCCCGTTCGCATCCGTCCGTTGGGCGGCGGTATCGGCTGCCTGATGATGATCGCGATCTCCATCGTGCTGTCCGTGGTCCTGACCGTCTTGGTGAACCTCATCGGGCGGTGAGCCTGGTGCGGACACCAGACGCCGAGGAGCTCTCAGCGTTGCTGGAGCGGCTCGCCGACGTGCAGTCCCAGCTGGTGAGCCGGGCCACCCTCGTCACCCAACGGGCCGAGTCATACGGATCGTTGCCGCGATCGATGAGCGAGTGGCCCGCGGGCATCGTCAACGAGCTCACCGTTGCGGACTCCTTCTACGTCGACCACACGATGCTCGGACTCGGTGTCGACGCCGCGTACGCCTGGAGGCGGCGTCACTCCACCGAGCCACACAACCTCGGTACAGCGACTCCCTCAGCGGGAAGGGACGGCGGTTCGCGCTGCGACAACCTCACCAGGATGCCGTTGCCGCCTGGAACGCGGACGTCGGTGACACAAAGACCGATGTCTGGGCGCGAGTCGAGGTGCGAACGCATCGCCGCCACCTGGTC
>JACCZT010000123.1 GCA_013695785.1 Nocardioidaceae bacterium | reverse complement strand
CGGGGATCGCTAGGCTCACCGGCATGACCACACCCGCCGGACCCTGTCCCGTCCGGACGGGACGGATGCGTCCCCGCCGCGGCAGAGGGTTGCGCGGACCACTCGTGCTCCCGGGCCCGCTGTCCGCAGCCAACGTACCGGGCGTGCAGTCACCGCGGGCCGAGTTCGACGGCCTTGTCGTCGCAGTGATCGAGCGCCTGCGGCGCCGGTGGACCGTTGCGCTGCGCGAGGTGGAGTTCGCAGTGGAGGAGGCGCCGCTGCTGCCGGAGGACTGGACCGGCGTCGAGGTCCCCCTGGCGTCCCTGCTGCAATGGCCTGGCTCGCGCCACGTGCGCGTGGTGGTGTTCCGGCTACCGCTTGTCGCGCGGGCGAAGGGACGCCACCAGCTGGCTCAGGCCATCTCGGTCGTCCTGGCCGAACAGCTGGGTGCCCTGTGGCACCTGGACCCCGAGGACGTCGACCCGCCGGCCTGATGCCAGTGGCCTCAGCCCGCGCTGGTGACGGCGGGCGCCTCGACGGTCGCCGGCGCGTCGGCGACGCCGAGGACGGCGACGCCGGCGGGACTCTGGTAGATACCAGCGACCAGGACGCCGACATCGGCGGCGTCCACGGTGAGGTAGGAGATCTTGGCAGGCAGGTCCAGCTCCTTGTCCTTGGCGGGGTCCAAGGTGACTGTGCTCCCGGGTCGTACGGTGACCGTGGTCATTCCGCGGGCGCGACCGGACCTGTCACGGGCGGTGACCCGCACCGACGTCTGCGGTGCATCGGGCAGGCTGGACAGCACCAGGGTCACCCGCGGGTCGGCTAGCGACCCTCCTACCTCCAGGGGAAGCACACCGGTTGCGGTGAGGGGTACGCCGGCTGAGGCGACGGCGCTGTCCGAAGCCGGTCCACGGCTCGACTGCAGCACCGATGCGGTGACGGGGACGTCAGAGGTCACCGTCAAAGCGGCGACCTTGGCGCCGACGGAGCTGGGGATGTCCACAGCGGCGACCGACTGCGGCTTGACGCGGATCCGGTCCATGCCCGTTGCGGTGAACGGGCCGTCCGCGCCTGCGACCGTCACCGTCGCAGACGCGGTGCGGTCGCCTGGGTTGGTGACCAGCAGCGTGCGCCCGGTGGTGCGGGGGACGACCGCGGGCACCACCTGCGTCGTGCTCGGCGGCGCAGCCGGCCCGATCCAGTCGCTGCCCCTGGCACCGGCTGTCGTGGACGCGGCGAAGACGGCGGTCGCGAGCGCCCCGCGGAGCACGCTGACGTTCAGCGCTACATCCTGCTCGCCGGCGACCAGGTCCTCGACGCGGATGACCTTCGTCGACGACGGGGCGACGACGATCCCGTTCGCCCGAACCGCGTCGAGCGGTCCCGTGGCGCCGAACAGCCGCACGCGGGCGACCGCCGGGGACTCGGACAGGTTGGTCAGGACCAGTCTGCTCTGCTCCTCGGCCGAGCTGTCGGCCCCGACGAACCACGACTCGTCCGCACTGGTTGCGCAGCTGCTCACGGCGAGTCCGCCCCCGAGCCCGGGGCCCGCCCGGGTCGCTGAGAAGGCGACGTGGCCCGGCGCCAGCGAGCCGCTGCTGGTCAGCAGGACAGCCCGCGCCTTGTTGCCGGCAGCCTGCTGCAGCCAGTCACCGCGCGAGGACACCTCCAGCCCGTTGACGGACGCGCCGCCCGGCAGCGCGGTGGCGACTGCCTTTGCGGGTGAGCCTTCGCCGCTCACCGGAGCGGCACCATCGAGCCGAACGGTGCCGGTCCCGATCCAGGTGCCCCGCGCACGCGTACCCGGCTCGGGGACCGGACACGCTTGGGCCAGGACCGAGATCGGGGAGGTGCGCGGGCGCTCAACGGTCTCGGCCGGTGTCGACGACCGCATCCCCGCGGCGGTGAGCAAACCTCCGGCGACGACCAGGACCGCGATGACCAGCAGCACCGACCTGTCCTCACCGCGAACCGGCACGCGGTCGGGGTCGACCCGGATCCGGCGGCCGCCAGGCGCCCTGCCGCTCATCGTGTGGTCCTACGGCGCCCGGGTGCTGCCATCACGATGGTGACGACCAGCGCGGCGAGATGCGCGGCGGCGATCCACGGGCGGTTCGGTGAGCTCGGTTGCACCGGGGAGGGGTCCGCGCCTGGCAGGGTCCACACCTTCGAGTCGGGATCGGGGCTGCCGGCCGGCGACAGCAGGGGGGCGGAGTCGAGCACGGTCACGATGTCCTCATCGGCCGGTGCCGGAAGGTAGATGGCCCCGATCCCGTAGCCGGCGAGCTCTGCCAGGTCGGTCTCGGCCGGGTTGGACAGCACGTCGGATACCGTCTGGTCGAGCGCTGCCGCGGCACCGGTCTGTGGACTCACCGACTCATCGCCGAGGCGGTCGCCGTCACCGCGGTAGACCTCGACGCTGACGCCCCGTGCCTGGGTGCCCCGAACGACGAGCGTCCCGGGGCCCCCGTCGGCGCGGGCCGCAAGGTAGGTCGGCACGTCCGCCACTGCCGTGCGCTCCACCGGTTCGGCGTCACCGCGCACCACCCACCACAGGCCGGCTGCTGCCGGGGCGAGCACAGCGCTCGCGAAGACCGCGGCGACGAGCGGCTTGACGATCCCGAACCCGCGCCTCGCGAGGTACGCCCGCCCACCCTCGGCGGCGAACGCGGCAGCCGCGGCCAGTGCGGCGAGCCAGAGCACGAGCGGCAGCCCGACCCACACCGGTGCGGCGCCCCGGGCCGGCGGCACGAAGGTCGTACCTGCCCCGAGGACGGCGAACGCCAGCGCGACCAGCGCGAAGCTCCACGCCACGAGCACCTGGGTGCGGCGGTCGCGCCGCACCAGCGCGGCGACCCCCGCCACGAGCAGGCCCGCACCGACCCACACCGGTGCAGCACCCGGACCGTCAGGGCGGCCGAGGACGAGCTGAACCACCGACGGGTCGAGAACGCCGACGAACGCGTCGGCCCGGCCGGCCTCCCACCACCACACCCGGGGATCGAGGGCACGCGTCCACATCCACGAGCCGCAGATGGCGAACGGGATCAGCAGCGGCAGCATCACCCACGCCCACCCGCCCCGGGACCGACGTGCCCTGAGCAGGACGGAGAGGCCGAGCAGCGGGACCGCCGTGAGCAGGTAGGTCAGGGGGGCGAAGGCGGTGGCGATGGCGATCCAGAGCCCGGCGCGGACACCTGGCTGCCATCGCGGTTCGGTCAACAACGACACGCACGAGCTGGCGATCAGCGGGGCGACCACAAGGGCGACGACGGTACCGATCCGGCCCTGCGCGACAGCCCCCGAGGCGGGAAGCAGCAGGGCGTACGTCACCGACCACCAGATCCGGACCCACCGCGACCTCAGGATCGTTCGCGCAAACCGGTGGGCGGCGAGGGCGGCAAGGGGCACGGCAGCCAGCATCAGCACGTCGACGACGAGTCCGGCCTGGGTCCAGGTCACCGTGGCAAGCAGGGCGAGCACGAGCACGTACGGCGGCGCCGCGGTGCTGCTCCCGATGCCGACCGCATGGGATCTTTCGACGTACAACCTCCACCAGTCGTACGCCGACTCCGGTGCCGGCAGCAGCGCTCCCCCGACGAGCGCGCCGGGTCCGACGAGACCTCGAGCGGCCACCACGGAGGCGACCAGTAGCGCGACGACGACGACCAGCCACGGGAACCGCGCAAGCAGCCGGCGGCGCGGCGCTGCGTCGACCGCAGCCACGTGCCCCGGTCCGGCGTGCACGGCCCGCCTGCCGGTCGACTCCGCTTGGGACGGACGCAGCACCGCAACGACCAGCTCGGCGAGCGAGTCGATCCCGTGCTGGTACGGCTGGAACGCGTGTGGCAGCAAGCTGCGCACGCGGGAGGCAGGTTCGGTGGAGGTCCGTGCCCGCCGCTTGCGGGCGGCGCGCAGCGCGAACGGCCGGCGGTAGACGGCCACGAGCGCGGCGACCTCGTCGACGGCCTCGCGCGGCGCCTTGGCGACGAGGAGGGTCAACGCTCGCAACAGCGTCCCGCCGAACAGCCGGAACCACTGCCAGAGGAGCCCGGCCGGACTGGCGTTGCTGAGCAGGGTGAAGAGGGCAGCTCGTCGCTGCGCGCGCCGGACCGAACCGACGAGCGGGTCCGCGCGCAGCTCGTTGGCGCCGGCCTCGACGTGGAACAGCACCGCCGAGGGGGCGACGCGCACACGTTGTCCGGCACGCGACGCGCGCCAGCCGAAGTCGATGTCGTCACAGAACATCGGCAGGGCAGCATCGAACCCCTCGAGCGCGTCCCAGGTCTCGCGGCGCACCAGCATCCCCGCACTGGAAACCGCGAGGACGTCTCGTGGGCGGTCGTGCTGACCCTGGTCGGGCTCTCCGGTCTCCAGCCCGGTGTCGCGCTGCCCGGTTCCGGTGAGGGTGACCCCGACCTCGAGCAGGCGTCGCAGGGAGGGCCACTCGCGAATCTTCGGCCCCACGACGGCGACGTCGTCTGCTGCGGTGGCTTCGTCCAGGAGGCACGCGAGCGCGTCGGGGGCGGGTGCGCAATCGTCGTGCAGCAGCCACAGCCAGTCGGTACGCGGGGCCTCGCCGAGGGCAAGACGCACGGCCGCCCCGAAGGCGGTCCCGGACGGGGCCCTCACCAGGTGTGAGTGCGGGAGCCGGGTCGCGAGCAGGTCAGGACTTGTATCGGTCGAGGCGACGTCGACGGCCGTGACGGCGTCGGGCGGATGCTCTTGGGTCAGGAGCGCATCGAGCGCGTGCGGCAGCCACCTCGCCCCGTTATGGGACACGACGACAGCGGTCACCGTCGGCGGGTGGTCGAGCCACTGTCGGGCAGGCGTGGGCTCGTCGAGGGCGGCTTCGAACATGCGCGAGCAGCACCTTCACAGGGTGGACGACGGTGATGCGGCAGCGGCCGCCACCGCCACTGTAGCGGGCCGCACCCGTGCGCCCGGTGCCCCCGATGGCTGGTGCGACGCTGGGTTCAGACCGCGCTCTTCTTGAGCTTGCGTCGCTCCCGCTCGGACAGCCCGCCCCAAATACCGAAGCGTTCGTCGTGCTCGAGCGCGTAGTCCAGGCAGTCGCCGCGGACGTCGCAGGTCAGGCAGACCCGCTTGGCCTCACGGGTGGAACCGCCCTTCTCGGGGAAGAACGCCTCCGGATCGGTCTGTGCACACAGGGCGCGCTCTTGCCAACCCAGCTCCTCGACGCCTGTCTCGAGCAATGTCGACTCCACCAGTCTCGCCTCCTCGACCCTCATCTGTCGTCGTTCGGACGACACGATTGAAATTACACGCCTGCAATACCGATTCGTCAAGCCGAATCGTGATAGTCGCCGGTGGCAATCGTCGGTCGGTGTCAGCGCTGGCTGCCCGGATTCCACCACCCACCGGGATCTTCGCGCTGCTCGGGCTCCTCCTGCGACGTCTCGGCCGAAGGCGTCTCAGCCGCGTCGGCCGTGGTCCCCCCGGCGCTGTCGGCTGCGTAGCTCTCGGTGGGCTCGCCGGTCGCGGGACTGTCCGTGGCTGGCTGTACGGGCGGCTCGGTCTGACCGGCTCCCGACGGCTGGCTCACGCTCGGCTCGCCCTGAGCGCCGCTCTCTGCGGTGCCGTAGGGGGACTGTGAAGTCTCCTCGGTCGTGCCGGGCGCCTCCCACGAGCTACCACCGGGCTGCTGGTCGCCGTAGGACTGTTGCCCGCCATAGGACTGCGTGTCTCCAAAGGACTGCGCGTCACCGTACGACTGCGCGTCACCGTACGACTGCGCGTCACCGTACGACTGCGCGTCACCGCGCGGCTGGGTGTCGCCGTAGGACGGCGTCTCCCCGTAAGCCTGCTGTTCGCCGTACGTCGACTGCTCGCCGTACGAAGGCGTCTGCTGCTCGCCGTACGAGGGCGTCTGCTGCTGGCCCCAGGCCGCGCTCGGCGCGGCACCCCACTGGGCAGGATCCTGCCCCCAACCACCCTGCTGACCCTGCTGGGCCTGCTGGGCTTGCTGGGCCTGCTGGGCTTGCTGGGCTTGCTGGGCTTGCTGGGCTTGCTGGCCTACCTGACCTTGCGGCGCCTGGCCGTGCTGGGACGGTGCGGACTGCGATCCGCCCCAGGTGCCGGCGGCGGGCTGTCCACCCCACTGGCCGGGCTGCCCGCCCCACTGCTGCTGGTCCTGCGGCTGCGCCTTGACCCGCGCGGGGAGACCGCGCAGGGCGGAGAACACGTAGAGCACGGCGACTGCTGCGAGCAGGAACAAGCCGAGCATGGCGAGGCTGCCGGTCACCTTCCCGGCGAGGGTGAAGCCGGCGAACGAGCCGAAGAACCTGTCGACCTCGTCAGCGGTGAGCGCCGCGACCCAGGTGATGAGGCCCAGCAGGATCATCAGGCCGAGAAGTGCGAGCGCGGCGATCGTCACCACCCGCGCGAGCTTGCTCGGCTCACCGAGGTGCACGACCAGAGCGACCGCGATCGCCACCAGCAGCAACAAGATGGGATTGACGAAGCTGCTGGTGAGGAGCGCGGACTTGAAGGCGAAGCCGGTGTCGGCGCTGCTGCCTCCGTAGATCTCGTCGACGTCCTTCAACAGCAGTGCAAAGGTCAGCACGACCTCGAGTGCGACCGCGGCCAGCAGGCCGATCGCTACGATGTCGCGATATTTCTTGACCGAATCAGTCACCACAGCGTTACTCCTGCCAGACACGTACACGGCGGATCCGCCGTGTACGTAGCCTGCCACATCCGGGGGGCGCCGCAGTGAGTGCGGTCGCTGCCCGCGAGAATGCCGCCATGCGCATCTGTGTCCTGTCCGGTGGCGTCGGCGGCGCGCGGTTCCTGCAGGGCCTGTTGAGCGTGGCGGCGCCCGAGGACGAGGTCACGGTCATCGGTAACACTGCCGACGACATCTGGTTGTTCGGTCTGAAGGTCTGCCCTGACCTCGACACGATCATGTACACCCTCGGTGACGGCATCGACGCCGAACGTCGGTGGGGGCGTTCGGACGAGACGTGGAGCGCCAAGGCCGAGCTGGCCGAGTACGGCGTGGAGCCGACCTGGTTCGGCCTGGGCGACAAGGACCTGGCCACACATCTGGTACGCACTCAGATGCTCCAGGCCGGTTACACCCTAAGCGCCGTCACGAGGGCGCTGTGCGCGCGGTGGCAGCCTGGTGTCGACCTGGTGCCGATGAGCGACGACCGCGTCGAGACGCACATTCTGATCGATGACGACGACAGCGACACCGGCCAGCGCGCGATCCACTTCCAGGAGTACTGGGTACGCCTTCGCGCGGGGATCCCGGTACGGGGCGTGCTGGTGGTCGGCCTGGAGGACGCGCGGCCGGCGCCGGGCGTGCTGGACGCGATCGGCGCTGCCGACGTCGTGCTGCTGCCGCCGTCGAACCCGATCGTCTCCATCGGGCCGATCGTTGGAGTTCCTGGAGTCGCCGCAGCCCTTCGGGCGACGGCGGCCCCCGTCGTCGGCGTCTCCCCGATCATCGGCGGAGCCGCGGTGCGGGGCATGGCCGACCAGCTGCTGCTGGGGCTCGGGGTGCCCGTGAGCGCCTCAGGAGTTGCCCTGCACCTCGGCGCGCGCTCGCGTGGGGGCCTGCTCGACGGCTGGCTCGTCGACGATCAGGACACACCGGCACGGGACGCCGTCTCCGCGGCGGGCATCCACGCCCGGTGCGTACCCCTGTGGATGAATGACCCGACGACGACCGCTGCGCTCGCGCAGGACTCTCTCGCGCTCGCCGCAGACCTTGCCGCTGTCGGCACACCGCGATGAGCTCACCGTCGGCCGCCTCCGCGATCGCCCCCATCGCCGTACTCCCCGTTGTCGGGCTTCCCGAGATCGGCCCGGGTGACGACCTCCCGACGCTCGTGCTCGAGGCTCTCGGCGAAGCGCTGCAGGACGGCGACGTCGTCGTCGTCACCAGCAAGGTGGTCAGCAAGGCCGCCGGCCTGGTCGTCGACGCAGCGCGTGCGGATCTCCTCGACGCCCACACCGACCGCGTAGTCGCCCGCCGCAGTGGCACCACCATCGTGCGGACCAGGCACGGCCTGACGATGGCGGCGGCAGGCATCGACTGCTCGAACACTGCGCCGGGGACCTCGGTACCGCTGCCACCGGACCCCGACGCCGATGCTCGGGATCTACGCCGGTCGCTGTGCGCGAAGTCGGGGCGACAGGTCGCTGTCGTGGTCAGTGACACCGCCGGGCGCGCCTGGCGCACCGGTCAGACCGATCTGGCGATCGGCGTCGCCGGGTTGGTGCCGGTGCTCTCCCTCGCCGGCGAGCACGACTCCTTCGGCAACACCCTCGCGGTGACCGCACCGGCACTCGCCGACGAGATCGCCGCCGCTGCCGACCTCGTCCAGGCAAAGACGCGTCACATCCCGGTCGCGGTCGTGCGCGGCCTACCCGCCGACTGGCTGACGGTCGACGACGGACCCGGAGCGGCCGCGCTGATCCGGGCGGAGTCCGATGACATGTTCGGGTACGGCAGCATCGAGGCCGTGCGCGCGGCAGTGTCGCGGGGTCCCCACGCGTCTCGCGGGTTCCCCACCGCCGAGCCCGGTGCCCTCACCGAGGTTCTCGCCGAGGCACTCGCCGGCTTCGACGCCGACCTGGTCGTTGTCGATGTCAGCGACAGTGGACCGGAGCCGCCGGCCATCGTCGTACGTCCCCGCACCTCCTCGCCGCAGGCATGGGCGAGCGCCGGAGCCGTGTGCGAACGCCTCCGCACACTTCACGCGGCCATGCCGACCGGGGCGACGATCTCCGTGGACGTGACCGCGTGAACGGCGGACCGACGATTCCCGACCTCTTCACATACGCACTCGCGACAGGTCCGGCCCGGCCGCTGCTGACTTACTACGACGACGCGACGGGCGAGCGGGTGGAGCTGAGCGTCGCCACCACCGCGAACTGGGTCGCCAAGACGGCCAACATGCTGCAGGACTCGCTGGGCGTCGGCGCCGGCTCGCTCGTGCACCTGTCCTTGCCGCCGCACTGGGCAGGGGCCGTGTGGCTGCTCGCCGCCTGGAGCGCCGGTTGCACGATCACGGCAGCTGCCGACATCGGACAGCACGAGTCGGCAGTCGTGGTGGTCGGTCCGGACGTGCTCGCCCGAAGTAGTCAGGCCGCGGGGTTCGGAGCGACAGGTGAGGAGGTCGTCGCGCTCTCCCTTCGCCCCCTCGGTGGCCGATTCATCGAGGCGTTGCCCGCGGGAGTCATCGACTTCAACGCCGAGGTGCTCGGGCACGGCGACCACTTTTCGGCCTGGGAGTCGCCAACGGCCGGGTCGGCCGCGCTGCGGAGCACCTCGGGCACAGCCACGCACGCGGACCTCATCAGCCAAGCCCGGCATCAGGTGGCGGGCCGCGAACTCGCCGCCGGCGCCCGGCTCCTGCTGACCGGGGACGACGCGCCACTGGCGTCGGCGCTCGTCGTTGCACTGGTGGTCGACGGGTCGCTGGTACTTCTTCGCGACAGCGGCGGTGGCGCGGTTCCGGAAGAACGCCTGGCCGCCGTGGCACACGACGAACGGGTCACCGGGCGCTTCGGCTGAACCTCTCAGCACACGCTGGAGAGGTCCTTCGTCGCGTTGACCGCGGCCGCGCGCGCCTTGTCGGGCTTGGCCGCAAGCCGTTTCCGCCTGGCCGAGCCGTCACCGGCCGCCGCGCTGCTCTCGGACCTGGCGATCGTCTTGTCGACCATGCGGCGGACCTTGTCGTAGTCCGGGTCGTACGTATCGATGGCGGGCGGCACGATGGAGACCGCCGAGACCTTCGCCGCACGCGCCTGCAGCGCCAGCTCCATGAAGGTGTCGAGCTCACTGCGCGGGAGGTCGGTGCTAAGCATCTGCTTGCTCGAGGCGGCGATCTGCTGCACGTTGAAGGCGACGGTCCGGGGATCGAGCTGCTGGAGCATCGCGCTCATCACACATTTTTGTCGCGCCATCCGCGAGTAGTCGTTGTTCGCCACGCGGCTGCGTGCGAACCAGAGGGTCTCCTTGCCGTCGAGCACGCGGGTACCGGCTTTGACATAGCCGGTGACGGGCGCGCCGATCCCCCCGATGGGCACGTCCTCGGGGACATGGATACGGACACCGCCCACCGCGTCGACGAGGGACTCGAACCCCGCGAGGTTGACCATCGCGTAGTAGTTGATCCGCAACCCGGTCGCCTCCTCGATCGCCTGCTTGGTCGCCGTCATACCGGGTTCCTTGACACCGGGGAACAGTTCCTTGTGGTCCTCGGCCCAGGTGTTGACGCCGTTGAGGTAGCACCCCTCGCAGTCGAAGCCGTGCGGGAACTGCTCGTGCATCACCGACCCCTCGGGGAAGGGCACGTCGGCGAGGTTGCGGGGCAGGCCGACGAGCACCGTCCTGCCCGTCTCGGCGTCGATGCTCGCGACCGACAAGGAGTCCGGGCGCAGACCGACGCGACCGTCGCCGGAGTCGCCGCCCAGCAGGAGCACGTTGTAGCGCCCCGCGTCGGCCAGCGACACCACATTGCTGCCGAACACCGTGGCCATGAAGTCCTGCTGCACGGCCATCAGGTGCGCGCTGAAGAAGAGGCTTCCGGCCGTCACGACGCACATCGCCGAGCTGAGGCCCGTCATCACCAACCGGTGCGTACGGCGCAGATCGAGCGGCGAACCGAGACGCCACGCGTCGAGGAACAGCAGCGCCCACCCCGCACCCAGGATCGTGACACCGGCGCGGGCGACCCACAAGAACGTGGGGCTCGTGGCGAGCGTGAACACGGTTCCGCGGTTGAAAAAGGCCATGGCCATGAGCAGCGCGACACTCACCAAGACTGCGAGCCAGATCCGTACGGCCAGCCTGCCGACCCGCGTGCTGCCCATGACGAGCTGCGCCGAACCCGGGACGAGGAGCGTCATCAGGACCAAGGTGAGGGCGCGACGGAACATCACACGGGCAGAGTCGGCCGCACAGCTGTCGTGCCCGGCTGCGGTCCAGGTGGCCGTTGACATGTTTTCCTCACGGGGGAAGACGCGAGATGACGTCGGTCAGTATGGCCTCGGCCGGCCGGGTGCCGCGGACGACGCGCCGTAGGAGGCCTCCGACCTTGCACGACGCCCCTGGGCCGCTCCGGTACGGTCGATGCATGCCATCTGGTGAGGACGACCCCGACGCCACGCGTCCACAGCCTGCGCCGTCCCCCCGCAAGGACTCCCCCGAGGATGGGTACTCCTGGCTCTACGACAACGGGTCGGCCACGCCCCGGCAGTCGTCCACGCAGCGAGCCTCCTCCCCCGGTGCGCTCCCCGACCCGGAGCTGCCCCCTCCGTCCTGGGCCACCGCCCGCCCCGCGGCCGACCGGTCATCCGGCAGCGGTGCACCTCCGGCCGGACCCCCTCGTACGGCCGCCAAGTCCAAGCGGTCCGGCGGCAGCACGTGGCGGCGTGTGCTGCTGGCCGTCGTGGTGCTCTGGATCGTGTTCCTCGTCGCGGTGCCGGTGTGGGCCTGGACCCAGATCGACAAGGTCGACGCCGAGCCCAACGGCGACCGGCCGGCCGAGCAGGCCGGCACGACGTACCTTCTCGTCGGCTCTGACAGCCGACGAGGTCTGGACCAGGAACAGCGCGAGGAACTCGCGACCGGGGACGACACCGGCGGCCGTGGCCGTACCGACACCATCATGTTGATGCACGTCGGCAGCGGTCCGACGCTGTTGATGTCGATCCCGCGGGACTCCATCGTGGAGATCCCCGGCCAGGGCACGACCAAGATCAACGCAGCATTCTCCTTCGGTGGCCCCCAGCTGCTCGTAGAGACCGTCGAGACCAACACCGGGATCCGCGTCGACGACTACGTCGAGGTCGGGTTCGGCGGGTTCGTCAACATCGTCGACGGGCTCGGCGGAGTCGAGATCTGTCCCGAGACCGCCATCAAGGACAAGGACGCCGGGCTCGACATCGCCAAGGGGTGTCAGAGCGCCGGGGGTGCGACGGCCCTCGGGTACGCCCGGTCGCGTCACAGCTATGCCTCCCAGGACCTGCAGCGGGTGCAGAGCCAGCGCGAGGTGCTGGGCGCGATTGCCTCCGCGGCCAAGTCGCCGTGGACGTTCCTCAACCCCGTGCGCTACTTCAGCGTGGTCTCGAGCACGGCGTCATCACTGCGCGTCGGAGACAACGTCGGGCCGCTGTCACTGGGACGCTTCGCCTGGAACCTCTCCTCGGCGATGGGCGGCGGCGGGCTCAACTGCACCGTCCCGATCGCTGACACGGCGGTCAACTGGGACGAGGCACGCTCCGATGAGATGTTCGGCCTGATCATCGACGACCAGACCGCCGACATCGGCAAGGACCTGTGCACCGAGGACGGCCTTCCGGCGGGCTGAGCCGCCCGGCAAGGATCCCGTCGACATCGAAGATGACCGCGCTAAGGTCACCACTCGCGCCTGTCACACCTCTTGGAGCAGATGGTAGAAAAGCAGCAGCTGGGTCACGGCGAGGGGCTCGCTGCGAGTCCCGGGGCTGATCTCGCCCAGGCCCCGCGGCATCTCCCGCTTGTCGGCCACGCCGTCCCAAATCACCTTCTGCAATAGCTGGCTCTCCTCCGCCCCGGCGTCGCCGTGTACGTGGAGGCAGTCGACCGGCGTGCCGTCGTCGTCCCTGACGACCATCAGATGCATCGCGGCTCGGTCATCGTTGGTCAAGATGTGGCTCAACGGCGGGTGTTGCACCGTGGGGCGCAGCAGCAGCTCGGCCGAGAGCGGCGGCGGAGGATCTTTGGGGACCGCTTCGGGCGCGAACCGGACGACGATGTCGGCGTACCGGCGCTGCGGCCGGATGTGGTCGGCGGAGTCGCGCTCGCGGCGAGCAAGGTCGGCCACGACCTGCTCACGCGAGTAGCCCCGCAGGGTTGTGTCGCGTCGCATCTTCCATGCGCGCCGGAGGTCCTCCGGCGGGTCGAGGAAGACGCTGATGTCGAAGCAGGCCCTGGACAGCTTGGTCGACAGCAGGAGCAGTCCCTCGACGATCACGAACTCGCGCGGCCGGACGTACTGCGGACGGGCGAGAGTCCCCGTGCTGTGGTCGTAGACCGGCGTGAGGATCGGCTGTCCCGTGGCCAGCATCTGCAGGTGCTGCTCCATGATGTCGACGTAGTTGCAGTCGGGGTTCAGCGCCGTGAAGGGCATGTTCTGACGCTCGGCCCGGTCGTAACGGTGGTAGTCGTCGACGCAGATCGACGTGCACCGATCACGGCCGATCGCCTCGACGAGCCCGCCTGCGAGGGTCGTCTTTCCCGACGCGCTGTCGCCGCCGATGGCGAGCATCACCGGCCTCGGCAGCGCCGTGTCGTGCGGACGGGGACGCGTCGTACGCATCACCTTGCTCACCACGTGGTCTCCTGGGTCGATGAGAACTGCCACTCAACACGGTAAGGACGCCGATCGGTCCCCGTCTCCCCCGTGCGGGTGGTTAGCCGGGTGGTCTGTACCAGCAGAAGATCGCGGTGCTACCGGTCCACTACGGTGAGACGATGCGAGAGCCCATCCGCGTCGTGCTGGTCGACGACCACGAGATGGTGCTCCATGGCCTCCATGCCATGCTCTCGCGGTTTCCCGAGCAGGTCTGCGTCATCGGTACCGCGAGCGAGTCGGACGGGGCGGTCGGACTGGTCACCACGGAGCACCCGGACGTCGTGCTGTGTGACATGCGCCTGCGTGAGGTGAGCGGGCTGGACGTGTGCAGGACGATCGTCTCGGTGGACCCGCAGGTCAAAGTTGTCTTCCTCACCGTCTACGACGACGAGCAGTACCTGTACCAGGCCCTGCGTGTCGGCGCATCGGGCTTCCTGCTCAAGCGCATCGACGGGCACGAGCTGGTACGCCATCTTCAGAACGTGTGCGAGGGCCAGATCGTCATCGACCCGACGCTGGCAGGACGGGTCGCCGCCTCGGCTGCTCACCTGCAGCAGGGCGAGTTCTGGCCAGGCGCCCGGCTGGGCCTGACCCAACGGGAGAGCGAGGTGCTGGCGCTGCTCGTCGGGGGGCTGTCGAACAAGGCGATCGCCGCCCGCCTGGTGGTCAGCGACGACACCGTCAAGACGCACCTGCGCGGCCTGTACCGCAAGCTCGAGGTCAACGATCGTGGCGGTGCGGTCGCGACTGCGTTGCGCGAGGGCCTGTTCCATTGACAGGGAGCGGCAGCGCGGATGGACCATCCATCGCGAACGAGGCTGCGCTGCTCGAAAAAGTCCGAGAGCTCGTCACCGGTGAACCCGCGCTCGCCGTCGTCCTCGCGACTGTGGCCCGGCTTCTCACCGAGACGCTCGCCGCGGACGGGTGCCTGGTGTACCAGGTCGAAGAGGACGGCGACCTCGTCGTCGTGGCCAGCCATCCGAGCGCGCCTGACGACGGCGAGCCGCTGCGGATGCCGAAGGGTTTCGGCGTGACCGGCCGGGTCGCCGCCGACGTGGTGGCGGTGACCCTCGTCGATGACGACCCGCGCAACCAACGCCACCGGGGGCTGCTCGGTCTGCAGGACCGACAGCGCGTGTCGCGGCTCTGCGTCCCAGCCCGCACGCCCGAAGGCGACTGCTCCGCTGTGCTCGCTGTGCACTGCCGCACGCACCGCGAGTTCGCCCCGCCTGAGCTCGCTCTAGCGGGGCGGGTGGCCGATCTGATCGGGCTCCGGGTCCACCTCGAGCGCGTCTCCTGCGCGGTGCAGGGCTACCGCGAGGAGTGGGAGGCGCTGGTGGCGACGACCGTGGCCGGGCAGGAGGCCGAGCGCCGGCGGATGGCATGGGACCTCCATGACGGGGTCACCCAGGCGATCGCGAGCCTGATGTTCCACCTGTCGGCGGCTGAGGTCGCCCTGGGTGACGGGGACCTCGACTACGTGACCGAGCAGGTCCGCGCGGCTCGGTCGCTCGCCGACCTGGCTCTCGGGGAGACGCGCAGCGCCATCGACGGCCTGCACAGCCCGGTGCTCGAGGACCTCGGACTGGCCGCCGGCCTGGTGAGCATGGCGCGTGCAGTCCCGAGTCTTCAGGTGGAGGTCGAGGCGCAGGATCTCGACCTGCCCGATCACGTGGCCACCTCGCTGTTCCGCATCGCGCAGGAGGCGGTCCAGAACGCGGCGAAACACTCTGGCGCCGACAAGGCCGTGGTGCGATTGGTCAAGCACGGTCGCACGGTCGTCCTCAGCATCACCGACGACGGGCGGGGGTTCGGGGCACCTGGCGCGGCCGGCGTGCAGCGCGGCCTCCCCGCCGGCTCGCGGTACGGGTTGGCCGGGATGTCCGAGCGCGTCCACCTGATCGGGGCAAGGCTCAAGATCACGTCCCTCGCCGGAGCGGGAACGACTGTCGAGGTAAGCGTTCCCGACGTCGAATGACCCCCCACGGGGGGACGTCAGGACCTCTTGCGCTTCTCCATCAACCGCAAGATGAGCGGAGTGAAGATCAGCTGCATCGCCAGCTCCATCTTGCCGCCGGGCACGACGATGATGTTCGGCCTGGACATGAAGGAGTCGTGCAGCATCGACAGCAGGTACGGAAAGTCGATTCCCCTCGGGTTGGTGAACCGGATGACGACGAAGCTCTCGTCCGCGGACGGTATGAAACGCGCGATGAACGGGTTCGAGGTGTCGACGGTAGGCACCCGCTGGAAGTTGACGTGGGTGCGGGAGAACTGTGGGCAGATGTAGTTCACGTAGTCGGGCATCCGGCGCAGGATCGTGTCCATGACGGCCTCGGTGGAGTAGCCGCGGTCGGTCTTGTCGCGGTGGGCCTTCTGGATCCACTCCAGGTTGATGATCGGCACCACACCGACGAGCAGGTCGGCGTGCTGGGCGACGTTCGCCGTCGGAGTCACCACCGCGCCGTGCAACCCTTCGTAGAACAGCATGTCGGTGCCCGCGGGAATGTCCTCCCACGGCGTGAACGTGCCCGGGTCCTGGTCGAAAGGCATTGCTTCCTCCTCGTCGTGGAGGTACTTGCGCGTCTGACCGGTGCCGTCCGTGCCGTACTGGCAGAAGAGCGCCTCGAGCTCTGCGAGCAGGTTCGCCTCGGGGCTGAAGTGACAGAAGTGGCGATTCCCCTCGGCGTCGGCGTCCTCGGTAGCGGCCTTCATCTCGGTTCGGTCATAACGGTGCAGGGAGTCGCCCTCGACGATCGCGGGGGTGATCTTTTCCCGTCGGAAGATGTGTTGCAGCGTCTTGGTCACCGACGATGTGCCGGCCCCAGATGAACCTGTGATCGCGACGACGGGGTGCTTGACCGACATGAACGTCTCCTTGCGGGGCTCAGGGATGGAACAAGGACCGAGTGTTGAACAGCGAGGAGTCGAAGTGGTCGTCGCCCGCCTCGACGTGGTCGCGGTGGTACTCCTCGATGCGTCTCACCTCGTTGCGAGAACCGAAGATCAGCGGCACCTGCTGGTGCAGACCGTCGGGTACCACCTCCATGACCCGCCCCCGACCGGTGCTCGCCAGCCCCCCGGCCTGCTCGATGATGAAGGCGATCGGATTGCCCTCGTACATCAGACGCAGCCGTCCCGCCTTGTCGGGGTCCTTGCTGTCGGTCGGGTAGAGAAAGACGCCGCCGCGGGTGAGGATACGGAAGGCTTCGGCGACCAGGGACGCGACCCAGCGCATGTTGAAGTCCTTGCCGCGAGCGCCGGTCCGACCGTCGAGGCACTCCTGCACGTAGCGGCGCACGGGCGGCTCCCAGAACCGCTCGTTCGAGGAGTTGATCGCGAACTCGTCGGTGTCCTCCGACACCCGCATCTGCGGGTGCGTCAGGACGAACGCGCCGATGTCACGGTCGAGGGTGAAACCGTCCACCCCGCTGCCGGTGGTCAGCACGAGCACGGTCGACGGGCCGTACAGCGCGAAGCCAGCACAGACCTGTTCCACCCCTGGCTGCAAGAAGTCCTCGACCCGCGCGTCCGCACCCGGCCTCGGGCTGTGCAGGATGGAGAAGATCGTCCCGACCGAGATGTTCACGTCGATGTTGCTGGAACCGTCCAACGGGTCGAACACCAGGAGGTACTTGCCCCGACGATAACGGGCCGGGATGGGGTAGAACTCCGCCATCTCCTCTGACGCCATCGCGGCCAGGTGCCCGGCCCACTCGGTCTCACCGATCATCACCTCGTTGCTGATGACGTCGAGCCTCTTCTGCACCTCCCCCCGCACGTTCAGGGCGTCCGCGCTGCCGAGTGCACCGACGAGCGCACCCTTGTTCACCTGGTTGGCGATGATCTTCGCCGCCGTGGCGACGGCGTTGAGCAGCCCGGAGAAGTCGCCGGTCGGATCCGGGTGCTGGTGCTCCTGCTCGATGGTGTAGCGCGTGAGGGTCTTGCGTCCTTCTCCCATGGGTGTGCCTCCTTTCGGAGCTCAGACGCCCACGGTCTCGGCGTCGGATGTGTCGCTCGCCGCACCGGCGCGTGCGCTGTTGGCGGCGAGGACCGCCTGGGCGTCGGCGACGTTTGCCCGATCACCACGCCAGATCTGCAGCGCGTCTGCGACGAGGGCGCGACCGAAGGAGAAGGTGAGCCGCCATGGCGCGCCGGCATCCTCCCCGGCCGCACGGCCGTTGATGGCCGCGAGGTTCGCACAGGCTCGTTCGTTGCTGTGTCCGCCGGACACGAAGGCGACGCCGGGAACCTCAGGGGGCACGGCTGCCCTCAGCACCTGCAGAGTTCGCCGGGCGACCTCCTCCGGGCAGGTCTCCACGTCGTGCTCGCCGTCCATCAACACCTCGGGTTCGACGATCGGGACGTTGTCCGCCTCCTGGCACAGCGCGGCATAAGGAGCAAGTGCGTGTGCGTTGGCGCCGATGGTACGTCTGTGCAGATCGACGGGCGGGAAGACAGCGCGCCACTTCGCAAAGGTCGCACCGCGGCAGCGGTCTCGTGCAGTCGGGACACCGGCGACCTCCTGGTCGTAGCACCATCGTGACGTGAGGTTCGGACTCTATGTGCCGTGGCCGGTCCGGTGCCTCACCCGTCGGTGCGGGCTGGGGGGTGAGGTGTGCTCACCCGGACTGGGAGGACGGCTGGAAAGCCAGGTGTGCTGCCGTCTCGCGATCGCTCAGATGGGCGACGAACAGCCGGGCCGCCGCGGTCGGGGAGGCGACCGTGACCACGTGCCACGGCCTGTCGAGCGGCGTGCCCCGCACGGCGATGGGCTGCAGCTCGCCGAGCCGGAGGTGATGTGCGACGGCATCGGCCGAGACGACGGTGACGCCGAGACCGAGGACGGCCGAGGCAACGACCGCTCCGTGTGACCCGAGCGTGAGGAGAGGCGGCGACAGCTGCAGCGAGTTCAACAGCGCCAGGGTGGTGTCACGCGTTCCTGAGCGCGGTTCGCGCAGCAGCCAGGTCACCGAACCCAGGTCAGGTGACGTCCCGGCAGCGGCCACGACGACCAGCGAGTTCGCGCGGGTGGCGCGGGTGACCAGGCCACGCTCGGGCAGCGGCCTGCCTCCGATGACCACGTCGAGCTGGTGGTCGGCAAGCATCGCGAGGACATCGACACGGACGCCGACGTCGAGGGTGACC
>JACCZT010000111.1 GCA_013695785.1 Nocardioidaceae bacterium | reverse complement strand
TCCACACCCTCAGCAAGGCTGCGAGCCCACGACTGCGCGACCACCGGACGTACCGCACGCGTCATGCGGCCGGTCTCGACGAACTCCTCGTGGGCGTGGCGCAACGTACGGGCGAGCTCAGCGGGGTCGCGCCCGGCCGGACATGCGAGGTGCTGCGGCGCGGGGGTCGCCATGGTCGAAGGGTAGGTCTGATCAGTTGCGCATTCAACCGAGTCGGCTGGACGTGCTGGCAGGTTCAGCGGCGCGCTGCCCAGGCGATGACAGCGACCACGGCGAGGGCGGCGGCCGCCGGTGGGCCGTACCGCTTGAGCAGCACCGGAAGCACGGTCGAGCCGAGATCCAGCTCGGCGGCGTGTTGCGGGGCGGTGCGCGGAGCGGTCGGCCGCGGCATGGCGTCGGCGACGGGCGGCGGTGGGACGATGTCGGTCATCGTCACCGTGTGCGGGTCCGGCATGCTCGGGGCAGGTGGTGGCCCGGAGCCGGTCGAACCGGCGACGGCCGCCTCAGCCTCGGCGAGGCTAGGCTCGCCGATCGACGCGACAGCGGTGGACTGCAGCTGAGCGGCTATGCAGTCGACGAACTGACCCAGCAGCTTGTCGCTGATCTCCTGGATGACACCGCGCCCGAACTGCGCGGGTTTGCCGGTGATCGACAGGTCCGTCGTGACCACGACGGAGGTGCCACCGCCGTCGGGGGACAGCTGCGCGACCACGGTGGCGACGGCGGTGCCGTTACCGCGCTTGTCCTTGCCCTTGGCCTGCAGGACCGCCCGCCGTCCGACCTCGTCGCGCTCGAGGAAGACACCGGTGCCGGTGTACTGCATCGCGATCGGTCCGAGCTTGACCTTGACCGTCCCGGTGAAAGCATCGCCGTCCACCGAGGTGAGGGCGGCACCGGGAAAGCACGGTGCGATGCCCTCGATGTCGTTGAACGCCACCCAGGTGACCTCCGGCGACGCCGGAACGGTGAACGTGTGCCTCAGATCCATGTCAGCCCTCAGCCGCCGGCTGCGGACAGTACCGCTCGGGTGGCGAGCACGGTGGCCAGATGCCTGCGGTAGTCGGCGTCGCCGTTGGTGTCGGTGGGCGGGTCGGTGCCCTCGGCGGCGCTTGCACACGCGCGCGCGATGGCGGCCTCCTCCAACGCGCAGCCCGCCAGGGCCGCCTCCACGCTCTCCGCCCGGATCGGGACCGACCCCATGTTGGTCAACCCGACCCTCGCCTCGGCGATCGCGCTGCCCTCGGCCCGCACGGTCGCGGCCACTGCCACGATGGACCACTGCTGGGCCACCCGCGTGAACTTCTCATAGCGCGCGCCCCAGCCGGTGTGCTTGGGGATACGCACGTGGGTGAGGATCTCGTCCTCCCCGACCGCCGTGGTGAAGAGGCCTTCGAAGAAGTCCGTCGCCGAGACGGTACGGATGCCACCGGCACCGGCGATCACGAACTCCGCGCCGAGCACCAGTGCCGGTGCGGGCATGTCCCCCGCCGGGTCGGCGTGCACCAGCGCACCTCCGAACGTCCCGCGGTGGCGTACCTGGGGGTCTGCCACCGTCCGCGCCGCCGCGCAGAGCAGGGCGGCATGCTCGCCGAGCAGAGCGCTGCTGGCGATGTCGTGGTGCGGCGTCATCGCGCCGATCCGGACGGCGTCGCCGTCGTCCTCGATGCCCCGGAGGCCGTCGATGCGCCCGAGGTCGATCAACAGCTCCGGCCCCGCGAGCCGCAGCCGCATCACCGGGATCAGGCTCTGCCCTCCAGCCAGGATCTTGGCGTCGTCTCCGCCCTGCGCGAGAAGGGTGAGCGCCTCGTCCAACGAGGTGGGCGCGTGGTAGTCGAAAGCGCTGGGGATCACTGGAAGTCTCCTGTCGGAAGGTTCCCGCTGCTGTTCATCGGCCCCGCGTCCTGCTCCGGGGCCACCCGGTCGGGTACGGGCTCCTCTGCGCCCAGGCCCTTGGAGGCACCGTCCTGCAGCGCCTTCCACACGCGGTGCGGTGAGCACGGCATGGCGATGTCCTGCACACCGAGGTGCCTGATCGCGTCCAGGACGCCGTTGACGATCGCCGGTGTGGAGGCGATCGTCCCCGCTTCCCCCACACCCTTGACGCCGAGCGCGTTGGTCGTCGACGGGGTGACGGTGCGGTCGGTCGTGAACGACGGCAGGTCCGCCGCACTCGGCACCAGGTAGTCCACGAAAGACCCGGACACCAATGTGCCGGACTCGTCGTGCACCGCCTCTTCGAACAGTGCCTGCGCGATGCCCTGGACCAGACCGCCGTGCACCTGGCCGTCGACGATCATGGGGTTGATGACGTTACCGATGTCGTCGACGCACACGTACTTGCGCAACGTGACCTCGCCGGTCTCGGTGTCGACCTCCATCGCGGCCAGGTGGGTGCCGTGGGGGAAGGAGAAGTTCTCCGGGTCGAAAGTGGCATCGGAGTCCAGGCTCGGCTCGAACCCGTCGGGGAGGTTGTGCGCGGAGAAGGTGGCGAACGCGATCTCCCCCAGCGCGAGCCCCTGGTCGGTGCCTCTGACCGAGAACCTCCCCTCGGCGAACTCGATGTCGTCGGTGCTCGCCTCCAGCAGGTGGGCCGCGACCGTGCGCGCCTTCTCGATCACCTTGTCGGCCGCGGCGACGACGGCCATGCCGCCGACGACGAGCGAACGCGATCCGTAGGTGTCCAGTCCCTTCTGCGAGGTCTGGGTGTCGCCGTGCAGCACCTCGATGCTGTCGAAGGGCACCCCGAGGCGGTCCGCGACGATCTGGCTCCATGCCGTCTCGTGTCCCTGGCCGTGGCCGCTCACGCCGGTGACGACCTCGACGGCGCCGGTGGGCAGCACCCGCACCTGGGCGTGCTCCCAGCCGCCGGCGGCGTAGCTGAGCGCGCCGAGCACGCGAGACGGCGCGAGGCCGCACATCTCGGTGAATGTCGACACCCCGATCCCCAGCTGCACGCGGTCGCCGGCCGCGCGCCGGCGGTCACGCTCGGCGCAGAGATCGTCGTACCCGAAGAGCTCGAGGGCACGATCGGTCGCCGCCTCGTAGTTGCCGGAGTCGTACTCCAGACAGGCGATGGTGGAGAAGGGGAACTCCTCGTGCTTGATCCAGTTCTTGCGCCGCAGCTCGACGGGGTCCATGTCCAGCTCGTGCGCCAGGTCGTCCATCAGACGTTCGATGGCGAACGTCGCCTCGGGCCGGCCGGCGCCTCGGTATGCGTCAGTCCACGCCTTGTTGGTGAAGAGGTTGGTGCACGAGAACCGGTAGGCCGCGAACTTGTAGATCGAGTTGTACATGAACGCCCCGAGGATCGGGACGCCTGGCGTCACCAGGCCGAGGTAGGCACCCATGTCGGCCAGCAGGTCGACCGAGAGACCGGTCACGATGCCCTCGCGGGTCGCGCCGAGCTTGAGGCGCTGGACCTGTCCGCGCCCGTGATGGGCGGCCATCAGCGACTCACTACGGGTCTCGGTGTACTTGCACGGCTTGCCGGTACGCCGCGCGGCCAGCATCGTGATGACCTCTTCGGGAGTGACCTGCAGCTTGCCGCCGAAGCCACCGCCCACATCCGGTGCGACGACCCGTACCTTGCCCTCGGGAATGCTGAGCGTCAACGCGAGCATCAGTCTCAAGAGGTGGGGCACCTGCGTGGCCGACCACATCGTGATCTGTTCACCGGTCGGGTCGACGACGGTGGACCGTGGCTCCATGAACGCGGGGATCAGGCGCTGCTGCAGGTAGGTGCGCTCGAGCACCAGCTCCGATGCCGCGAGCACCTGGGCCACGTCGTCGCCCGTCCCGGCCTCGGCGGAGTCGAAGACCCAGGTGGCGGACTTGTTGGTGCCGAGGTCGGGGTGTGCCAGCGTCGCGTCGGTCAGCGCCTCCTCCAGGTCCAGGACGACCGGCAGCTCGTCGTAGTCGATGTCGATGAGCTCGATGGCATCGCGTGCCTCGGCCGCGCTGCGGGCGATGACGCAGGCGACGACCTCGCCGGCGAACGCGACGTGGTCGACGGCGATCGCCGGGTGTGGCGGTGCCTTCTGGTCAGGGGTGATCGGCCATGCACACGGCAGGCTGCCCTGCTCGTCGGCGACGTCGCGGCCGGTCAGGACCGCCACGACTCCGGGGGAGGATGTGGCGTCGTGGGTGTCGATGGCGGTGATCGTCGCGTGGGCGAACGGGCTGCGCACCATCGCCAGGTGCAGCATGCCCGGCAGCACGATGTTGTCGGTGTAGCGCGTGCGTCCGGTGATGAGGCGCTGGTCCTCCTTGCGGCGGCGGGGGCTGCCGATCTCGGTGACGGTCATGCCGCTCCCTCCTCGGTCGTCGAGACAGCGGACTCGCGGGTCGTACGAGCGGCCTCCTGGACTGCTGCGACGATGTTCTGGTAGCCGGTGCAACGGCACAGGTTGCCCTCCAACCCGTCGCGAACCGTGTGCTCGTCGGGGTCTGGGTGTTCCTTGATCAGGTCGATCGACTGCATGATCATCCCCGGGGTGCAGAAGCCGCACTGCAGCGCGTGCTTCTCGTGGAACGCCTTCTGCATCGGGTGCAGCTCGCCTCCCTGGGCGAGCCCTTCGATCGTCGTCACCGCGTGGCCGTCGGCCTGGACGGCGAACATCGTGCAGGACTTCACGCTCTGCCCGTCGAGGTGGACGGTGCATGCGCCGCAGTTGGTCGTGTCGCAACCGACCAGCGTCCCGGTCTTGCCCAGACGCTCACGCAGGTACTGCACCAGGAGCATCCGCGGTTCGACGACGTCGGTGTAGGTCATGTCATCGACCTCGACGGTGATGGAGGTGGTGCGAGTCGATTGGGCGGTTGCCATCTGGAGTCCTCCTGGGCATAACGGCACGCGGTTCCTTCATTGATACACCGATGTGATGTGGGCCACAACGGTTGCGCCAACGTTGCACGAGCACGGCCAACCCCAGCGCTCAGGCCATCTCGTCGTGGTGGATGCGTCCGTCCCGCTCGGCCAGGCGGTCACCCTTGCCGCCCCACTGCAAGGCGATGATCTCCGCGGCGATGGACACGGCGGTCTCCTCCGGCGTCCGAGCCCCGAGGTCGAGGCCGATCGGGCTGGACAGACCGCTGAGCTCCTCATCGGTCAGGCCGACCTCGCGCAGCCGGGCGATCCGGTCGTCGTGGGGGCGCCGCGAGCCCATCGCCCCGACGAAGGCGGGGCGCTGGCCCGCTGGCATCCGTAGCGCCACCTGAAGCAGGGGGACGTCGAACTTCGGGTCATGGGTCAGGACGCAGATGACCGTACGCCCGTCCAACGCCTCCGCCTCGACCTGCGACGTGAGATAGCGGTGCGGCCAGTCGACGACGACCTCGTGTGCGTCGGGAAACCGGGCAGGGGTGGCGAAGATCGACCGCGCGTCGCACACCGTGACCTCGTAGCCGAGGAACACCCCTTGACGGGCGACCGCGGCGGCGAAGTCGATGGCACCGAAGACGAGCATCCGCGGCTTGGGGGCGTACGACGCGACGAAGACGCGCATGCCCTCGTCCATGCGCTGTCCGTCCGGGCCGTAGGTGACGACCGCGTTGCGCCCCGCGGCCAGCAGACCGCGAGCATCGTCGACAGCGGCGTCGTCAGCCCTGCGCGAGCCCAGGGAGCCTTCGGCCGCCGCGGGACGGACGACGATCCGTTTGCCGACCCGTACGGCGTCCGGGTGCTCGATGACCGTCACGACGGCGACCGGGCGGCCCTCGGAGATGTCAGCGGCGACGCCCGCAAGCTCGGGGAAGTGCTCTCGCGAGACGGGTTCGACGAACACGTCGAGGATGCCACCGCAGGTCAGCCCTACCGCGAACGCGTCGTCGTCGGTGACGCCGTAGCGCTGGAGCATCGGCGAGTCGCCGGCCACCACCTGCTGCGACAGCTCGTACACCGCCCCCTCGACGCAGCCGCCGGACACCGAGCCGGACGCCTCGCCACCGGGTGAGACTGCCATCGACGCGCCGGCCGGGCGCGGCGCGGACTTGAAGGTCTGGACGACGGTGGCGACGCCCGCGGTCTCGCCGGCCTCCCACACCGCCATGATGTCTTGCAGCACGTCACGCATCGGCGACCAGCTCCAAGAGCTCGGCGAAGCTCGCCATCGAGTGACCGGCGACGAGCGCGTCCAGGTACGGCAGCGCCGCCGCGATACCGCCTTGGACCGGTGCGTAGCCGACCTTGCCGCGATGCGGGTTGGACCACACGACGAGGCGGGCAAGCCTGCTCAGCCGTTCGACCTGTTCGCCTAGCAATAGCGGGTCGCCGCGCTCCCAGCCGTCGCTGGCGATGACGACGACCGCGCCACGGGCGAGGCCCCGGCGGCCCCAGCGGTCGGTGAAGGCGCGCAGGACCTCGCCGAGGCGCGTACCGCCGGACCAGTCGGGAACGACCTGGCCGGCGAGTAGCAGCGCGGTGTCCGGATCACGCTGGCGCATCGCTGCTGTCACCCGGGTGAGCCTGGTGCCGAGGGTGAACACCTCGGTCGTGCGCGGGGCCTCGGCGACCACGCGGTGCGCGAGGCGCAGCAGGCTGTCGGCGTACGGCTCCATCGACCCGGAGACGTCGATGAGGAGCACCACCCGGCGCGGTCGCGGCTTGGGGCTGCGGTGGCGCAGCGGTCCGGGTTCGCCGGCGCGGCGCAGCTGGTCGCGGACGGTGCGCGCGGCGTCGATGTCCCCGCGCCGGTG
>JACCZT010000107.1 GCA_013695785.1 Nocardioidaceae bacterium | reverse complement strand
ACGACAAGGCCGGTGCCGTGGGCTCGTTGTGGGACGTCGTACGCGACCGTCGCCTCAACCACCGCCCGGAGGTCGTCTCCGGTGTGCTCGCGGCCGAGAGCGCGGCGCTGCTGCGCGAGTTCTTCGCCGGCCATCGCCGGGACGCTCCCTGACCTGCGCGCCCAGCTTGCGTACAGCTCGCACACGTCCGCCACTACGCGTGTGACCGATTGCGGCGCGGTGCGGCCGGTCTAGTAACCTCATCGGCGGTGGCGTGTCCGAGCGGCCTAAGGAGCACGCCTCGAAAGCGTGTGTGGGTTAACAGCCCACCGTGGGTTCAAATCCCACCGCCACCGCCACGGGGTTCCGACGAAAGCCAAAACCATCACCGGCGAAGGTCGGAGAGAGCCGCCTCAGGTCCGAGAAATCGGCTGCCGGGGGCGGTTTTCCGTATTTCGGACAGGCCCATGTCGTTCCCGGAGCCGGTCAGTGCCTGGTGCGTGTGCCTCGGCTGCCCGAGAATGACGAAACGCCCTGCCTCAGCGGTCGCTGAGTGTCAGGGCGTTGGGTTCGATGCGGGGTGTGGTGTCAGGTGCTTCCGGGTCAGGCGGCTTCGGGTAGGTCGATGACCGGTGGCGCGCCTGGTAGGCCCGCGCCGCGTTAGGCGCGGACCGCCCGCCGAATGCCTGGCCCATGGTCGTCACTGGAGCTTGAGCCTGCCGGCGCGTCGGGCGGATTTGTTACGATGGGCCATCCGGCGAAGTGACATCCCGTCTTGGAATGCCTGCTGCCGGCTCCCGGAAGTGGGCCCTGCTGACCATGGCCGAGAAACAGAAGTTTGCCGCCGAAAAGCCGCGATTCGCCTCCTGGGCGCCTGGTGAGGGCAATCGCTGCGCACCGATCCTCGCCGCGCTGCGCGCCGACGGGTTCCTCGCGCAGATCGGGTCGCGCAGCCAGCCACCACAGAACTTCGAGGTGAGGTACTTCCACGAGGAGGCCGAGCGAGCGACCGAGATCATCCTCGACGTCGACCCCGCCGCACGCCGTCTCACTGTAGGTCGCTGACCCCTGCACATCCCCCACGAGGATCGCCACCAGATGAGCTCGTGAGAGGGCAACGGCAGTGGATCTGAACGGACTCGACGCCCTTCTCCTCCTCGGGTCCGCCGTGCTGCTGGCCGCGATCCTGGCCGTGCGGCTGTCAGTGGTCGCCGGACTGCCGACGCTGTTGGTCTATCTCGGCCTGGGGCTCGTGCTCGGCGACTCCGTGCTCGGCATCGAGTTCTCCGATGCTCAGCTCGCTCAGTCGCTGGGCTTCACCGCCCTGCTCCTCATCCTTGCCGAGGGCGGCGTGACCACGAAGTGGTCACAGGTCCGTCCCACCATCGGTCTGGGACTGCTCCTCGCGACCGTCGGCGTCGTGATCAGCGTCGCCGTGGTCGCCGTCGCGGCACACTACCTGCTCGATCTGCCGTGGCAGATCGCGGTGCTGCTCGCGGCGGTGACGTCTCCGACCGACGCTGCAGCGGTGTTCTCGGTGCTGCGGCGAGTACCACTGCGTCCCTCCGTCCTGGGGACGCTCGAGGTGGAGTCCGGGCTCAACGACGCCCCCATCGTGGTCATCGTCACCGCGGTGAGCATCGGGACCGCGACCGAGCACTCGGTGCCGGTGTTCGCGCTGATCGTTGCCGGTGAGCTGCTCCTCGGCGGAGTCGTGGGTTTCCTCGTCGGCCGGGCCGGTGCCTTGATCCTGCGTGGTGTCGCACTGCCGTCATCGGGCCTCTACCCGCTCGCGGTCCTCGCGTTCGCGGTCCTCGGGTACGGTGGCGCGGCCGTCCTGCACGGGAGCGGCTTCGCGGCGGTCTACATCGCGGCGCTCGTGCTGGGCAACGCCGAGCTGCCGCACCGCGTCGCCACCCGGTCGTTCGCCGAGGGTGTCGGCTGGCTGGCCCAGATCGGCCTGTTCGTCATGCTCGGTCTGCTGGCGAGCCCGGGCGAGGTGACGATGTGGCAGGTCTTGGTGGCGATCGTCGGCGGTGCCATCTTGACCTTCGTCGCTCGGCCGCTGTCGGTCCTGGTGTGTGCCGCGGTCACCCGTACCCCATGGCGGGAGCAGGCCTTCTTGTCGTGGGCGGGACTGCGCGGCGCCGTCCCCATCGTGCTCGCCACCATCCCGCTGGCCGAGGGCGTGCCGGGATCGGGGGAGCTGTTCAACATCGTCTTCGTGTTCGTCGTGGTCTACACCTTCGTCCAGGCGCCGAGCCTGCCGTGGATCGCGCGCACCCTGTCGGTGACGACCGACGACGCTCGGGACGTGGACGTCGAAGCGGCACCGCTGGAGCGGATCGCGGCCGACCTGCTGCAGATCTCCGTGCCGGGTACGTCCCGCCTCGTGGGTGTGGAGGTGGGAGAGCTCCGGCTACCGGTGGGAGCCTCGGTGGCACTGGTGGTGCGCGGGGACGAGTCGTTCACCCCGCACCGCACGATGCGTATCCGCGGTGACGACGACCTCCTCGTCGTCGCACCCCGGCGGTTGCGGGACGAGACCGAGGCACGGCTGCGGGCTCTAGCGCGCCACGGTCGACTCGCGGGCTGGAACGACGGCACCCCCCCACGGCGACCGTAAACCGCCTCAGCCGACGTCAGGCTCCACGGGGACGCAGACCTTGGTCGAGTCCTTGGTCTTCAGCTTGGTCGGCGCCTTCTTGTCGACGCCGGGATAGTTGGCGCCGACCACGACGCGAACCAGATCGCTCTGTGCGCCCGGCCGCTTGAGGTAGCTCACCTGGCCCTTGAACTGCTTGGCGACCAGGCGCACCGGACCCGAGGACCTCCCGCTTGTCCAGATGGTGACCTGTCTGCCAGCCTCGACCTTGGACGGCAGGTTGGCGACGCTGCCGGACTGAAAGCCTGCCTTGCCGAGATCGAGCATCGTCCGGTTGGCCAGCCCAGAGATCGCGCTCGCGTTGTAGACATCGACTGTCACCGCGGCGGCCTTGAGGGTGCCGCCGGCACGGATGGTGCGAGGCTCACACTCGGCCCCTTGGTCGACTGGCAACGCCGGGGCCGCAGCGGTGAGCAACCGGACGCCCACCAGCGAACCGATCACGAACACGGCAGCGAGCACACTCATCGTCGCCACCGACTTGGTCGTCCGACTCATCGCAGCTCCTGGTCGCAGGTCATGTCCGGTCGCCCATCCGGTAGACGCGGGCGTGCAGGATCTGCCTCTGGTGCAAGGCGGCTCTCAGCGCGCGATGCAGACCGTCCTCGAGGTAGAGGTCACCGTGCCACCCCACGACGTGGGCGAACAGGTCACCGAAGAACGTCGAGTCCTCATCGAGCAGCGCGCCGAGGTCGAGCTGCGTCTTGACCGTCACCAGCTCGTCGAGGCGCACCTGCTGGGGCGGGACCTTGGCCCAGTCGCTCTGGGAGAAGCCATGGTCGGGGTACGGGCGCCCGTCGCCGACTCCTTTGAAGATCACAGCCGCCATCCTAGTCGGCGACGCGGCAAGACCCGCCGCGGCCACAGCGATGGGGGGCGGGTCTCGTACCGGCGGAGGATAGGGGATTCGAACCCCTGAGAGCTTTCACTCAACACGCTTTCCAAGCGTGCGCACTAGGCCACTATGCGAATCCTCCGTCGGGCACGCTACCGGCTCGCTCCGGCTGGCATGAAATCGGTGCCGGCGCCTAACATGGGCGTAGCCCCTCGCGCGGCGGCATCTTGCCCAACTCCCCCAGGGTCGGAAGACAGCAAGGGCAAGCAGGCTCTACCGGGTGCGCGGGGGGTCTTTGCTGCCCGTTGTCGGGTCCGGTGGCTAGGGTGCATGTCGTGGACGCACCTCTGGCTCTGTACCGGCGCTACCGGCCCGAGACCTTCGCCGAGGTCATCGGACAGGCGCACATCGCCGAGCCGCTGAGGCACGCGCTCGCCAACAACCGCTTCCACCACGCCTACCTCTTCTCCGGCCCGCGCGGCTGCGGCAAGACCACCAGTGCGCGCATCCTCGCCCGTACGCTCAACTGCGAGAAGGCGCCGATCGCCGACCCGTGCGGTGAATGCCAGAGCTGCCGCGACCTCGCCAGAGGCGGGCCCGGCAGCATGGACGTCATCGAGATCGACGCGGCGAGCCACGGCGGTGTCGACGATGCCCGCGACCTGCGTGAGCGGGCGTTCTTCAGTCCCGTCAGCAGCCGCTACAAGGTCTACATCATCGACGAGGCCCACATGGTCTCCAACCAGGGCTTCAACGCGCTGCTCAAGCTCGTCGAGGAGCCTCCGCCTCACCTGAAGTTCATCTTCGCCACGACCGAGCCCGACAAGGTCATCGGCACCATCCGCTCACGCACTCACCACTACCCGTTCCGGCTGGTCCCGCCCAAGGTGCTCGGCGACTACCTGACCTCGCTCTGCGAGGCCGAGTCCGTACGTCTCGAGCCGACCGCGCTGCCACTGGTCGTACGCGCCGGCGCTGGCTCGGTCCGCGACACGCTCAGCGTTCTCGACCAGCTGCTCGGTGGTGCCGGTCCCGACGGCGTCACCTACGAGCTGGCGGCGGCGTTGCTCGGCTATACGCCCGACTCCCTTCTCGACGAGGTCGTCGACGCGTTCGCCGCCGGTGACGGCGGATCTGTGTTCGGGGTCGTCGACAAGGTTGTCGAGACGGGCCAGGACCCGCGTCGGTTCGCCGAGGATCTGCTGCAGCGGCTGCGGGACCTCGTCATCGTCTCGGCGGTGCCCGGTGCCGTCTCGATGGGGCTGCTGGAGATTCCCGGCGACCGTGCCGAGCGGCTTGAGAACCAGGCGTCGCGGTTCGGCGCGTCCGATCTCACCCGCGCCGCCGACGTGGTGGGCCAAGGGCTCACCGAGCTGCGTGGGGCCACCGCCCCCCGGCTCCTGCTGGAGCTGATGTGCGCCCGGATCCTGCTGCCGGGCGCGGACCACTCGACGTCGGGCTTCCAGGCGAGACTCGACCGGATCGAACGCCGCTTGTCCATCACCGGTGCGGCGACGGACGTTGCGGACACCACTACCACTCCCGCTGCCGCGCCAAGCGCCTCCTGGCCGACACCCTCGAGTCCCGACGGGCCCGTCCGAGCGTCCGACCCCGCTGGCGGCACGCTCGAAGAACCCGTCGCGCCAGCGCCCCCAGCCGATGTCCAGCCCGTGTCAGAGCCGGAGGTGTCGGAGCGGAACGTGTCGCCTGAGGTGTCGGAGCGGAACGTGTCGCCTGCGGCTGCCGAGCCGCCAGACCCACCGCCGCCTGCAGCAACCGGCGCCATCGGCGTCACCGACCTACGCCGGCTCTGGCCCGAGGTGCTCGAC
Source organism: Nocardioidaceae bacterium (assembly GCA_013695785.1). GTDB lineage: Bacteria > Actinomycetota > Actinomycetes > Propionibacteriales > Nocardioidaceae > JACCZT01. The sequence continues at coordinate 7,459 of JACCZT010000107.1, read as the reverse complement.
CGGGTGATGGTGACTCGCCGCTTCGCGTGGATCATGCTGAGCCAGAACGCCCAGGTGCACTCCGTCGACGGCGCGGTGATCACGATCGCCCTGGTCAACGCCGGTGCCCGTGACTCGTTCGCCCGCAGCGGCTCCGACGACGTGCTGCGCGCTGCGATCGTGGACGTCATCGGTGGGGATTGGCGGATCGAGACGATCGTCGATCCTGGCACCAGCCCGTCGCCCGCGGGCACCGAATCCCGGTCGACGTCCGCGGCTACGACGACGGCACCGCAGGCCCAGAATCCAGCGACACCTGAGCGTCCGTCAGGGGGACAAAGCGCTTCCACGTCTGGCAGCGAGCCCCGTGCAGCAGGTTCGGCACAGGACGCCGACGTCGACCCCGACGACCCCGTTGTCGAGACCGTGGACGTGAGCCACGAGGACCTTCTCTCGGACGTCCTCGGCGCAAAGGTCATCGAGGACCACCCGCCCCGGCCATGAGCCACCCTTGGCCGGCCGTCAGGTAAACACGAGCATCGCCCAACTCCTGCGACAGCACCGCCGCCGCGGTGGTAGCGATGACCGGGCCCCTTGATTCATCGGTCCCCCTCCGGTCGGGTGCCCGATGGCACCGAGGCTGCCTGCTCGGCCGCCTCGGCCCTGCGGTCCCGGCGGGCGACCCAGATGACCGCTCCGACGATCACGAGGGCGGGTACGAAGGCCGGGACCGCGACCACCAGCGCGTGATGAGCCAGGACGACGTCTCCGCTTGCGGCAAGGCTGCGCTGGTCACAGCAGCACGCGTTCGCGGTCGCCGGCGTCGTTCCAGTCCCGGCCTGGGGAGCTGCGGGCGAGCCGCGCCACACCCCAGGACAAAGCCCAGATGAGAGCCACCGAGCATGCCAGCACCACGACGGATGCGGCGCCCCACAGCCACGCGGGGTGGTCGAAGCTGCGCTCGCGCTGAAGCAACGTGATCTCCGGTACGAACTGCCGGGTGAAGGTCGCCGACGCGGGGACCTCCTCGGCGTCGATAGCGTCCTCTGCCGGCAGGTATATCGGGACCGCCGTCATCGTGCGACCGTCCTGCACGCGCAGTGTCGACTTCCATCCACCTGCAATGGGGATCGGTTTGATCGACTCGTACGTGCCGGGTCCGGTGCGCTTGAGCCGGTCGATCACCAGGCCCCGCTCCCCCGCACCACCGCCCTGCCAGGCGAGGATCTCCACCCACGCCGCGTCCTCCTGCGCGAGCGAGGCTGGTGTTACCCGCACCTCGGCGGCGGCTGTACGCGCGGCACCGGTGCCGGAGACCTCGCGTAGCGCGATGGTCGCGGTGGCGTTGTCTGGCACCGTCGCGTAGAGGCCGTTGGCCGTGGCGGCGGCGACGATGAGCGCGGTCGCCGTCACGATCCCGCGCGAGAGGGCGGGGCGTGGGAGGTGGCCGTCGCGCAGCGCGGTGGCCAGTAGCGCGCCGCACATTCCGGTCGCCACACCGACGGGGATACACATGGCGAGTGCCTCGGCCCAGATGGACGCCGCCCACGGGACCGCGAACACCTGGTTGATCCAGAGCGACTCCAGTGCCATGCCCAGAGTCGCGATACCAAGACAGCTCACGGCGCCGAGGGCCAGCGGCTTGCGGGTGAGGCGGGTGAGGGCCACGGCCTCCACGATGATCGCCTCGCTGAGGTAGAGCGGGAACCAGACCTGGGGTTCGCCGAGCACCGGGCCCACCAGCACCGAGATGATCCCGCGCAGCAGGAGGAAGAAGAGCGCCGCCAGCACGGCGCCGCCGCGACCGAGGAGCATCCTCGCGGCGACCAGCGCCAATGCGGCGGCTCCGGTGATCATCATCGGTTGTAGGACGAGCCGGAACTGCTCGACGCCGAAGTCGTACTCCCCCTGGAAGACCGACAGACCGATGACGAGGGCGCCCGCGGCGCCGCCCCGCCGGCCGGTGGGGCCGCGTCGGCGTAAACGGAGTAACATACCGAGAGTATGCCCTCAACTGGCGTATAACTCTCGCGCGTCCTGGGGTGGGCCCGAGGCCGCTCCTCGCTAGGCTGGAGTCACGTCGACACGAGGAGCACCGTGAGCCCGCAGGAACCGCAGGACGAGTCGCCCCAGGAACTGCCTGACCTGGGTGGCATGCCGGATCTCGGCGGGCTGGACATGGGCGGGCTGCTCGCCCAGGCCCAGCAGATGCAGGCGCAGCTGATGGCCGCAACGGACGAGCTCGCCACAGAGAGGGTTCAGGGCACCGCAGCGAGCGGGCTGGTCACTGCCACCGTCACCGGCACCGGCGAGCTGGTCTCGCTCGACATCCGGCCCGAAGCGGTGGACCCGGCTGACGGCGAGACGCTCGGCGACATGGTGGTCGCTGCGATCCGCGACGCCACCGGCAACGCCACCGCGCTGGCGGCCGAGCGGATGGGTCCGCTGGCCGGGCTCGGCGGTGGTGACCCCTTCGGCGGCGCACCGGGAGCGTCCGGGCCCGCCGGGTTCCAGTGACCTGATGTACGAAGGCATCGTCCAGGACCTCATCGACGAGCTCGGCCGACTTCCGGGCGTAGGACCCAAGAGTGCGCAACGCATCGCGTTCTACATCCTCGACGCGGACCCGGGGGACGTGCGCAGGCTCGCCGAGGTGCTGACCGTGGTCAAGGAGAAGGTGCGCTTCTGCATCACCTGCGGCAACGTCGCCGAGTCCGAGCAGTGCCGGATCTGTGCCGACCCGCGCCGGGACCTCAGCATGCTGTGCGTGGTGGAGGAGTCCAAGGACGTCGTGGCGGTCGAACGCACCCGCGAGTTCCGCGGGCGCTACCACGTGCTCGGCGGCGCGATCTCGCCGATCGAGGGGATCGGCCCGGACGAGCTGCGCGTCAAGGAGCTGATGCAGCGTCTCGCCGACGACACCGTCACCGAGGTGATCCTGGCGACCGATCCCAATCTCGAGGGCGAGGCGACTGCGACGTACCTCACGCGGTTGCTGCGGCCACTCGGCTTGCGTGTGACCCGATTGGCGAGTGGACTACCGGTGGGAGGCGATCTGGAGTACGCCGACGAGGTGACCCTGGGGCGCGCATTCGAGGGGAGGAGATCGATCGATGACTGACCACACGTGGGCCGACGAGGTGATGTCGAGCAGCGGCGAGCTCGGCGAGCTCGCCGATTCCATCGCCGACCAGGCCAAGAGCTTCCTCATCGCGGTACGCGAGGTAGCCCGCAGCGGCGAGATGGGCAGCGCCGTCCCCATGCTGCTGCTCGAGGTGAGTCAGCTGCTGCTCGCCGGCGCCCGCCTCGGCGCGCAGACAGACTTCGTCCCTGAGGACGACTTCGAGCCCGACGTCGGCCCCGATCCCGACCTGGACGCGATCCGGGTGGCGCTGGCCGAGCTGCTGGGTGAGTTCGACGAGTTCACCGAGGTCTTCGACCCCTACCTCGACCCGCCAGAGCTCGTCACCTCGCGGATCTCCGACGACATCGCGGCGATTTCCGGCAGCGTGGCCCACGGACTTCAGCACCACCGTGCCGGCCGCACCGAGGAGGCGCTGTGGTGGTGGCAGTTCTCCTACGTCTCCTCATGGGGTGGCGAGGGGAGTGCGGCGCTGCGCGCCCTTCAGTCGATAGTCGCCCACGACCGCCTCGACCGGGAGGTCGACGGGTTCGGCGAGACCGAGTTCGACGACACGGTGATCGCCGCTCCCTGACACCGGGGCGGGCGGGTCGAGGCGCGGACGGCTGCCCCGGCCGGCGCCGACGCGTGATCTAGACTGGCCTGGCGCAGAACCGCGCAGCCCGAGTCAACCCCCCAAGGATCGCCGTGGGCATAGTCGTGCAGAAGTACGGCGGCTCCTCGCTTGCGGACGCCGCCAGCATCAAGCGGGTCGCCCAACGCATCGTGGCCGCCAAGAAGGCGGGCAACGACGTCGTCGTCGTCGTGTCCGCCATGGGCGACACCACGGACGAGCTGTTGGCCCTGGCGCACCAGGTCTCACCGCTGCCCCAGGGTCGCGAGCTCGACATGCTTCTGACCGCCGGCGAGCGGATCAGCGAAGCGCTGCTGGCGATGGCGATCGCCAACCTCGGCCACGACGCCCGCTCGTTCACCGGGTCGCAGGCCGGTGTGATCACCGACTCCGCGCACGGCAAGGCCAAGATCATCGACGTGACACCAGGGCGCATCGAAGAGGCGCTCTCCATGGGCCACATCGCCATCGTTGCGGGGTTCCAGGGTGTCTCCCAAGACAGCAAGGACATCACCACCCTCGGACGTGGCGGCTCAGACACGACGGCCGTCGCACTCGCCTCGGCGCTGCACGCCGACGTGTGCGAGATCTACTCCGACGTCGACGGGATCTTCACCGCCGACCCTCGCATCGTCCCCAACGCCCGGCGCATCCCACGGCTGTCCTACGAGGAGACCCTCGAGATGGCAGCCAGCGGCGCCAAGATCCTGCATGTTCGCTGTGTGGAGTACGCCCGCCGCAACCAGATGCCCATCCACGTACGGTCCTCGTTCTCCCAGCAGCAAGGGACGTGGGTCGTCGACTCCACCAGCACCGAACCCGAGGGCGAACCCATGGAACAAGCGATCATCTCCGGCGTTGCACACGACCGCAGCGAAGCCAAGATCACCGTCGTCGGGGTCCCGGACAAGGTCGGTGAGGCTGCCCACATCTTCGAGGTGCTTGCCGAGGCCCAGATCAACATCGACATGGTGGTCCAGAACGTCTCCTCGGCCGCGACTGCGCTCACCGACATCTCCTTCACCCTCCCGCGCACCGACGGCCAGACCGCCATGACGGCACTCGCCAAGCTCAAGGACGAGGTCGGCTACGAGCAGATCCAGTACGACGACCGCATCGGCAAGATCTCGTTGATCGGTGCCGGCATGCGGTCGCAACCGGGGATCACCGCAAAGTTCTTCAAGGCGATCGCCGACACCGGTGTCAACATCGAGATGATCTCCACCTCCGAGATCCGGATCTCCGTCATCGTCAACGGCGACGGCGTGGACGACGCCGTGACCTCCGCACACGCCGCCTTCGGACTTGGCTCGGACGAGGTCGAGGCCGTGGTGTACGGGGGGACCGGGCGATGACGATGAGCGGCGAAGGCGGCGAGGGCTTGCGGGTCGGTGTCGTAGGCGCCACCGGTCAGGTCGGTGCGGTGATGCGCCGGCTGCTTGCCGAACGCGAGTTCCCCGCCGCGCAGGTGCGGTTCTTCGCGTCGGCGCGGTCGGCAGGCTCGACGTTGCCTTGGGCCGGCGGCGAGATCGTCGTCGAGGATGCCGCCAGCGCCGATCCGACGGGGCTCGACATCGCGCTGTTCTCCGCCGGCGCCACGATGTCCAAGGTGCAGGCACCTCGGTTCGCCGAGGCCGGAGTGACGGTGATCGACAACTCCTCGGCGTGGCGCCGCGACCCAGACGTCCCTCTCGTGGTGAGCGAGGTCAACCCCGGGGCGATCGCCGGTGCCGTCAAGGGGATCATCGCCAACCCCAACTGCACGACGATGGCGGCGATGCCGGTGCTCAAGCCGTTGCACGACGAAGCAGGCCTCGTGCGCATGGTGGCGAGCACCTACCAGGCGGTCTCTGGCGGCGGACTGGCCGGTGTGGACGAGCTCCTCGGCCAGATGAACAAGGTCGTCGGCCAGGCGGCCGTGCTGACCCATGACGGCTCGGCGGTGGACTTCGGTGCGCCGGAGCTGTACGTCGCACCGATCGCCTTCAACGTGCTCCCGATGGCCGGCTCGGTGGTGGACGACGGCTCATTCGAGACCGAGGAGGAGCAGAAGCTGCGCAACGAGAGCCGCAAGATTCTGCACATCCCCGACCTGCGGGTCTCGGGCACCTGCGTACGGGTGCCGGTCGTCACAGGACACTCGCTCTCGCTCAACTGCGAGTTCGACCGCGCACTGACCGTGCGGCGGGCGACCGAGCTGCTCGCGGCCGCGCCGGGGGTGGAGGTGGTCGACGTGCCCAATCCGCTGCTCGCGGCGGGCCGGGACCCCAGCTTCGTGGGTCGCATCCGGCAGGACCAGAGCGTTGACGGCGAGCGCGGGCTGGTGCTCTTCGTCAGCAACGACAACCTACGAAAGGGTGCGGCTCTCAACACGATCCAGATTGCCGAGCTGATCGCCGCTTCCTGACCGCTGGCACCACCCGTCACACCTTGGTTCTCCTGGTACGGCGTCGCCACCAGGGTCGCAACCTCGGTGCAGTGACGCTACGCCAGGTGAAGTGGTGAGGTCGGCCGGTGCGAGCGCCGTTTCGTGCGTGCAACACTTCGGGCATGAGTGCAGCGCAACCGGCGGGATGGGCGTGGACGGGCTTCAGTCACGACCCGCGGCTGCCGTCGTCGGCTGCCTTGCGCGCCTCGGACAGGGACCGCGACGTCGCGCTACAGGCACTCTCCGAGGCGTACGCCGACGGCCGGCTCGACCGCGAGGAGCACGAGTCCCGTACCGATGCCGCGATGAGCGCCAAGGTCCTCGGCGACCTTCCTCCGCTGATCGCGGACCTCGTGCCGGACGAAAGCATCTCTGCCGGCGTGCCGGTCGCCACGGCCGACGTGCAGACACAGGTCGTCCAGGCCTGGCGGCGCCGCCGCAACAACGCGGCGATGGGCATGGCGGGTCCGTCGGTGATGACGACCGGCATCTGGGCGGCGACTGCCATCGGTTCTGGCAACATCTACTTCTTCTGGCCGGTCTTCGTCATCCTCGGTACCGGCATGAACGTGCTGCGCACGATGTTCTCCAAGCAGGACATCATCGAAAGCGAACGTGACCGGATCGAGCGCAAGGCTCGGAACGCAACGCCTGGCGGGCCAGGTCCGGCCGGTCGGTGAGCAGTGCGTCGACGCCGGCGCGGGCCAGCCGGAGCATCTCCTGCTCCTCGTTGACCGTCCAGGCGTACGTCTGCAGGCCGGCAAGGCGGGCACGGCGCACGTAGGTCTCGGTGATGCCGCGATGCCACGGGTTGACCACCCCCGCCCATGCGACGAGCTGGGGCCGCAACGGCGTGGACAGCGTCAGCAACCCGATCCGGTACGACGGCCGCAGCTGGGCGAAGGTGTGCAGCGTCTCTGCGTCGAAACTCTGCACGGTGACGTCCTCGGGGCGTCCACCGGGGTGAGTGTCGAGGACGTCGGTGAGGTCGGACTCGATGCCACCGAAGGCGCCGGGCTCCTTCAGCTCGATCAGCAGCCCGGTGTCGGTGCCTCGCAGCACGTCGAGGACCTCACGAAGCGTCGGCACGCCAACACCGGCGAAGTTCGGGTGCTTCCACGTCCCCGCGTCGAGCCGGCGGATCTCGGCGAGCGTGAACGACTCCACCGGGTCGTCCGCGCGCCCGGGCCATCTTGTCGCGATGTCGGTCGTACGCCTGAAGGTGCGGTCGTGGATGGCGACGAGGTGCCCGTCGCGGGTGCGTTGCACGTCGATCTCGACGGCGTCGGCGCAGGCG
>JACCZT010000100.1 GCA_013695785.1 Nocardioidaceae bacterium | reverse complement strand
ACCCCTACGCCGTGGTCGGAGACGTCGAGCGGGTGGGTACGACGCTGCTGGGCGCGGTATGGCCGGCTCGGGTGCGTCCGGCGTACGGTGGCGCATCCTTTGCGCGTCACCGCGCGGATGGAGCCGTTGGGCTGGAAGGTGAGCAGTGGCCGACGTTGCGGCGGGACGTCGACGTTCTTGCCCACGTCGAACAGGTGCGCGCGCTCGGGCCAGGACCGCGTACGACCGTCGTGCTGCAGCAGATCGACGCGCAGATCGCCTAGCCTGAGCCTCATGCAGGGCACGGTGGCGAGCTACGACGAGCGGGTGCGCGCGGGCACCGTGCTGCTCGACGACGGTGTGGCGTTGCCGTTCGACACGGTCGCGGTGCCCGGTGACGTGCGGCTGTTGCGCTGGGGCCAGCGCGTTGTCGTGGAGCTGGACGCCGCCGAGAAGCGGGTCACCGCGCTGCGCATCTTCTGACCCGCTCCGACGCTGGGACGGCTGGAGCCCTGCTCAGAGCGTGGCGGGCTTGTACGACGGCCGGGTCGCCTCGTAGGTGTCGATGTCGTCGGCGTGGGAGAGGGTGATCGCCACGTCGTCGAGCCCCTCCAGCAAACGCCAGCGGGTGTAGTCGTCGATGTCGAAGGAGTCCCTGACCTGGGCGAGTCCGACGCCGGCGCTCACGGTGCGCTCGAGGAGGTCGAGGGTCACCTCGGTACCAGGCGCGGTGTCGAGGAGGTCCCAGATGGCGATGACGGTCTTCTCCTCGACCTGGGCGGTGAGCAGGCCGGACTTGCCGGAGTTGCCGCGGAAGATGTCGCCGAAGCGCGGTGCGACAACCGCCCTGAAGCCGTAGTTCTGCAATGCCCACACCGCGTGCTCTCGCGACGAGCCGGTGCCGAAGTCCGGTCCGGCGACGAGCACACTCGCACCGGCGAAGGCCGGATGGTTGAGCACGAAGTCGGGGTCGCCGCGCCACGCGGCGAACAGGCCGTCCTCGAACCCCGAGCGGGTGACCCGCTTGAGGTACTCCGCGGGGATGATCTGGTCGGTGTCGACGTTGCTGCGCCGCAGTGGGGCGGCGACGCCGGTGTGGGTCGTGAACTTCTCCATCTCAGCTCATCTCGTCTCAGACCGTGGCCAGATCGGACGGCGCGGCGAGGTGGCCGAGCACGCCGGTGGCCACCGCGACCTCCGGCGACACCAGGTGGGTACGCCCGCCCTTGCCCTGCCGGCCCTCGAAGTTGCGGTTCGACGTGGACGCGCACCGCTCCCCCGGCGCGAGCTGGTCGGGGTTCATCCCCAGGCACATCGAGCACCCCGCGCCACGCCACTCGGCGCCGGCCTGTTTGAAGATGACGTCGAGGCCCTCCTGCTCGGCCTGCAGACGCACGCGTACCGACCCCGGGACCACGAGCATGCGGGTCGACCCGGCAACCCGCCGCCCCTCGATCAGGGCCGCGGCCGTACGCAGGTCCTCGATGCGCCCGTTGGTGCAGGAGCCGAGGAAGACGGTGTCGACGGCGATGTCACGCAGCGGGGTGCCGGCGGTCAGACCCATGTACTCGAGCGCACGCTGGGCGGCGACGCGCTGGTTGGGCTCGGCGAAGTCCTCTGGCGACGGTACGTCGGCCGAGAGCGGGGCGCCCTGGCCTGGGTTCGTCCCCCAGGTGACGAACGGCTCGACCGCCGCCGCGTCGAGCACGACCTCCTTGTCGAAGGCGGCGTCGTCGTCGGTCGCCAGGCTGCGCCAGTGCTCGACCGCAGCGTCCCAGTCCACGCCGCGCGGCGCGTGCTCGCGGCCGTGCAGGAAGTCGAAGGTCTTCTCGTCGGGGGCGATGAGACCGGCCTTGGCGCCCCACTCGATGGACATGTTGCAGATCGTCATCCGCGCCTCCATCGACAGCGCGCTGATCGCGTCGCCGCGGTACTCCACGATGTAGCCCTGGCCGCCACCGGTGGTCTCCTGCGCGATGAGCGTCAGCACCAGGTCCTTGGCCGACGTGCCGTCGCGAAGGTCGCCGACGACCGTCACGACCATCGTCTTGGGCTTGGTTTGCGGCACGGTCTGGGTCGCGAGCACGTGCTCGACCTCGCTGGTGCCGATCCCGAAGGCCAAGGCGCCGAACGCGCCGTGCGTCGAGGTGTGCGAGTCGCCGCAGACGACCGTCATCCCGGGTTGGGTCAGACCCAGCTGCGGACCGATGATGTGCACGATGCCCTGGTCGATGTCGCCCATGGGGTGCAGGCGTACGCCGAACTCCTCGCAGTTGCGTCTCAGCGTCTCGACCTGGGTGCGGGAGACGAGGTCGGCGATCGGCTTGTCGAGGTCCGTCGTGGGAATGTTGTGGTCCTCGGTGGCGATCGTCAGGTCCGCGCGTCGTACCGGCCGACCGGAAAGACGCAGCCCGTCGAAGGCTTGGGGGCTCGTCACCTCGTGGATCAGGTGGAGGTCGATGTAGAGCAGGTCCGGCTCACCGTCGGCACGCCGGACGACGTGCTCGTCCCATACTTTCTCCGCAAGGGTCCTACCCATGACTGCTCCTTGCATTTCACAATGCGAGACGGCAATATCAAGTCATGGACAACACTAGCGGAGTCGGCGTGCTCGACAAAGCCGCCTTGGTGCTGGCTGCCCTTGAGTCCGGACCCGCCTCGTTGGCCGCCCTCGTCGCGACTACGGGACTTGCCCGTCCGACGGCGCACCGGCTTGCCGTGGCGCTGGAGCACCACCGTCTCGTCGCTCGCGACATGCAGGGGCGATTCATCCTCGGCCCGCGGCTCGCCGAGCTGTCCGCTGCCGCCGGAGAGGACCGTCTCCTCGCCGCCGCCGGACCCGTGCTCGCCCGGCTGCGCGACATCACCGGCGAGTCCGCGCAGCTGTTCCGCCGCCAAGGTGACTACCGCGTCTGTGTCGCCGCCGCCGAGCGCCCCACCGGCCTTCGCGACACCGTCCCGGTCGGTAGCCAGCTCACGATGAACGCCGGCTCGGCCGCCCAGATCTTGCTCGCCTGGGAGGACCCCGAGCGGATGAACCGCGGGTTGCAGAAGGCGGCCTTCTCCGCCGCGGCTCTGGCGGGGGTCCGTCGCCGCGGTTGGGCGCAGAGCGTCGGCGAGCGCGAACCCGGCATCGGTTCGGTGTCGGCATGCGTACGCTCCCCCGCCGGCAAGGCCATCGCCGCCGTCTCGGTCTCCGGTCCGCTGGAGCGGCTCACCCGCCAGCCGGGCCGCATGCATGCCCCGGCCGTCGTCGCCGCCGCCGAGCGCCTCTCGCAGTCGCTGCGCCGCACCGGCGACTGACCCTCCCCCGCTTCCCCATCTCTCCCTTGCGTCATACACACTGGCGAACTCAGCGTGGCTCCCCAGCAATGGAACGCTGTCTTCGAACGCGGCCCCCGCGCTGTGCTCGACGGCGCCAGCGCGCTGCAGGCCGCCGACTTGAGCGGTTACGTCCACGACGGCATCCGCGTTTCCGTTCCGCGTGGGGCGCGCGGCGTGCCGAGAGTGCGTCCACAAGTGGCCGCCGTACGCGCCGGCCTGTGGGCACAATCGGACCGCCAAGCCGCTCTCGCACTGGTAGCAGCAGGGGACTAGCTACAGCTCACGATCTATCAGCTACAGCGCAAAACCATCGGACAGGCGTGCACCACCCGCCTGGATTCGCCCGCGAGTGGTGCACGCGGACTGCCCGAGCCGGAGCGGCAGGCCGTCCGGTGTGTACGCGGCGAACGGTGTACCTCGATGTCTTCTGGAACCGCTTCGCGTGGTCGTCGAGATCGACGGCATCCACCACCTGGGCGCGCGTCCACGTAGCCGATGCGCTCCACAAAGCGCCGTCACGCTGGACGGCGGAACCGTACTGCGACTGCCGCTGCTGGCCTGCGAGCCGCACCGGACGAGTTTTTCGCGCAGATCGAGACCGTGATCGCCGCGGCGGCTGGCATTCCGCCCCCCACAGCGCATGGCGACGCGCGGCGGGTCTGTGGGGTCATGGTGTATGCATGAGGCATGTTGGTTCCTGAGGCGCCTCCCAAGTCCCGATCGTGGAGGCTCACCCTGATCGTCGGCTTGGTGTGCGTCGCAGTCGGTGTCGGACTGCTGGGCTACGTCGGCTGGGAGTACATCGGTACGAACATTGT
>JACCZT010000085.1 GCA_013695785.1 Nocardioidaceae bacterium | reverse complement strand
AAGCCGGTGAGTTCATGACCGATGCCTCGGCCGTCGCCGGCACCCATCGTCAGCGCGGTCTGGCTTGGGTGCGTCAGGCCGGTGGCGTGCGCCCTCGTCGCGGGCGCGGACTGCAGGGGCGATACCTCTACGTGGTGGACGGCATCTACTGGTGGCGGGAGGGCGACGGTTCGGTGCAGGCGGACGGCGGCGAGGCTCGTTAGTGGAAGAACTGGACGGCGAAGGACGACAGCCTCGTTGTGACGCGCTATTGCTACACCCTGCCGCCTGACTTTGCCCGGGTGACGTAGGCAACCTCTAATGGACCAAAGACGGCTCGTTGACCCAAATCTCCTCCACAGTCGGGTCGTCGAGGTAGGCCTGCAGCGGGCCGAACCCCGAGACGCTCGAGACGAGGTCACCGACGACCCTCGAGAGGTCATCCAGAGGCGCTACCGCCCCCGTCAGGCTGCGTTCGTCATGGGCCCGTGCGACGTCCTCGGCGATCTGTCGTACGACGGTCGACTCGCGGACCGGGTCGATCCCCTCCTCGCGCACACGCGAACGCACCTGCTCAGCCAACGAGGCGGTATCGGTAGCGATCACAGGCGTCTCTTCTCGCACGACGGGATTCCCCCCATGCTGCCCGTTCTCGGCCGCGCGAAACCTTCTCAACCGACATTTGTGGACAACTTCGCTACCAGCTGTCACAACGGTCTCCGGATCACCACCAGTGACATGACCAACGCAGTTGGCAACGCGGCCGCTCTGGCCCAGCGCGGTGCCGACGACGTCGAGTACGCGCCAATCGTCGTCCGCTTCGACCGTCCCTCCCAGCAGTCAAGCCCAGAAGAAACACACGGTGTCCAGGTCGGCCGCGTCGAGGACGACAATCATTCGAGAATCCTCATGAGGTCATTGGAGATCGCTTGGCTGCGCGGGCCTGGCGTCTAACGGCTGATCGGACTGAATCGTTGGCACCCGACTTCGTCCCAAACCGGGGTACGCAGCCGCGTTAACCGACCGCGCGTCGATGCGGGATGGTGACCCGCAAGACCGTCGCACCAGGGACAGAGTCGATGTCGATGGTGCCACCGTGGCGGTCCACGACTATGCGCCGCTCGATGTCGAGGCCAAGTCCAGTGCCCCGGCCGACTTCCTTGGTCGTGTAGAAGGCCTCGAACGCGCGCGCCACCACCTGAAGCGGCATACCAGGTCCGGTGTCACAGATCTCGACGACAACGGCGTCCCCCTCGCGACGCGTCGTCACGCGGAGCACCCCGGCGCCGTCCATCGCGTCGACGGCGTTGTCGATCAGGTTGGTCCACACCTGGTTGAGCTCGCCAGGGTACGCCTCGATCTGCGGCACCTCGGCGTCGTAGTCGCGCACAACCTCGACACCACCGCGGAGCTTGTGCCCGAGCATCACCAGCGTGCTCTCAAGACCATCGGTCACGTCGACCCGCTGCATCGACGCGCGATCCATCTGGGAGTAGGACCTGACGGCGGCGACCAGCTCCGAGACGCGCCGGGTAGACTCCTTCACCTCCGACAGGAGCGTGGCGACGGACAACGTGCTCGCCACCCATTCCAGGCCCGGCTCCAGGGACGGCCCTTCGAGCACGGTTGCCGCCTGTTCGCACCAGGCAAGGTCGACTCCGGCCGTGGCAAGTGGCGTGGCGATCATCCACTCGCGCTCGACGCCGTGGTCAGCGAGCCACGACGACAACGCCTCCTCCTGATCGGCCACCTCCAACGCGTCCAGCGCCGCCGCCCGGGGCTCGAGCTCACGGCGCAGCGCGTCGAGCGCGTTGAACTGCAGTGCCGAGATCTCGTTCGCGGCGAGCCCGCCGAGCGATGTGAGCAGCGTCTGGCATGCGCCCTCAAGGGCGTCGACGGCCCGGGTGGCGGCCGCTGCCGGATTGTTGATCTCGTGCGCGAGGCCGGCGGCGAGCGTGCCGAGGGTGACGAGGGACTCGCGCTGCCGCACCGTCGACTCGATCGTGCGCGCTGTTCCGTACAGCCCCTTGATGAGATGTCCGCCGAGGGGGAACCACGCGTTGGTCCGCTCCCGCAGCGCCTCCGCTGACACCCGTAGCACGCGCCCCGGTCCCACCCCTCGGCCGGTTGCCAGATAGACACCGTGCTCGTCCCAGGCGCGGAAGCCGCCGGCCCAGCGACCCGGTGTGTCCATCTTTCCGACCACGGTGTCCTCGCGACCGACGTGGCGCATGAGGTCGACCGAACCGTCGACGAGCACCCACCAAAAGTCTGCGGGCTCACCCTCGTGGAACAGGTCGACGCCGGCCTCAATGCGTACTTCGGTGCCCGCCTCGATCAGCTCCTTGAGCCGGTCGTCAGTGAGGCCGTCGAAGAGACTCAGTGATCGAAGGTCGGCGGCGCGCATCAGATCGTGGCCAGGTAGCGGTGCACGAGGTAGACGGACATGGCGCCCTCCCCGACAGCGGAGGCGACCCGTTTCATGGAGTCGAGCCTGACGTCGCCCGCCGCGAACACCCCTGGCACACTCGTTTCGAGAGCGTACGGCGATCGAGGCAGCGGCCAGCGAGGGGCATGGGCCGGGCTTTGGAGATCCTGTCCTGTGACGACGAACCCCTTGTCGTCACGGATGACCTGAGGACCGAGCCAGTCGGTGCGGGGCGAGGCACCGATGAAGATGAACAGCCAGCTCGACGGGACTTCTTCCTGCTCCCCGGAGTCGCGGTCTGCGAGCGTGAGCGCCTCGAGGTGGCCGTCTCCCCGACAGGCCACCACCTCGCTGCGGAAACACACATCAATGTTGGCTGCGGACGTGATCCTCTCGACGAGATACCGCGACATCGTGTCCGCAAGCGTCGCGCCACGAACCACCAGCACGACCCGCTTGGCGAATCCCGCCAGGTTCAGGGCAGCCTGACCTGCTGAGTTGGCGGCACCCACCACGTAGACGTCGTCGCCCTCGCATTGGCTCGCGGCACTAGCGGATGTGCCGTAGTAAGCGCCCCGTCCGGTCAGCTCGTCGAGGCCGGTAGCCTCCAGGCGCCGGTACGACACTCCCGTCGCAACAATGAGCGCGCGTGCCTCGATGTCGCTGGAGTCTGCAAAGAGGACGGCATGCACCGGCCCGCGGGTCTCCAAGCCGACGACGTCGCGCGCGAGCACCATCTCAGCACCGAACCGAGAGACCTGAGCGACTGCACGCTGGGTGAGATCGGAGCCGGTGAGTCCCTTCGGAAACCCGAGGTAGTTCTCGATCGCCGCACTCTGACCTGCCTGCCCCCCGGGCCCTTCGCGCTCCACGATGACGGTGCTCAGGCCCTCGGACGCCGCGTACACCGCAGCGGCCAGACCCGCCGGGCCGCCGCCCACGATGCACACGTCGTACAGCCGCTGTTGGGCCTTCGTGCTCAAACCGAGTGCGCCGGCGAGATCGAGGGTGGACGGCGAGCGGAGCGTCTCACCGTCGGGGACGAGAACCAGCGGGAGATCCGCCGCTGTCGCCTGGGCAAGGTCGCTCAGACGCTGCGCCTCGGCGTCCCGCTCGATGTCGTACCAGCGGTACGGCACATGGTTGCGCGCCAGGAAGGTCTTCGTCTCGTAGCTGCGGTCGGACCACCGGTGCCCGACTACCCGCACGTCGGACGTGTGCTCGGGGTTGGCCCGCCGCCAGTCGTCGAGCAGGTCGTCGATGACGGGGTACAGCTTTTCCTCCGGAGGATCCCACGGCTTGAGCAGGTAGTAGTCGATGCCGATGTCGTTGATCGCTCTGATGGCAACGTCAGTATCGGCGTACGCAGTGAGCAACAAGTAATTCGAGCCCGGAGCCTGGGCGCGCGCCTGCTCCAGCATCTCGATGCCGGTCATCTCTGGCATCCGCTGGTCGGAAGCGATCAGAGCCACCGGCTGGTTGCGCAGGGCGAGCTTGGTCAGTACTGCCAGAGCCTCCGCCCCGGACGTCGCACGCACGATGCGATAGTCGCCGCCGTAGTGCCTGCGCAGATCCCTCGAGATCGCCGCAGAGACCATGGGATCGTCGTCGACGGTCAAGATGGCGGGTTTGCTCATCGGATCAGCCTTCGGGCGGCCTCGGTACCTTCCCGAGAAAGGCTGGAGGAACGAAAAAGCCGGCAACCAGGAGCCTAGCAGCGCCGGTCCCGCCGGTGCCCTGCTCTGGCCTCCTCCCGAGGACCGTGCTGCCTTCGCCGATCGGCTCAGGTGAACACCGAGAGGTCGCACGGGCCGGTCTTCTTCCACAGGGTGTGTGGCTGACTGTTCGTGCACAGGTTCGAATGTGTGTGTTGGGGGGTGTCGGTGTCGGGTCGTAGTGTCGGGTCATGGCGGTAGATGTTGAGGGTTCTGGGGCTCCGACCGGTGTTGTTGCCGGGTCGGCGATCGGCGAAGCGGTGGACACGATCTCTGCCGCTCTTGCCGGCGTGGTCGAGGCGCCGTCGTGGCAGCTGACTGATGAGCAGCTGGCGGACCTGATCGGGGCGGTCACCGGCACCCAGGGCGGATTGTCCGAGCTGGTCGCGCGGTTGGTCGGTGAGGCCGAACGGCGTGAGCTTGCCCGGCGAGCCGGTGCGGCGTCGACCAAGGCCTGGTTGATGGGTCGCACCCGGCTGGGCTACCGCGAAGCCGGCACTCTGGTCCGCCACGCCGCCGCGCTGACCCCCGGGGCCGACGGGTCGGTGCGATGGGAAGCGACCCGCCATGCATGGGCGGCTGGTGCGATCACCGCCGAGCAGGCGGTGGTGATCACCGCCGCGTTGGACCGTCTCGGCGATAACGTGCAGTTGGGTGACAAGTGGGCCGCGCAGGACACGATCCTGACCGAAGCAGCCCACCTGTCGCTGTCGGCGACGAAGTATCTGGCGAACCATCTGATCGAGGTGGTCGACCCCGACGGCGTCGACGCGCACCTCGAACAGCTGCTGGAGGATGAGGAGGCCCGTGCCCGCAGGAACACCTCGTTGAGCATGGGCCGGGTCGGTGATGGGACCACCAAGGGTGCGTTCCGCCTGCCTGACGCCCAGGCCGACCAGCTACGGATCACCCTGGACT
>JACCZT010000065.1 GCA_013695785.1 Nocardioidaceae bacterium | reverse complement strand
AGCACAACCTGGACCGGTACGACGAGACTGGCAAGGTCGACTGGTACTACCTGCAGGGGCTCTCCGCGGACGCGGTGCCCGTGCTCGCCACCCTCCCGGACGAGGTGGTCGAGTGCGCGCTGATGGGGCACGGGCCCGACAACGACGACTGGCTGGAGTGGAACCTCGGCCGGCAGCGCGCGGAACCTCTGATGCGCTCCAACCTCGCCGACTGGGAGTACAACGACGCCGTCTGCGCGCGCGAGGCTGCCGGCTGAGCGAGGATCCTCGCGTGGCGAGCGACTGCTGGGCTCTGGGCCAGGGCAGCGCGAGGCGTCCTGTCGGCAGTAGAGTGCCGGAGTTCGTCATCGAGTGTTGGAGGTTCCTGCGTGGCCGTCGAGCGACTGCTGCCCACCGACGAGGCACATGACCTGATCGCGCTGACCCGCGAGATCGCCGCCGACCAGCTCTCGCCGCGGGCGTCCGTCGACGAAGCCGCGAGCCGATTCCCACGGGACGTGTTCACGCTGCTCGGGCGATCGGGGCTGCTCGGCCTCCCGTTCGCCGAGGAGCACGGCGGTGGCGCACAACCGTACGAGGTCTACCTGCAGATGCTCGAGGAGATCGCGGCGGGGTGGATGTCCGTTGCCGTCGGCGTCTCGGTCCACTCCCTCGCCTGCTCGGCCGTCGTCGCGCACGGTACGCCGGAGCAGCACGCAGACCTCCTGCCGGGGGCGCTCGGCGGTGAGCAGCTCGGCGCCTACGCGCTGTCCGAACCGCAGGCCGGGTCCGACGTCGCCGGCATGACGACCAAGGCGGTCGTCGACGGCGACTCCTACGCCGTCAACGGCACCAAGGCGTGGATCACCCACGGCGGTGAAGCCGACTTCTACCTCACCTTCGTCCGCACCGGGGAGGACCGGACCCGAGGGCTCAGTGCGCTCTATGTCGAATCAGGCACGCCTGGCCTCGGCTTCGGCCCGCCGGAGCACAAGATGGGGCTGACCGGATCCACGACGACCCAGCTGATCTTCGACGACGCCCGGGTGCCGACCGCGATGCGCCTCGGGGCTGAGGGTGACGGCATGGCCATCGCGCTCGGCGCCCTCGACTCCGGGCGGCTCGGCATCGCCGCGTGTGCGACCGGACTGGCGCAGGCCGCACTCGATCTCGCGGCGTCGTACGCGACCGAGCGCACGCAGTTCGGCCGTGCGATCGGGGAGTTCCAGGGACTGCAGTTCCTGCTCGCCGACATGGCCGCGGCCACCGAGTCAGCGCGGGCGACGTACCTGTACGCCGCCCGCTTGCGCGATGCCGGGCGGCGGTTCAGTCAGCAGGCATCCATCGCCAAGCTGGTCTGCACCGATGCGGCGATGAAGGTGACGACCGACGCGGTGCAGGTCCTCGGCGGGTACGGCTACACCCGCGACTTCCCCGCCGAGCGTTTCATGCGTGAGGCGAAGGTGACCCAGATCTTCGAGGGCACCAACCAGATCCAGCGCCTGGTCATCGCCCGCGACCTGCTGCGCCGGCCGAGCTAGCCGCGGGACTTGCGGGTCGACTTGTCGTTGGCCTTCTGGATCGCGGCGACGAGCTCGTCCTTGCTCATGTGAGAGCGGCCGCTGATGTCCAGCTCCTTCGCGATGTCGTAGAGGTGCTTCTTGCTCGCGTTGGCATCGACGCCGCCCGCGGTCCTCTTCTTGGAGCCGCGACCACCGGCCGCCTTGGCGTCGGACGGCCCCTTGCGGTTCTTGCGCCGCCAGCGGTCACCGACCTTCTCAAAGGAACGTTTCAGCGCTGCGTACGCGGTGCGGTTGGCGCGCGCGCCTTCGCCGTACTCGTCAACGGCGCTGTCGTGAGCCTTGGCGAAGGTCCGTTGTGCCTTGGGTCCCGAGCGCTGCAAGGTGCTGGGTAGCTCGCTCTTCTTGGGTTTGCCGCCCTTGGTCGTCTTGGGCATAGCCCCTCCTGCCGTTCGTCCAGTGTGATCACTGTGCCGCAAGCATGCCGCACCCGCACGCCCGCGCCTGGTCTCAGCCGGCGGCGCTGACGCCGCCGATGCTGCCCTCGCGGAACGCGTTGACGAAGAGTGCGTGGTCCTTGCGGACCCGGTCGGCGTAGTCGATGCCGAAGCTCTCCAGGTCGTCCACGAACGCGTCGGCGTCGTCGCCGATGACCTCCGCGATCGCCTCCTCGGTCTGGAACTCCACCAGACCCTGCTCGCTGTCCTCGTCGGACACGCAGTGGATCTTCGCGGTCGCGCGCCCCAGCGCCTCCACGACCGGCTCGATCTCGTCGGGCTCGTTGAGGTCGCCCCAGGAGAGATCTGTCTCGTACGGGCTCAGCTCGTCGACGACGTACCCGACGCCCTTGATGGTCGTCCAGCCCAAGAACCTGTCGGCGCGCACCTGAAGGGCTCGTTGGCTGACCGCGGTGCGGTGTCCCTCGTGCTCGAAGTACTCCCTCACATCGGGCAGGTCCGCGACCCGGCTCGCAGCCGGCACGTTCGCCTGCTTCATCGTGAGGATGACGTCGTTCTCCAACGCCTGGTTGAAGCCCTCGAGCAGGAAGCTGTACGCGGGCAGGCCGGCGCTGCCGATGCCAAACCCTGACTTGCCCACCAGGTCCTTGACCGCGTAGAACTCCTCGTGCTGCTCACGCTTGGCGTCGGGGATGGTCTCCAGGTAGCGCTCGAAGGCGGCCATGACGGTGTTTCGCTCCCTGGTCTTCAGCTTGCGGTTTCCGCCGCCTTCGCGGAAGTGCCGGTCGTTGTTCTCCAGCAGGGTGAGCGCGTCCAGCATGTGCAGCCGACTGGCGTTGCGCGCCTGGTTCAGCACGTCGGCCAGCACGCCGTCGGTGTTGTCCAGCCGCAATGCGTAGTCGGTGTCGTCCTTGGCATGCACATAGTGGTGCACCTGGTCGACGTACGCCTCGAGGTACGCCCGCGTGAGCGCGCGTACCGAATCCTCGGGCAACGCTTTTTGCCAACCCATCAGCGCGAGGCTCGCCACGAACCGCCGAAGGTCCCAGCTGAAGTGGCCGACGTAGGCCTCGTCGAAGTCGTTGACGTCGAAGACGAGGATGCCGTGGGAGTTCATGTAGGTGCCGAAGTTCTCGGCGTGCAGGTCACCGTGGATCCAGATCCGCGACGTACGCTCGTCGGCCCACCGGTCGCGGCTCGCGGCCATGTCGGCGTAGAAGACGCACGCGCTGCCGCGATAGAAAGCGAACGGGTCTGCGGCCATCTTGCGGAACTTCGAGCGGAAGGCGGTCGGGTCGGCCTTCATCAGCTCGGCGAAGGCCTCCTCGAGCGTGTCGACGATGAGCTGTTGGCGTTTGGGAGCTGCTGGCATGGCACCCACGTTAGGCGAGTGCCGCGCCGGCTGCCACGTACGGGCGTGCCAGCACCCACTACAGGCGGCGTAGGAGGTCAGTCGGTGTCGGCGTCGGTGTTGGTCTCGGCGGCGCGTAGCACTCCCACGCGGTGGGGGAGCACGTCGTCGACGTAGGAACGCAGGGCGTCGAAGAAGTTCACTTCTTTTCCCACACTCTCGGACATGAACCAGCGGTGCACGAGAACGTCGTGGTAGGCCTCGGCCGGCTCGACGACGTCGCGGTAGGCGGCCGGGATCATCGCCTGCAGCGGGCGGTAGACCTCGTTCAGCCAGCGGTACGCCGCGACCGACCGGTCCTCCTCGGCCAGGTCGTGCGCCGCGGTGAATACCTCGAGGTCGTTCAGGATTCGTCGGGCCTGCGGTTCCTCCAGGTCCAGCCCGGTGAGTCGTTGCAGGCTACGAGCGTGGTGGTTGGCCTCCACGACGCGCGGCTGGATGCGTACCGAGTGGCCGTCGAAGTCGGTGACCACGTCCAGCTCGTCCACATCGAAGCCGAGGAGGTTGAGCCGTTCCATCCGCTGCTCGATGCGCCACATCTCATCGGTGCCGAACACCTCGGCGCCGGTGAGCTCGGTCCACAGCGCGTCGTACCGCTCGAGCACCCGCTCCACCAGCGACTCCGGGTCGACCTGCTGGTCGAGCAGCCCGCCTGCCTGCAGGTCCAGCAGCTCGCCGTACATGTTGACGCGCAGAATCTCCAGGTCGTGGGCGCGCTGGCCGTCGCTGAGCGTGTCGTGCAGCTCGCCGGTCTCAGCGTCGACGAGGTACGCGGCGAACTCGCCGGCGCTGCGGCGGAACAGCGCGTTGGACAGCGAGCAGTCCCCCCAGTAGAAGCCCTCGACGTGCAGCCGGACCACAAGCACGACCAGGGCGTCGATGAGGCGGTCGAGAGTGTCGTCCTGCAGGTGATGGGAGAACAGCGCGCGGTACGGCAGCGAGTGGGTCAGGTGCCGGGTGACGAGCGCAGGCTCGATCGTCTGACCGTCGGGAGCCTCGCGGCCGGTCACCACCCCGATCGGCACCACCGTCGGTAGGCCCAGCCGTTTCAGGTTGCGCAGCAGCGCGTATTCGCCGCGCGCGAACGACTCGCGTGTCTCCTTGACCGCGTACACCTGGCCCGTGACACGAATGAACCGCACGACGTGGCGGTGGATCCCGCGGGCAAGCGGGACGTCGAGCGCGGGATCCCAGTCGGCCAGCGGCGTCCCCCACGGCAGCGTCAGGAGCTCGGCGTTCGGCCGGGTCGCGAGCATGTGGATGGCCATGGCACCACTGTGCCCCACCGG
>JACCZT010000019.1 GCA_013695785.1 Nocardioidaceae bacterium | reverse complement strand
GCGGTGCCGCTGTTCATCACGACCGGCGAGAAGATCAAGGTGGACACCCGCGACGGTAGCTACCTGGGACGCGTCAGCAGCTGATGGCAGCTCGCACCAAGGCACGCAAGCGCGCCCTCGACGTCCTCTTCGAGTGCGAGCTTCGCGACGTTCCCCTCGGCGAGACCCTCGCCGAACGGGTCTCCGCCGGGGAGCCGCCGGTCAACCCGTACACCGTCACGTTGGTCGAAGGTGTCCGGGACAACCAGGAGGCCATCGACGCACTGCTGTCGGAGCACTCGGTGGGCTGGCCCCTCGGGCGCATGCCCGGCGTCGACCGCAACCTGCTGCGGATCGCGACCTTCGAGGTGATGTACGTCTTCGACGTGCCCGATGCGGTGGCGGTGAGCGAGGCGGTCAACCTGGCGACCGACCTGTCCACCGGCGAGTCGCCCAATTTCATCAGTGGCCTGCTCTCCAAGCTGATCGAGGTCAAGGCAACGGCGCAGGCCTGAACCCACCGCGTGATGCGGTACGGTGGGCACCGATACAGACATCCTTTAAGCACCGTCCCGTGAGGCGGAGAAGGAGGTCAGCCGGTGTCCTCGCACACCTCTGATTCGCCACGCGCGACCACCCGTACCGTCCTCGACGAGGGCGACATCTCTCGGGCGCTCACCCGCATCACCCACGAGATCCTCGAACGGAACCGTGGCTCTGCCGGCGTTCTGCTGCTGGGCATCCCGACCCGCGGCGTCCATCTCGCGCGCCGGCTCGCCGCCCGGATGAGCGAGGTCGAGGGCACCACGATCACCGCCGGGTCCCTGGACGTCACCATGTATCGCGACGACCTGCGACTGCGCCCGGCGCGAGCTCTCGAGCACACGGACATTCCCGTCGACATCGACGACCGCGTGGTCGTCCTCGTCGACGACGTGCTGTTCTCCGGCCGTACGATTCGCGCCGCACTGGACGCCCTCGGTGACATCGGGCGGCCGCGCGCGGTCCAGCTCGCCGTCCTGGTCGACCGCGGCCACCGGGCGTTGCCGATTCGCGCCGACTTCGTCGGCAAGAACCTCCCGACCTCTCTGGTGGAGAACGTCAAGGTCAGTGTCGCCGAGGTCGACGGCGCCGACGATGTCCGCATCGTCGGGGAAGGGGACGCATGATCCGCCATCTGCTCAGTTCGGCTGACCTGTCCAAGGACGACGCCGTGCTCATCTTGGACACCGCCGAGGAGCTGCTCTCGGTAGCCAGCCGGCCGATCAAGAAGCTGCCGACACTGCGCGGCCGCACAGTGGTCAACCTGTTCTTCGAGGACTCGACCCGTACCCGCATCTCGTTCGAGGCAGCCGCCAAACGGCTTTCTGCCGACGTCATCAACTTCTCGTCCAAGGGGTCCAGCGTGTCCAAGGGCGAGAGTCTCAAGGACACCGCTCTGACCCTGCAGGCGATGGGTGCTGACGCGGTGGTGATCCGACACGGCAGCTCCGGCGCACCCCACCGGCTCGCGCACGCCTCCTGGATCAACGGCGCCATCATCAACGCCGGCGACGGCAGCCACGAGCACCCCACCCAGGCGCTGCTGGACGCGTTCACGATGCGACGCCATCTCGGCGACCTCGACGGGCGCAGGGTCACCATCGTCGGTGACGTCCTGCACAGCCGGGTGGCGCGATCGAACGCGCTGCTGCTGTCCATCCTCGGAGCCGACGTCACCCTCGTCGCCCCGCCGACTCTGCTGCCGGTGGGCGTCGACAGCTGGCCGGTGCAGACGTCCTACGAGCTCGACGGTGCGCTGGACAAGGCCGACGTCGTCATGATGCTCCGTGTGCAGGGCGAACGCATGAACGACGCGTTCTTCCCCAGTGCCCGCGAGTACAGCCGGCGCTACGGGCTCGACACCAGACGCATGCGGCGTCTCCCCGAGCACGCCATCGTCATGCATCCTGGCCCGATGAACCGCGGGATGGAGATCACCGCGGACGTCGCGGACTCCGCCCGCTCGGTCATCGTCGAACAGGTCACCAACGGGGTGGCGGTGCGGATGGCGGTGCTCTACCTGCTGCTGAGCGGCAGCACCGACGCCGAAAGCACAGAAGCACGGGAGGAAGCATGAGCGCCCACGTCCTTCGCGACGCCCTGGTGCTCGGCGAACGACGTGCCGACATCCTCATCGAGGACGGCACGATCACTGCGCTCGCAGACTCCCTCGACGCGGGCGACGCCCGTGAGGTGGACGCCACCGGTCTCATCGCACTGCCCGGATTGGTGGACCTGCACACGCATCTGCGCGAGCCGGGGCGCGAGGATGCCGAGACCGTACTCACCGGTACCCAAGCGGCAGCGCGTGGCGGCTTCACCTGCGTGCACGCGATGGCCAACACCGATCCCGTCGCCGACACCGCCGGCGTCGTCGAGCAGGTGTGGCGCCTCGGCCGCGAGCACGGCTACTGCGACGTCCAACCGGTCGGAGCGGTCACCGTCGGGCTGGACGGGACACAGCTCGCCGAGCTGGGCGCCATGGCGGAGTCCGTCGCCAAGGTGCGGATGTTCTCCGACGACGGCAAGTGCGTCTCCGATGCGGTCCTCATGCGCCGCGCGCTGGAGTACGTCAAGGCCTTCGGCGGGGTCATCGCGCAGCACGCACAGGAGCCCCGGCTCACGCGGGGCGCGCAGATGAACGAGGGCGAGCTGTCCGGGATCCTCGGCCTGACCGGATGGCCGGCGGTGGCCGAGGAGGCGATCGTCGCGCGGGACGTACTGCTGTCGGCGCACGTCGGCTCCCGGCTGCACGTCTGCCACGTCTCCACCCGCGGTTCGGTGGAGATCCTGCGCTGGGCCAAGAGCAAGGGCTGGGACGTCACCGCTGAGGTGACCCCCCACCACCTGTTGCTCACCGACGAGCTGGTGCGGTCCTACGACCCGATCTTCAAGGTCAACCCGCCGTTGCGCTCGAGCGACGACGTCGCCGCCGTTCGCGAGGGTCTGGCCGACGGCACCATCGACTGCGTCGCGACCGACCACGCGCCGCACCCGATGGAGGACAAGGAGTGTGAGTGGTCAGCGGCCGCCTTCGGCATGCTCGGCCTGGAGACCGCGTTGTCGGTGGTCCAGCTCGCGATGGTCGACAGCGCGATGCTCAGCTGGTCCGACGTCGCCCGCGTGATGTCGACTGTTCCGGCCGCGATCGGGCGCGTGGAGGCGCACGGACGGCCGCTCGCGGTGGGGGAGCCGGCCAACGTCGTGCTGTACGACTCTGGCGCCTCGCGCCAGTGGCGGTCGGACGACACCGCGTCGCTGTCGCGCAACACCCCCTACGCCGGACGCGAGCTGCCGGGGCGGGTGGTGGCGACGTTCCTCCGGGGCCGTCCGACCGTGCTCGACGGCGAGCTGGCCGAGGTGCCGGTGTGAGGGCACCAAGCGAAGCCGTCCTGGTGCTCCAGGACGGCCGCACGTTCCGCGGCCAGGCGTACGGCGCGATCGGCGAGACGGTCGGTGAAGCCGTCTTCTGCACCGCCATGACCGGCTACCAGGAGACCTTGACCGATCCGTCGTACCGGCGCCAGGTCGTGGTGATGACGTCGCCGCACATCGGCAACACCGGGATCAACGACGAGGACGGCGAGTCGCGGCAGGTGTGGGTCGCCGGATTCGTCGTGCGCGACCCGGCGCGGGTGCCGAGCAGCTGGCGGTCGAGGCGCACTCTGGGTGAGGAGCTGCAAACCCAAGGCGTGGTGGGAATCAGTGGCGTGGACACCCGTGCCCTGACCCGGCACCTGCGCGAACGCGGATCGATGTGTGTCGGCATCAGCTCGACGTCGACTGACGCGGACGCGTTGCTCGCCAAGGTCAGGCAGGCGCCGCCCATGGCGGGCGCCGACCTCGTGGACGAGGTGACGACACCACACGCCTACGTGGTCCCGGCGGTCGGCCAGAGGTTGTTCACCGTCGCCGCCATCGACCTCGGCATCAAGGCGATGACCCCAACCTTGCTGGCCGAGCGCGGCATCGAGGTGCACGTGCTGCCGGCCACGTCGACCATCGAGGACGTCCTGTCCGTCGAACCCGACGGTGTCTTCTTCTCCAACGGCCCGGGTGACCCAGCCACCGCCATGCACCCGACCGAGCTCCTGCGTCAGGTCCTCGCGCGCCGGATCCCGTACTTCGGGATTTGCTTCGGCAACCAGATCCTCGGCCGCGCACTCGGTCTTGGCACCTACAAGCTGAAGTACGGCCACCGCGGCATCAACCAGCCGGTCAAGGACCTCACGACCGGCAAGGTGGAGGTGACGTCGCACAATCACGGCTTCGCGGTTGCCTGGCCGGGCCGCGAACACGGGCACAGCGCGATCGAGACCGAGTTCGGCCGCGCGGTGGTCACCCATGTGTGCCTCAACGACGACGTGGTCGAAGGCCTCGCGCTCCTCGACGCCCCGGCGTTCAGCGTGCAATACCACCCCGAGGCTGCCTCAGGCCCGCACGACGCGGCTTACCTCTTCGACCGGTTCATCCAGGTGATGGAGGCGGAGCGAGATGCCTAGGCG
The DNA here is from genome assembly GCA_013695785.1 of Nocardioidaceae bacterium. Classification (GTDB taxonomy): domain Bacteria; phylum Actinomycetota; class Actinomycetes; order Propionibacteriales; family Nocardioidaceae; genus JACCZT01. The sequence goes on along the minus strand of JACCZT010000019.1, from coordinate 7,547 downwards.
GGACGACATCGCCTCGGTCCTGGTGATCGGCTCGGGACCGATCGTGATCGGTCAGGCAGCGGAGTTCGACTACTCCGGCACCCAGGCCTGCCGGGTGCTGCGCAGCGAGGGCCTGCGGGTGATCCTCATCAACTCCAACCCGGCAACGATCATGACCGACCCCGACGTGGCCGACGCGACGTACATCGAGCCGATTACCCCGGAGTTCATCGAGAAGGTGATCGCGCACGAGCGCCCCGACGCGCTGCTCGCCACACTCGGCGGACAGACCGCGCTCAATGCGGCCGTCGACCTCGCGGCAGCGGGCGTGCTGGAGCGGTACGGCGTCGAGCTCATCGGCGCCTCGATCGAGGCGATCGACAAGGGCGAGAACCGTGAGACGTTCAAGAAGATCGTCGAGTCCTTGCCGGCGCGGTGGGAGGCCGAGGTCGCCAGTTCAGCGATCTGCCACTCGATGCAGGAATGCCTCAGTGCGGCCGACGCGCTGGGCTACCCAGTCGTCGTCCGGCCCTCCTTCACGATGGGTGGGTCGGGCTCGGGCATGGCGTACGACGCACACGACCTGCGCCGGATCGCGGGCGCCGGGCTTGCAGCGAGCCCCACGACCGAGGTGCTCCTGGAGGAGTCGATCCTCGGCTGGAAGGAGTACGAGCTCGAGGTCATGCGCGACAAGGCCGACAACGTCGTGATCGTCTGCTCGATCGAGAACCTCGACCCGATGGGGGTGCACACCGGGGACTCGATCACGGTGGCGCCTGCGATGACGCTCACCGACCGTGAGTACCAGCGGATGCGGGACGTCGCGATAGGCGTCATCCGCGAGGTCGGCGTCGACACCGGGGGCTGCAACATCCAGTTCGCGGTGCACCCGGACAACGGCCGGCTGGTGGTGATCGAGATGAACCCGAGAGTGTCGCGTTCCAGCGCGTTGGCTTCGAAGGCGACCGGGTTCCCGATCGCCAAGATCGCCGCGAAGGTCGCCATCGGCTACACCCTCGATGAGATTCCCAACGACATCACCGCCAAGACCCCCGCGAGCTTCGAGCCGACACTTGACTACGTGGTCGTCAAGGTGCCCCGCTTCGCGTTTGAGAAGTTCCCCGCCGCCGATCCCACGCTGACCACGCACATGAAGTCGGTCGGTGAGGCCATGGCGATCGGACGCAACTTCACCGAGGCGCTCAACAAGGCACTGCGCTCGCTAGAACGGCCGCAGGCGGTCTTCAGCTGGGTCGGCGAGCCGGGTGACAAGGACGACCTGCTCCAGCGGTCGCGTACCCCCCACGATGGCCGGCTCAGCCTCGTCATGGACGCGATCCGGGCGGGCGCGAGCACCGAAGAGATCTTCGACGCGACGGCGATCGACCCGTGGTTCGTGGACCAGCTGATGCTCATCAACGAGGTCGCGGCGACGGTTGCGGGCGCCGACGAGCTCACCCCGGCGATGCTCCGGCTCGCCAAGCGCCACGGGTTGTCCGACGCGCAGATCGGTGGCTTGCGAGACCTGCGCGAGGACGTCGTTCGCGGGGTTCGCCACGCGTTGGGTGTCCGCCCGGTCTTCAAGACCGTCGACACCTGCGCCGCGGAGTTCGCGGCCAGGACGCCGTACCACTACTCCTGCTACGACGAGGAGAGCGAGGTCCAGCCGCGCACCAAGCCCGCAGTGCTCATCCTGGGTAGCGGACCCAATCGGATCGGACAAGGCATCGAGTTCGACTATTCATGCGTGCACGCGGCGCTGGCGTTATCCGACGCCGGGTACGAGACCGTCATGGTCAACTGCAACCCCGAGACAGTGTCCACCGACTACGACACCTCCGACCGGCTCTACTTCGAGCCGCTGACGTTGGAGGACGTCCTGGAGGTCTTCCACGCCGAGCAGGCGGCCGGTCCGGTCGCCGGGGTGGTCGTACAGCTTGGGGGGCAGACCCCCTTGGCGCTGGCCGCCGCCTTGGAGGCCGAGGGGGCGCCGATCGTGGGGACCTCGCCGGCGGCGATCGACCTGGCCGAGAACCGTGGCGAGTTCGGCCGTGTGCTCGCCGCCGCCGGCCTGCCGGCTCCCAAGCATGCGATGGCGACGTCGTTCACCCACGCCAAGGCGATCGCTCATGAGATCGGCTACCCGGTGCTGGTGCGTCCGTCGTACGTGCTGGGCGGTCGCGGCATGGAGATCGTGTACGACGACGACGCCCTCGCCGACTACATCGGGCGCTCGACGCACATCTCACCGGACCACCCCGTGCTTGTCGACCGCTTCCTCGACGACGCCGTGGAGATCGACGTCGATGCGATCTTCGACGGCGAGACGCTGTACCTCGGCGGTGTCATGGAGCACATCGAGGAGGCTGGGGTGCACTCCGGCGACTCTTCGTGCACGCTGCCGCCGATCACCCTCGGACGGGAGGAGATCGAGCGGATCCGCACCTCGACCGAGGCGATCGCTCGCGGTGTGGGCGTCCTGGGGCTGCTGAACGTGCAGTACGCGCTCACCTCCGACGTGCTGTACGTGCTGGAGGCCAACCCGAGGGCGTCACGAACGGTGCCGTTCGTCTCCAAGGCCACCGCGGTGCCGCTGGCCAAAGCGGCGGCACGGGTGATGCTCGGCGAGAGCATCGAGAGCCTTCGGCTGGCCGGTGTGCTGCCGATGCACGGCGATGGGGGAGATCTGTCGCCGGATGCTCCGGTGGCGGTCAAGGAGGCGGTGATGCCATTCAACCGATTCCGTACCTTCGAGGGCAAGGCCGTCGACACCGTGCTCGGACCGGAGATGCGTTCCACGGGGGAGGTCATGGGCATCGACGCGCGGTTCGGAACGGCGTTCGCCAAGGCACAGGCCGGCGCCCAAGACGGCCTGCCGACCAGCGGGCAGGTCTTCGTCTCGGTCGCCAACCGCGACAAGCGGCACATGATCTTCCCGATCAAGCGGCTCGCCGACCTGGGCTTTGAGATCCTCGCGACCAGCGGGACGGCGGCGATCCTGCACCGCAACGGGGTCGAGTCGACGGTCATCCGCAAGCTCCGTGAAGAGCATGCCGCCGGCGAGCAGCGCCCTCGTTCGATCGTGGACAAGATCTTCGACGGTGAGATCGGGCTGATCGTCAACACCCCGCACGGGGTCACCTCCGGCGGCAGCCCGCGCGTGGACGGGTACGAGATCCGTACCGCGGCGGTCGCCCGCAATGTCCCGTGCATCACCACGGTGCAAGGGCTGGGCGCAGCGGTGCAAGGGATCGAGGCGCTCCTCGCGGGCGATATCGGGGTGCGTTCGTTGCAGGACTGGGCGGCGCTGCTCCAGGCCGACGGGGAGGTCGGCCGTGGCCACTGACAGTGGCGCCTTGCCGTTCGGCGCCCGGCTGCGGGCCGCGGTCAAGGCACGCGTACCGCTGTGCGTCGGGATCGACCCGCATGCGTCCCTGCTGTCCCGGTGGGGACTCGACGACGACCCGTCGGGCGTGGAGCGCCTCGCGCTGACCTGCGTCGAGGCGGTCGCCGGCGAGGTGGTCGTAGTCAAGCTGCAGTCGGCGTTCTTCGAACGGCACGGGTCGGCGGGGGTCGCGGTGCTGGAGCGGACGATCGCCGCCGCGAAGGCCGTCGACCTGCTCGTCATCCTCGACGTCAAGCGCGGTGACGTCGACTCGACCGCCGCGGCATATGCCGACGCGTACCTGAACCCGTCGTCGGCACTGGCTGCGGATGCGATCACGGTGAGCCCGTTCCTCGGGTTTGGCTCGCTGCGACCGTTCTTCGACGTGGCGCGGGCGCACGGGACCGGTGTCTTCGTCCTCGCGCGGACCTCAAACCCTGACGGCGATGAGGTGCAGGGCGCGCGTACGGGAGCCGGCACCGTGGCCGCCTCGGTCCTCTCCCAGCTGCGAGACCTCAATGCTGGTGCGGAGCCAATGGGATCCTTCGGCGCGGTCGTCGGGGGGACGCTGGCCGAGCTGAGTGAGGACGTCGCGATCAACGGGCCGCTACTCGTACCGGGCCTCGGCGCCCAGGGAGCAACCGCCGGCGACGTGCGCCGATTGCTCGGGCATGTGTGGGACCAGGTCCTGCCCAGCAGCTCGCGCGGGATTCTCGCCGCAGGTCCCGCGCCGGGCGCCGTACGTGCGGCCGTCCGCGAGGTTGCGGCCAGCCTCGCTGGATAGCTGGAGGTTTGGTCGCGAGCTGTCACGTTCGTCGATGTGGTTGTGGGCGCACTGGTGCTGACGATGCGAGTGCGAGTGCGAGTGTGGGTGGGGTGGTTGTGACGCGGGGTTGTTGGCGGGCGCAACTGGTGGCGCAGGTTTCTGCGCGACGGTGGAGGCGTTGTCGGGTTTGGTGGCGTACGTGGCGGGTGTGGTTGTCGAGGCGGGTGCCGGTGTTGCGGGTGAACACGGGGCAGCCGGTGTGGTCGGTGGTGATGGTGAGGAGGCCGCGGTGGGTGAGGTGGTGGCATCGGGTGCAGATGCCGATGAGGTTGTCCAGGTTGGTGGTGCCGCCTTGGGTCCACCAGGTGATGTGGTGGATGTCTAGATGGGTGTGGGTGCAGCCGGGGGCTGCGCAGGTGTCGTCTTGGCGGACGAGGACGGCGGCTCGTTGGGCGGGGTTGGCCAGGCGTCGTCTGCGTCCGACGTTGAGGACGTGGCGGTGGGTGTTGGTGTCGTGGACGCCGATGGCGGTGAGGTCGGCGTCGCAGGCGAGCATGGACAGTAGTTGGGGTCCGATGGGTCCGAAGCCGGTGAGGTGGGCCGGTGCCGGTGCTGGGCCGTCGGTGTAGCCGGCGGCTGCGGTCGCGTGGGACGCGAGGGTGTTGTGGTCGACGATGATGCGTAGTTGGGGTCGTATCCCTTTGTTGGTGGGCATGCCGTGTTGGAGGTAGTTGGTGAGCAGGGCGTCGAGGCCGGCGATCCGTCGTTCGGGTGCGGTCGTGGTGTCCTCGGCGTCGCGTGGTGCGGACAGGGTGGTGAGAACTTCGTGGAACCGGGTGCCGGTGCTGATGTCGAGGAACCCGGAGACGTGCCACCCGTCGGGGACGGGGTCGACGCGGATGTCACGTTTGTCCATGCCGCGTACCCAGGCTTCGTCCAGGGAGTCGGGGTAGACCGCTTCGCGTAGGGACCGCAGGTGCTGGTACAGCTCGGCGGGGTCACAGTGTTCGGCGAGGTCGACCAGCCATTCTTGTTCGGCCGCCATCGTCTCGGCGCCGATGTGGGCCAGGCCGTAGGTGAATTTGTGTAGGTGTTGCAGGCGGATCCGCCCGGCACGTGCCGATGCCGCGACCGCGGGCAGCTGACGGATGGTCCGTCCGGCGGCGGCTTGGGCTTTGGCCTCACCCGGTGTCAGCCGCAGCTGCTGACGGGTCCAGGCCGTCAGGGTCGACCCGCCGTCGTCCTCGTAGGCTTTGGTCTGCTCCATCGCGGCAAGGTAGGTGGCTTGTACCGTGGCCAGACGGTCCTGGGTCGCCTGCAACAGGCGAACCGCGTCGCGCTGCTCGGCCGACGTGGCCAGCTCGACCGGCATCGCCGCGACCGCGGCAGCAGCGTCTCGCAACCGGTCAAGCCTCGCGATATCGAACATACATACGATTATAGTCCAGAACGGTGCGACCGCACCCCCTTGTGGACAACAAGTCGGCCTAGGTATCTGACGTTCAGTGCCGTAACACGCCGCTGACGGGAATGGGGTCGTCGCAGCCCCTCGTCGGGTTTCGCACAGCGTGGCCCTGCCGCAGCCGTTGGGTCCACCGATCGCGCGACGACCGTTGACGCCGGGGCCGGCGGCGGTACGTGTGACCCTGCCCGGTACTAGGCTGCCCGCGGAAAGGCCACGACTGCGCGACCGCGAAGGCCGCCGGGCCGTCCCCGAAGGAGTTATCGAATGAGACGTTTCGCGGCAGCAACGGTGTCGACGGCCCTCGCCGTCGTGGTGCTCAACGCTTGTGGAGGCGGTAGCGACACCGACGAGTACTGCGATGCCATCGAGAGCACGCAGGGAGATCTCTCAGCGATTGACACCCCGACGCCGACCAACGAAGCGTTCTCCGATGCCTTGTCGGCCATTCAGGACATCGCCGACAAGGCGCCCTCCTCCTCCAAGGACGACTGGCAGACCGTTGCGGACAAGCTGGCGGCGGTCCAGAAGGCACTCGAGGACGCAGGGCTGAACATCGAGGACTTGACCGACCCGTCCAAGCTGGGCTCGGCCGACCCGTCCGACATGGAAGCGATCCAGAAGTCGGTCACCGACCTCGGTGAGGTCCAGGAGATCGCGTCCAACCTGCAGACCGAGGTCAAGGAGGACTGCAACATCGACCTCAGCTGAAGTCGACCGACCGCGTCAGCGCATTTCCTTGCAGCATCGTCGTCGTGGTCGATAGGTTCAGACCCACCGACGCCCGAGCCGCCGCCGACCTCCTGAGGTGACTTACCTTGGCACTACCCCCGCTCACTGACGAGCAGCGGCGCGCTGCCCTGCAGAAGGCCGCCGCCGCCCGTCGGGAGCGGGCGGAAATCAAGAACCGCCTCAAGCACAGCGGAGGATCTTTGCCCGAGGTGCTGCGACAGGGCCGTACCAACGACGTCGTCGGCAAGATGAAGGTCGTCGACCTCCTGCAGTCCCTACCCGGCTTGGGCAAGGTACGCGCAAGACAGGTGATGGAGCGGATCGGCATCGCTGAGACCCGCCGCGTTCGTGGGCTCGGCACCAACCAGATCGCTGCCTTGGAGCGCGAGTTCTCCGACCGTGCCTGAGGGGGCACGATCTCGCCTCGTCGTCCTCGCCGGTCCCACCGCGGTGGGCAAGGGAACGATCGCGGCCTGTATCCGCGCGGAGTATCCCCAGATCTGGATCTCCGTCTCTGCGACCACGCGTCCCCCACGCCCCGGCGAGGTCGACGGCATCCACTACTGGTTCGTCTCCGAGGCCGAGTTCGACGCGATGGTCGAGGGCGACGAGCTGCTGGAGTGGGCGGTCGTGCATGGGGTGCACCGGTACGGCACACCGCGGGAGCCGGTCGAGGAACACCTGGCCGCGGGTGACCCCGCGCTTCTCGAGATCGACCTGCAGGGGGCTCGGCAGGTGCGCTCCCGCATGCCAGAGGCGCTGTTCTGCTTCCTGGCACCGCCGAGCTGGAGGGAGCTCACTCGTCGGCTGGTCGGCCGGGGGACCGAGGACGCCGAGGAGCGCGAGCGCCGGATGAGCACCGCGCAGCTCGAGCTCGCGGCAGAATCTGAGTTCGACGTCACCATCGTCAACCGCCGGGTTCGGCAGGCGTGCGGCGAGTTGGTAGACTTGCTGTTGCCAGGACCGCGCTGACGCTCTGGTCAACGCATGAATCGGTCCGCGTACCACTCCACTTCTCTTCGAAACCTTGTGAGGCCACCCACGTGTCTGGCACCCATGCCACCGCCGAGGGCATTACCAACCCGCCCATCGACGACCTGATGTCCAAGACCGACTCCAAGTACAAGCTGGTCCTGTACAGCGCCAAGCGCGCCCGCCAGATCAACGCCTACTACTCCCAGCTCGGGGAGGGCCTGTTGGAGTACGTCGGCCCGCTGCTGGAC
>JACCZT010000017.1 GCA_013695785.1 Nocardioidaceae bacterium | reverse complement strand
GGGAGAACTGCCGGCGGTGGAGATCGGGACGAGGCTCCGCGCCGGAAGGGCGGCCTGCGCGGCCGCACGAATGCTGGCGAAGCTTCCCTTGTCCCCACTGATGACCGTGGTGTCGTCGGGGTAGGTGTACTGGTACGTCTCGCGCGACTGCTTGTAGTCACTGGAGGTGGCGATCGCGAGGGTGGTGACGCCGGCGACGGCTGCCATGATGGCGGCGACTGCCGGTGCGGTGCGGACGCGCTGCCGAGCGGTGTCGCGGACGGCGAGCCGAAGCGGCAGCGGCAGGACGGAACCGACCTTGCCGACCAGCCCGATCACCAGTGGTGTCAGCAGCACCGCGCCGAGCACCAGCACGATGGTGCTCACCGAGACCGCCCACTCGCCGCCGCTCCGCCTGCCGAGAGTGAGGCATCCCGCCAGTCCGGCGACAATGAGGACGACCCCGAGAAGGGGCCACCCGTTACGGGTCCGCACCTGGCCCGTACGGCCGGCGAGGACGGCGGCAACCTGTTGCTTGGCGGCCTGCCGTGCCGGCGTGTACGCCGCGAGCATCGCCGCGACGGCGCCCAGCGTGACCGCGCCGAAGACGGCTGGCCACATGACCTCGAACGGCCCGAACGTGAGCGGGAACCACAGCGGGATCAGGTGTACGAGGCCGAGAGCAGCGAGCACACCCAGGCCGGCGCCGACGATGCACGAGCCGAGGCCGAGCACGAGAGCCTGCGCCAGCACGATCCTGCGGATGTCGCGTGGAGCCCCACCCGAGGCGGCGACGAGGGCGAGCTCACGACGTTGCCTGCGCACACCGACGGCGAAGGCCGGACCGGCAATCAGCACGATCTCGATCACCACGGCGGTGACGATGATGGCTAGGGCGGCGAAGGTCTCGGTTTCGCCGGAGGAACCGAGCGAATCGTACTCCTGTGACGCCGGCGGCGTGTTGGCGAGGACGTCGCGGGACAGCACCAGGAAACCCTCGCCGTTCAAGCGCTTGACGTCGTCCCAGGTGACCGGCGCGGACTGGTCGATCAAGTAGCGCGCGGTGATGCTCCCGGGCTGGGCGATCTCCGCTGAGCCGCCGACGACGCCGAGCAGGGCCGGATCGGGTGCGACGCTGCCGTACGTCCCGACACCGACGACGTCGAACGCGTCCCCCGAGCGCGTCCGCATCGTCGTCCCGGTCCTCAGTCCACGCTCGGCGAGTGCTGGGGTCACCAGCACCTCGTCGTCAGACGACGGCAACCGGCCGGAGGTCACCTCGACGATCCCGTCGGTTGCCGGGACCGCCCAGTCGGCGCGGAGCACCTCGACGGGAGCGGCCCCGGCGCCAATCTCGATGGTTGCGGTGCCCGAGGTCAGCGCAACGATCTCCGAGTCGGTCAGCTCAGCGAGCCGGCGACCGTCGCGGGTGGGGTCGGCCTTGGCGCCGCCCCAGGAGCCGTAGATGTCATCCGGCGACTGCTCGACTCGACCGCCGACGTACGTGGCAACGGCTTGTGCCGAACCGAGCTGCGCCGGCACGTCCTCACGCACCGATACATCGCCGGTGGCGACCGTCGTGGCGAGCGTCACACTGAGCAGGACCGGCGCACCGACCATGACCGCGATCAATGCGCTGCGGCCCTTGGAGCGGGTCACCGACCGCCGCGCCATCCGCAGGCTGGCGCGCCAGCCGCCGACGAACCTGCTCATGCGTGCCTCGGCCCACCGGCAGACAGCAGGGAGCTCGCCTCGGCGGCCGGGTCGGTCGTGTCGACGACGACGCCGTCACGGAGGAACACCACCCGGTCCGCCCAGGCGGCGTGCCGGGCCTCGTGCGTGACGAGCAGGCCCGCGGCGCCGGAGTCGACCCGCTTTCGCAGCACCGCCAGGACCGCCTCTCCAGTCTCGGAGTCCAGGGCGCCGGTGGGTTCGTCGGCGAGCAGTATTCGTCGCGGACCGACGAGGGCGCGCGCGATCGCCACCCGCTGCTGCTGGCCACCGGACATCTCGTCGGGGAACCGGTCGGCGAGGTCCTCGATGCCGACGTCGCCGAGCGCGAGGATGGCGTCATGCCTTGCCGCGCGCCGTCGCACGCCGTCGAGCTCCAGCGGCAGGGACACGTTCTCGGCCGCGGTGAGCGCCGGTATCAGGTTGAGGTCCTGGAAGACGTAGCCGATACTGCGCCGGCGCACCTGGGCAAGGGCGGCCGGACGCATCGTGGTCAATGGCGTGCCCTCGATGACGACCTCGCCGGCTGTCGGCCGGTCCAGTCCACCGGCGAGGGTGAGCAGGGTGGACTTGCCCGACCCCGACGGGCCCATCACCGCGACGAGCTCGCCGGCGCGTAGGGCGAGGTCGACACCCTCGAGCGCACATACCTCCGCGGCGCCCTCGCCGTGCGTGCGGCTGACTCCGCGCAGCTCGAGCAGCACCTCGCTCATCGCGACACCTGCGCGGGTGCAGGTGTCGCGACCGGGTCGGTCGACGCAGGCGCGGGGTGGGCACGGACGCGGCGGGCCTCGCGGGAGAGCCGTGCCTCGACGTGATCGAGCCAACGGACCTGGGACTCAGCGGCGAAGACGTGCCGTTCGAGCACCAGCTCCCAGGCGAGGTCGTCGCAGTCGGTTGCCTGACGCTTGAGGCGGGTGAGTCGCTGGAGATCTTGCAGCGTGGTGGTCCGCTGCGTCTGGACGATCTGCACGACGTCGACGCCGGGCATCGTCACCGCGAGCGCGAGCTTGATGGTCAGCTCGTCGCGTGGATCTCCGTCGCGTCGGACCGGCGTCGACCACCACAGCGCCACCTCCCCGTTGCCGAGCTCGGTGAGGCGGTACGCGATGCGTCCGTCGTCGTCTGGCTCGCCTTCACCCTCGACAAGGCCGTCGCGCTGCAGCCGCGCCAGCGTCGTATAGACCTGGCCGACGTTCAGCGGCCAGGTGCCACCGGTGCGGCGCTCGAACTCCGCGCGGAGCTGAGCCCCGTACATTGGCTGCTGCGCCAACAGCGCCAGCAGCCCCAGTCGTACCGACATCGGTGCCCCCTATACTCGGTATGTATGCACTTGCGGTGAGCCTATACCGAGTATGTTGGCGCTGTCAACGTACTGTCAGGGCGTCCGCACATCCGAGTCGGCAGCCGCGCCGGGGGGAAGCGGCGCGTCGCCCGCCTCGTACTCCGCAGCCGCCGCCTCGCGCCGTCGTTCGTCGAAGATCACCTGCACCCGTTCGAAACCCTTGTGCCGTTGCGCCTGGGCGTACTCGACGTAAGCGCGGCGATCGGCCTCGGTCAGGTCGACGTTGTCGGTGAACGGCGTCAGCAGCGCCCGCGGGTAGAGCCCCTTGCAGAGCACGACGTTGATCTCGATGCCGATCAGCGCCATCGCCGCGGCGATGAAGATGAGCGCGATAAGGCCGAGGACCAGCGCGAAGGTCGCGTTCATGGCGCTCGCCTGTCCGATCACGTTCTTGACGTAGACCGAACCGGCGAGCTGCAGCGACTGCCACATGATGGCGACGAAGAGCGCCCCGGGCAGCGCGGCCCGGAAGTCATGTCGGTGGGCAGCGGCGAGCCGGAACAGCATGGTGAGCATCAGAGCGATCACCGCCACGGTGATGAGGTTGATCAGCCAGCGAAGCGTGGTGTCGATCCGGGCGCTGAACACCTCCGCGTTGCTCCCGATCACCGAGACGAGGGACACCGCCAGCAGCGCGAACCCCGCGGTGACGAGCAGGAAGAGGCTGCGCAGCCTCAGTAGGAACGGGTTGGGCCGGCTGTTGCGCGGGACCGCCCACGCGATGTTCATCGCGTTCTGGATCGCCTGCCCGAGGCCGAGGGCGCCGTACAGTGCCGCGGCCGCACCAACGACGACCGCGGTGACGCTGCCCCGCAGGCCCTCGGGCCGCCCGAGCTGGTCGCCGATGATCGGGAACTGGCGCAGTGTGGAGTTCAGGATGTCGTCCCGCAGGGAATCGTTGCCCTGCAGGACGAAACCGAGAACGGAGGAGCCGATCAACAGCAAGGGGAAGATCGCGATGAACGCGTAGTAGGTGATCATCGCCGACAGGTAGTTGCCCTGATCGTCGAAGAACTTGTAGGCGATGGCGATCGGTACTCCCAGCACGCGGTGGCTCCGCTGGAAGCGATCGAGTCGATCGCTGAGGTTCACGCGCACAACCTACCGGCTCGCCCGGTGTGTACGGGCGATCAAGCGATCAGACGTCGGTTCGTTTGCCCTGCTCGTCGTGGTGCTCCTCGATGATCGGCGCCACGTCGGCCGGGGTCGGGATCGCGCCGCCGGACTCGCTGCTGGCTCCGCCGCCGGAGGCGTTTGCCGGCGTGCTGCTGGCACTCCTGTGCGATGTGCTCGTCGACCCACCGCTGCCTGAACTGCCGCCGGCTGTGCCCGTGGAGCCACTGCCAGCACTGCCGCCCGATGGGCTCGTCGACTCACTGCCCGAACGTGCCGGACCGGGGTTGAACGCCGTCCCGACGTTGGTGTTAGGGGACGCTGCGCCGGCGTCGGCGGCCGACTTGGTCGCGTCGGTGGCCTTGTGCGCGGCCTGGTGCGCCTGCGGCGCCTTGTCCCTGATCAGGTCGTCGACCCGGCTGGCCTGTTCGCGGACCTTCGGATCCTGCAGGAGCCCGGTCGCCTTCGTCTTGATCTGCTCGAACTTCTCGCGACCCGCTTGGGTACCGAACAGGTAGCCGGCTCCCGCGATCAACAAAAGCTTGCCCTTCACCGTGTCTCCCATCATCGATGCCGAATGGTGTCGCGTCCTGTCACGGCCCGAAGCCGGCCAGGACACACCACAAAACCTACGGCGTGGTGATGGGTTGTGCGACTCGACGTCCTAGACCCGGCCTCGACAGCGGGTAGGTGGCTAGAGGTTCACGCATCTCGTCGGACGAACAACACCGTCATCGCCAGCAGCAGGACCGCGACGAACGTACCCATCACGACCCCCCCAGCCACCGCCCCGAACGGCCGGTACCCGAGAAACTCAAAGAGCGTGTTGACCGACGTCCGGGTATACATCTGGCCACCGGCGTCGAACGGCAGGAACTTCAGCACGCTGGTCAGCCCGCCCTCGCCACGCGGGTCGTCCGAAGCCGCCTTGATGGCGAGCACGATGACCCGCACGATGCTCTCCACGACGCTGGGTACGAGCACCAGCAGCGCGACGGCTGCGGTCTGGTTGCGAATCAGCCCCGCGAAGGCGAGTCCGGCCCAGGAGAACATAACCGTGTAGGCCAACACTCCGAGCACCAGCCCGCCAGTCTCCTTCGAGGCGATCGGCAGGTCGACCCCGAAGACGGTGCCGGCGAGCAGAGCGATACCGGAGCAGGCCAACGACACCACGGCGGCGACCGCACCGACCGTCAGGACCTTGGCGATGACCACGAAGTAGCGGTTCGGCAGTGCTGTCAACGTCGCCCGGATCATGCCGTGCCGGTACTCGTGACCGAAGGAGAACACGCCGATGATCCCGATCACGTACGGCGCGAACAACGGCGGCACGCCCGTCGAGGCGCCGAGCGTCAGGAGCAGGGCCAGCGGTTCGGACCCGCCCGAGAGCGGACCGGACTCCGGCAGCCGCCAAGCGACCAGTCCGGTCACGATCAACGTGAACCCCAAGGTGACCGCGATCAACCAGTACGTCGACCGGACCGTCGTGAGGCGGAACCACTCGTACCGCAGGGCAGCGATCACCACGGACCTCCGTGTGCCGGTGGCTGCGGCGCTTGAGTCGGTGCCGGCCAGGCCCGTTCCATCGGTGGCGGACCGGAGCCGATGAACTCCTGCGACGTACCGGTGGCGTCCAGGAACGCCTCCTCCAGCGTCGCCTCACGGGTCAGCAGCTGGTGCAGCCGGGCGCCGTGCTCGTGCGCCGCGTCCCCGACCTGCTCGGCGCTCAGCCGCTTCACCGCGTAGCTGCCGTCGGGCTCTGCGGCAACGTACCCGCCGATGGCGGCAAGAGCAGGGCCGAGGGTGGCGATGTCCGGGGTACGGATCACCACGCCGGCTCGAGCGCTCCCCCTGGTGAAGTCCGAC
>JACCZT010000194.1 GCA_013695785.1 Nocardioidaceae bacterium | reverse complement strand
GCCCGAATCGGTCTCGTCGAACCCCGTGAGCAGGTTGAAGAACGTCGTCTTTCCGGCACCGTTGGGGCCGATCAGCGCGGTGATCTTGTGACGGGGGATCTCCACGTGATCGACGTCGACGGCCGTCAAGCCACCGAACTTCCGGGTGACGTTGTCCGCAACCAGGATTGGTTCGTCGTTATCGGGCATCGAGCGCTATCTCCTTCCGGTCGCCGAAGACTCCCTGGGGACGGAAGATCATCAGCAGCATCAGGGCGATCCCGACGATCATGAAGCGCACCGATCCCACCTGGTCGTCGGTCATGAGCCAGCTCGGGATCACCGGATCACCGCCCTCGGTCAGGCGTCCGAGGATCCCGCTGATCAGTGACAGGAAGGCCCAGAATACGACCGCGCCAAAGATCGGCCCGAAGATTCGGGCAGCCCCACCGAGGATGAGCATCGTGTAGACGATGAACGTCAGGTCAGAGCTGAAGTTGTCCGGCTGGACCGAGTTCTGGCCCAGCGCCAGGATGAAACCGCCCAGGCACCCGACCATGCCGCCGAGGATCAGCGCCTGCATCTTGTACGAGTAGACGTTCTTGCCGAGGCTGCGTACGGCCTCCTCGTCCTCGCGGATCGATTTGAGCACGCGGCCCCAAGGTGAACGCATCAGAGACCACAAGAAGATGCTGGACAACACGACCAGGATCCACCCGATCGTCATCACCCAGAAGTCGTCCGGGCGGAAGCCGAGCACCTCACCGGAGTACGGGTTGGCACCCTGGAAGGCGTCGGAGAACCCGGTCACGCCGTCTCGGCCGTTGAAGTACTCCTTGAACGATGCGCCGAAGAACAACCGGATGACCTCGGCGGCCGCGATGGTCGCGATAGCCAGGTAGTCTGCGCGCAGTCGCAGCGTCGGGATGCCGAGGAACAGCGCGAGGATCGCCGTGCACGTCAGCCCGACGAGGATCGCCACGAAGAACGGCAGGTTGAACGACGCGACCGCCACGGCGAACCCGTACGCACCGACGGCCACGAACCCGGCCTGGCCGAAGTTGAGCAGACCCGCGAACCCGAACTGGACGTTGAGCCCGATCGCGGTGAGACAGAAGTAGGCCGCCTCGATGGAGACCGCCGCGCGAAGTGCATCGATGATGATCGTCATGATCTTCCTCCTCTCCTGTCCTCAGCCGATTCGTTCTCTGCGTCCGAACAGGCCCTGGGGTCTGACGAGCAGGATCAAGATGAGGACGAACAGCGCAGCGGCGATCTTCAGCTCCGAGGGGATGACCATCGTGGACATCTCGATGAGCATTCCGACGACGAGGCTGCCGACGATCGCACCCCAGATCGAGCCAAGCCCGCCGACCGTGATGGCCGCGAACATCACCAGCAGGATCTGCGCACCGAGATCGAACTTGACGGACTGGCTGAAGCCGAGCAACACACCGCAGGTGCCGGCGAGCAACGTTCCGACCGTCCACACGATGGTGATCACCCGGTTGACGTTGATACCGGTCGACGCCGCCAGGGAGGGATTGTCGGCGATGGCCCGGGTGGCCCGGCCGATCCGGGTCCGTGACAGGGCCAGCGTGACCGACAGGAGCAGGACGATGGCGACGCCGAGGAGAACCAGGTCTCGTACGGTGTACGTCACCGGGCCGAGGGTGATGCCAGGTGGCGTAATGTACTCGCGGTAGTTGACAGTGCGCCCGCCGGTGAAGAACTGGAAGATGTTGCGCAGGAAGAACTGCAGGCCGATCGAGACGATCATCATGGCGATCAGTCCGGTGCCGCGGTTGCGCAGTGGTCGCCAGAAGAACAGGTCCTGCACCAGGCCGAACGCCGCCGAGAATGCGATCGCGAGCAACGCCGCGATCCAGATCGACAGGCCGAACGTCGCGTTGAACGTGTAGGTGAGGATGGCCCCGAACGTGACCAGCTCGCCGTGGGCGAAGTTGGTCAGGCCGGTCGTGCCGAAGATCATCGACAAGCCAAGTGCACCGAGCGCCAAGATGACGCCGAAGTACAGACCGTTGTAGAGGTTCTGGGGAATCTGGTCCAGCGCTGAGGCAACCTGCCGGTCACCGGGGCCGAGCACGAAGGTGATCGTCACCGGCAGCGTGCTCTCGACCTTCACCTTGATGGGGTTTCTGGCGCCCTCGCGCAGTGCGACGCCCTCGGGCAGCGTCGACTCATCGAGCTCGACGGTCAGGTCACCCTGCTCGTACGGTACGTCGACCGAGTACTGCCCGTTCTCGTCGCTCTCGGTGGTGGTTTCCTCGCCGCTGGCGTCGGTGACCGTGATGGTGGCGCCGGCGACATTGGTCTGCCCGGACGTGGACTTGTTGATCAAGCGGCCCTGGACGGTGATCTTCTCCTCGGCCGCCTGCGGGGCCGCAGACGGCGCGGTGGTACCGGTCGAAGCGGCGGGGGAGGCGATCCCTCCGAGCAGCAGCGCGCCCATGATCAGTGCAAGCAGTGCCGCTATTCGCAGACGCACATCAAGCTCCTGTCGCCTTGTCGGGGAGGAAGCGTCCAGAACAGGACCGCCGGGGGCTGTGCCGGAGCATAGCGACATCTGCGCTCGGAGGACACGATTAGCCCGACATCTGCCGTAACCGTTGCACGATTGTTCCTGCCTCTCGTGGTGGCGGTGTCGCAGGCTCATCGCAGCACGATCACGAGCTGTGTCAGTGCCGGCGCGATGATGAGCGCGGGCAACAGGTCGGCGACGGCCACGGACCGGATGGCCAGAAGTCGCAACCCGACGGCGGCGAGGACTATCCCGCCGGTCGCGGTCAACGCGGCCAGGTGCGGATCGGGGACGAAAGCGCCGACCAAGGCACCGGCGGCCGTCAGTGTGCCCTGGATGACGAGCACCGACAGCGCCGACGCCATGACGCCGACTCCGAAAGCGGCGGCGAAGGCGACGGCGGCGAACCCGTCGAGCACAGACTTCAGCACCAGCTGGTCGGCGCCATCCCCCATGCCCTCGGTCAGCGACCCGAGGATGGTCAGCGGCCCCACGCAGAACAGGAGTGACGCCGTGAGGAATCCCTCGATGAAGCGCTGGCGATCAGCGGGAGCGTCGGCGGGTGCGAGTCGTCGTTGCAACCGACCACCGAGGGCTGCGATGCGGTCCTCGAGGCGCAGCAATGATCCGATGATCGCACCGACGAGCAGGGCGCCGAGAACGATCAGCACAGGCGCCTGGTCACCCACTGCACCGGTCAGGACGGGGTCAAGGACGGCCGAGACCGACAGGGCCGCGATTAGGAGCGTGACAAGCCCCAGGACGTCGGTGACGATCGTGCGGGTACGCTCCGGCAGCCGGTGTCCGAGCAGGATTCCGGCACCGGACCCGACCAGGACCGCCACGACGTTAACGGCAGTCCCTGCTCCGATGAACACCTCGGACCTCCTACCTCAGCGATCGGCGACGGGGGCGGGGCTGGCGACAAAGGTGACGGTGCGCCGACTCCGGGCGTAGTGTGGCAGGTCCGGGCGAGTGTCGAGCAGCAGACCCATGAAGGAGAGCGTGTGTCCCGATTGCCGATTGTGGTGCGCGATGCCGAGCCAGAGGATGCGAGTGCACTCATCGAGCTGTGGGGAAGCTGTGTCGATGCGGTAGAGAAGGACACAGCCGAGGGCATCGGCGCCGGCGCTTGGCGTGAGCCCAAGATCGCGGAGTCGGCTGCGGCGATCAGCACCCACAACGCAGACCCGGTCAAGCGACTTCTGGTCGCCCTTCTCAACGGCGCCATCGTCGGCGTCGTCGCGGTACGTCTGCAGGCGATCACACCGATCCACTGCACGCAGACGATGGTGGTCAGTGACCTGCACATCGGTCCGCGCTTCCGGCGCAAGTCGGTGGCCTCGGTCCTGATGTCAGCCGCGGTCAGCTGGGCCGAGGAGCATGACTGTGAGCTTGTGCTGACCACGGCGCCGGCCTCGTCACGCGACGCACACCGTTTCCTCACCAGGCTCGGCTTCGGACAGGTGGCCGTCGTCCGCGGGGCGCAGACCAGCGCGCTTCGCTCGAGGTTCGTCGGGATGGCCACGAGCTCAAAGGACACCGGTCGCCTGATCGCCGTCCGCCGCACTCTGCGCCGCCGGCAGCGTTCTGCACACCTGGCGTTCCTCACGTCCGAGCCGGGCGTGCCCGAGTCCTGACCCGGCGCCTACCGTGGCCGCCTACCGTGGCCGCCTTTCGTGTCGGCGCCGGCGGCTAGAGTCGTGGGGTGGCATTCGCACCCGACGCACGCAAACGCCTCCTGCTGATCGACGGCCATTCGGTCGCGTACCGCGCGTTCTTCGCGCTGCCGGTGGAAAACTTCTCCACCTCGACCGGCCAGCCCACCAACGCCGTCTACGGGTTCACCTCGATGCTCATCAACGTGCTGCGGGACGAGGCTCCGACCCACGTCGCTGTGGCGTTCGACGTCTCGCGCCAGACGTTCCGGCTGGAGCACTACGCCGACTACAAGGGCAATCGGTCGGCCTCGCCGCCGGAGTTCAACGGACAGGTCTCCTTGGTCAAGGAAGTGCTCGACGCCCTGGCCGTCGTCTCGCTGGAGAAGGTCGGGTACGAGGCGGACGACATCATCGGCACGCTCGCGACGCAGGCCGAAGCAGACGGCTTCGAGGTGCTGATCTGCACCGGGGACCGCGACGCGTTCCAGCTGGTCAGCGAGCGCACCACGGTGCTCTACCCCCGCAAGGGCGTCTCTGACCTGGCCCGCATGACACCGCAGGCGGTCCACGACAAGTACGGCGTCACGCCGGCGCACTACCCCGACCTGGCCGCGCTGGTGGGCGAGACCAGCGACAACCTGCCGGGTGTGCCCGGCGTCGGTCCCAAGACGGCCGCCAAGTGGATCGAGACGTTCGGCGACCTCGAGACCTTGGTGCGTGACGTGGACCAGGTGCCGGGCAAAGCCGGCCAGTCCTTACGTGACCACCTGGGCGACGTGCTCCGCAACCGCCGCATCAACGCGTTGGTGTGTGACCTGGAGCTGGAGCATCGCCCCGACGGTCTCCTCCTGCAGCCGTGGGACCGCGACGCCATCCACCGCGTCTTCGACGGGTTGGAGTTCCGGGTGCTGCGCGACAGGTTGTTCGCCTCCCTCACCTCCGACGAGCCCGACGCCCAAGAGGGGTTCGACCTCGACGCGACCATCTTGCAGCCCGGCACGGTTGCATCCTGGCTGGAGTCCAACGCGCCCGCGGGAGTGCGCACCGGTGTAGCCGTCGAGGGCTCGTGGGGCAGTGGCACCGGTGATGTCCGGGCGATCGCCGTCGCACTCGCCGATGACGCCGCGGCCTGGGCCGACACCACCACCTTCACCCCCGAGGACGACGCCGCGGTCGCCGACTGGCTCGCCGATGAGACACGCCCCAAGGCCATGCACGACGCCAAGGGCCCGTCGCTCGCGCTGCAGGCGCGCGGCTGGCTCCTGCGCGGACTCGTCTCCGACACGGCGCTGTCGGCCTACGTCGCTCGCCCCGACCAGCGGATGTACGACCTTGCCGACCTCACGCTGCGCTACCTGCACCGTGAGCTGCGCGAGGACGCAGACGACTCCGGTCAGCTCACCCTCGACACCGGTGACCGCCTCGAGGAGACGACGGCCATGTTGCGGGCGCGCGCTGTCGCGGACCTCGCGGTGGCCTTCGACACCGAGCTCGAGCAGCTCGGCGGCGCCGGCCTGCTCAAGTCCGTCGAGATCCCGCTCGTCGGCGTGCTCGCCGACATGGAGCGGGCCGGGATCGCGGTCGACGACGCCTATCTGCAGACCCTCGAGGACGAGTTCGCCGATCGCGTACGCACCGCGGCCGACGCCGCGTACGACGTGATCGGCGCACAGATCAACCTCGGGTCGCCCAAACAGCTGCAGGTCGTGCTCTTCGACGAGCTCGCGATGCCCAAGACCAAGCGCACCAAGACCGGGTACACGACCGATGCCGAGTCCCTGCAGATCCTCTTCGACAAGACCGAGCATCCGTTCCTGGCGCATCTGCTCGACCACCGCGACGTCACGAGGCTGCGTCAGACCGTCGAGGGTCTGCGCAAGACGATTGCTTCCGACGGCCGGATCCACAGCACGTTCAACCAGACCATCGCCTCGACGGGTCGGCTGAGCTCGACCGACCCCAACCTGCAGAACATCCCCATCCGCACCGAGTCCGGCCGGCGGATCCGGTCGGCGTTCTGCGTCGGCGACGCCTTCGAGGCGTTGCTGACCGCCGACTACAGCCAGATCGAGATGCGGATCATGGCAGACCTGTCACGCGACGCCGGCCTGATCGAGGCGTTCAACTCCGGCGAGGACTTCCACACCGTGATGGCATCGAGGGTGTTCGGGGCCGAGCCCGACGCGATCACCGGTGCCATGCGCAGCAAGATCAAGGCGATGAACTACGGGCTCGCCTACGGTCTGTCGGCGTACGGGTTGTCCCAGCAGCTCAAGATCGACGCGCGCGACGCCCAGGGCCTGATGGACGAGTACTTCCAGCGGTTCGGTGGTGTCCGCGACTACCTGCGCGGGATCGTCGAGGAGGCGCGTAAGACCGGCTTCACCGAGACGATCATGGGTCGCCGTCGCTACCTCCCCGACCTGACGAGCGACAACCGCCAACGGCGTGAGATGGCAGAGCGTGCGGCGCTCAACGCCCCAATCCAGGGCTCCGCCGCCGACATCATCAAGGTGGCCATGCTCGGAGTTCATCGTGCGTTGCGTGTGACGGGGTTGTCATCGCGCCTGCTGCTGCAGGTCCACGACGAGCTGGTCCTGGAAGTCGCACCCGGGGAGCTGGAGACCGTGGAGGTCCTCGTACGTGCGGAGATGGCCCAGGCGGCCGACCTCGCGGTGCCGCTCGAGGTCTCGGTGGGGATCGGACAGACCTGGCACGAAGCCGGGCACTGAGCGGTCCAGCAGTAGGGGATTCACTTCTGTGCCAGGTTCTCCTGGTACGGCGTTGCTTCACCGAGGTTGCACCCTCGGTGAAGCAAAGGTACGCCCGGTGCAGTGGTGGGCCGACGGTCCGCTCGCGGATCGAGGGGCCAAGACCTGCGGATCGAGGGGCCAAGACCTGCGGATCGTCAGAGGGGGACGCTGGCGGGCTGCGGGACAGGTTCGGTCGCCGTGGCACTGCCGAACTGCTCGAGGTACAGCCGGGCGTACAACCCGCCCTCGGCGAGCAGCTCCTCGTGCGTCCCCTGCTCGACCACCGTTCCGTCCTCGACGCCGAATATGACGTCGGCGTCCTGGATGGTCGACAACCGGTGCGCGATGGCGATGGTGGTACGCCCGGTGGTCGCCCGTTCGAGTGCCTCCTGGACCAGCCGCTCGGTCTCGGT
>JACCZT010000187.1 GCA_013695785.1 Nocardioidaceae bacterium | reverse complement strand
CGCCTGGGGCGCTCGGCACCACCTCCCCACGATCGCGGCGTTCGCGTCGGCGGCTCCCCCGGCCACCGGTGAGGCCGTACGGGCGTTGCGCGCCGACGGCCGCCGCCACATCGCGATGGGCTCGCTGTTCCTCGCACCGGGGTTCTTGCCCGACAGGGCCGCGGAGCTGGCGCTCGAAGCGGGCGCAGTCGCCGTCGCCGCGCCGCTCGGCGTGGACGAGGAGCTCGTCCGGACCATGCTCGCGAGGTACGCCGTCGGCGCCGTCGACCTCGTCCCGATCCCCGCCTGATGCCGATGAAGGTCGATAGCGTGGGGCTCGAGGTCCGCACCCGCACCTGACACCGCCCGACGAAAGCACCCCCATGTCGCTGCCGATCAGCCCTTCGATCGAACCTATGCTCGCCAAGGCCACCGACACCGTTCCGGTCGGCGACTACGCCTACGAGCCGAAGTGGGACGGTTTTCGCTGCATCGTGCACCGCGACGGCGACGACGTCGTGCTCGGTTCGCGCTCGGGCAAGACCCTCGAGCGCTACTTCCCCGACGTCGTCACCGCCGTCCTGACCGCCGGACTGCCCGAGCGATGCGTCGTCGACGCCGAGATCGTCGTCCCGCAGGGTGACCGCCTGGACTTCGACCGCCTGCTCGATCGCGTCCACCCCGCCGACTCGCGTGTACGCCGCCTGGCGGCCGAGACGCCGGCGTCCCTGGTGTGTTTCGACCTTCTCGCCGTCGGCGACGAGTCGCTGCTGGACCTGCCGTTCAGCCAGCGCCGCACCCGGTTGGAGCAGGTGGCCGAGGCCGTCTCGCCGCCGGTGTACATCACCGCGATCACCGAGGATCCCGCCACCGCGCAGAGCTGGTTCGATACCTTCGAGGGCGCCGGTCTCGACGGCGTCGTTGCCAAGGGCCGCGCCGAGCCGTACACCCCGGGCAAGCGCACGATGCTGAAGGTCAAGCACCACCGCACCGCCGACGTGGTGGTCGCTGGTTACCGGTTGCACAAACGGTCCACGCCAGATGCCGTACTTCTGGGCTCGATGCTGCTCGGGTTGTACGACGAGGCCGGCACGCTGCAGTTCATCGGCGGGTGCGCGTCGTTCTCGGACGCCGTCCGCGCCGAGCTGCCCGTGGTGCTCGACGACGTGCGTGCGGACCCGGCGGACGGCCACCCCTGGACGCCGGGCGGCGACACCGGCGACCGGCGGCCCGGTGGGCAGAGTCGCTGGAGCGGCAAGAAGGACCAGTCGTTCGTTCCCCTCCACCCCGTCCTGGTCGTCGAGATCGCCTACGACCAGCTGCAGGGTGGCCGGCTGCGCCATGCCGGCCAGTTCATCCGCTTTCGTCCGGACCGTGAGGCGAGCTCGTGCACCTACTCCCAGCTCGAGGTGCCGGCGTCGTACGACCTCGCCGACGTGCTTCGCTGACGGTGTGGTGCGCGTAGGGTGGTGCCATGTACGACGTCGTCCTGCTGATCGAGCGCGCGCTCACCGACCTTGACGTCCGGCAGGTCGTCTCCTTGCACGAGGGCCTCGACGAAGCCGTCACCTACCACCTGTTGCTCCCGGTCGAGGATGCCGCGGGGCAGCTCGCGACCTCCATGGGAGCGGTCGGTGGCGTCGACATGCTGTCGACCCCCGACGCACGTGAGCTCGACGACGTCCAGCGCAGCGCCACCGAGACCGGGCAGCGCGGGCTCGACGCGAGCCGGACACTCATGCAGGCGCAAGGTCAGGCCGTCACCACGCAGCTGACCAGCGACGACCCGATCACCGCCCTTGCCGCGCTCGTGGCCGAGCACTCAGCGGCCGAGGCGATCATCCTCACCGAGCCTCACATCGTCTCGGAGTTCTTCCACCTGGACTGGACCTCCCGGGCCCGCCGCAAGCTCGACGTCCCCACGTTGCACCTGCTCGAGCACGAGACTTTCGACGGGCAGTCCTCCGGTGGTGGCGAGGGCGTCAGCATCATTTGAACCGCGCGTTTGTGGGCCCGACTAGGCTTGCGACATGGCCTATGACGTGGAGAAGACCGACGAGGAATGGCGAGCCGAGCTGAGCCCTGAGGAGTACTCCGTGCTCCGCAAGGCCTCGACCGAGCGGCCCTTCAGCAGCCCGTACGAGACCGACGAGACCGTCGGCGTCTACGCGTGCCGCGCCTGCGGTGCTGAGCTGTTCCGCAGCGAGGTGAAGTTCGACGCGCACTGCGGATGGCCGGCCTTCTACACCCCACTGGCCGAGGACCGGGTCGAGCTGATCGAGGACCGCTCCATGTTCATGAAGCGGGTCGAGGCGCGGTGCGCGCGCTGCGGTTCCCACCTCGGTCACCTCTTCGAGGGCGAGGGCTTTGCCACACCGACGGACCAGCGCTTCTGCATCAACGGGATCAGCCTGACGCTCGAGCCGGAGGCCTGAGGCCAGACTGGTCGCCATCGGGCGAGCTGTCGTTGAGGACCTGCGCGAGCCCGTGTGAGGCCTGGCGGATCATCCCGGGGTTGGTGTCCCAGTAGTACGCGAGCGCCGACACCGCCTGGTAGAGCGCCCAGCCGCGGCCCCGCAACCAAGACGCATCGTCGACCTCGAGCTCAGCTCTGAACCGCATGCGATTGTCGCCTGTGAACACGTTCCACGCAGGCTGCAGGTCGCATGCGGGATCGCCCACGTTGAGGCCACCGAAGTCGATCACCGCCGACAGGCGACCGTCGACCACGAGCAGGTTGCCCGGTAACAAGTCGCCGTGCACCCAGACCTCTCCACCGCCCCATGCCGGGGCGCCCAGTGACTGCTCCCATGAGCAAAGGGTCGCATCGCCGTCGATTCGGTCGCCGAGCTCGGCTATCGATCGACGAACCTGATTGTCACCTTCGGGGAGTGGACCGCCTCGACCATGAGTGGGCCGCGGAGGTGCGCCGGTCGTGTCGACCTGGCGCAGCGCGTTCACGAAGGCGGCGAGATCGACGGCCGCCCGATCCAGATCGTCGATCGTGCAGTTGGCGTCCTCGCCTGGCAACCACGTGCACACCGACCAGGCGAAGGGATAGCCTTCGGCCGGATGTCCCATCGCCAGCGGCACGGGCAACGCGAGCGGCAGCTGCGGCGCGAGCTTCGGCAGCCACTCCGCCTCCTTCGCCGCTTGCTCGGTGGCCCACCCGATGCGCGGCAGTCGGGCGGCCAGGGACCCACCGAGCCGGTAGATGTCGTGATCGGTCCCGTACGACGCGACCGCATTGATCGGCAGATCGGCCCATCGGGGGAACTGCCCTGCCAGCAAGCGGCGCACGAGCGCGACGTCGGTCTTGATCTCGTCGGCATGCATCTTGGTCGCGGGCATGGCCGTCATCATTGGCGACGTGCATCACCACAGCAACTGGATTCTGGCGTCAACGCCACCGGGCCGGGCAGTACAGATCCGTTACCGCAGCGGTGTGGTGGTGCCTGCGGTGACGAGGTAGTGCTCGCTGGTGGGGCTGGTCCAGAGCCAGACGCCGGTGGTGATGGTCGCAACTCGCCAGTCGGTGAAGGTCTTGACCCGGTGGTGGCGCCGGCACGGCAGGTGGCCGCCGTTGGTCGTGGACGTCGGCCCCCGCGGATATGCCTCTTGGTGGTCGAAGTCGCCGCCGATTGCGGGTTGGTCGCAGTGGGGGAAGGTGCACAACCCGGCGTTCATCAACGCCAGATGCTCTTTGAGCCTGGGTGAGGCGACGTAGCCGGGGCACTGGATCGGCACCGCGAGGTCGATCACCGGCTTGACGCTCACGTGGGAGTGCCCGACCAGCTCGGCGGCTTCACCGGCGGTGATGGCGCCGTGGCCGTCCAAGGACCAGCACCGCGAGTCGGGTTCGTGGTGGACGTACAACACGTCGCCGGCAATGGGCAACCAGACGGCGGCGCCGCCAACGGATCGAAATCGAGTAGGTCCTGCCCGGCCCGGTGGGCACACACCCGGGCGTAGAGATTGTCGACGGTGCCGGGGTCGGCGAGCATCCCCAGCGCGACCGACCGCAGCACGTGCTTGGTACGGGTGTCGCCCGTCTCGGCGACCCAAGCGGCGACCCGGGTCAGCCGTTGGGTCAGACGGGCACCATCGGCCGTGGAGACCGTGCCGGCGACCACGCTGGTGCCGCGTTCGCCAGGGCGGACCGTGACCTCACGTCCTGCCAACCAGTGCTCGACCTCCTCGGCCACCACTGCGGGCA
The DNA here is from genome assembly GCA_013695785.1 of Nocardioidaceae bacterium. Classification (GTDB taxonomy): domain Bacteria; phylum Actinomycetota; class Actinomycetes; order Propionibacteriales; family Nocardioidaceae; genus JACCZT01. The sequence goes on along the minus strand of JACCZT010000187.1, from coordinate 43,455 downwards.
GCACGGTGCACTCGACCTGGTCCAGCAGCTGGGCCAGGCGTTGCGGGTGATCCGCGAGATCAGAAGGTCATCGCGAAGCGACGACAAGTACACCTCCAGCTGCTGCTTGATGACAACAGTCAACCAGGAGCCACTGATAATTTTGAACGTCTGTGCGATTATTTTGGGGTGTCTGCGATACCGTCGAGACATGCTCATGACCGGTGCGCGGCGGTCGGTGCTGGTGACCGCGTCGGTGCTCGCCGCGGTCGTCGGCGGCGGCTTGGGCGCCCGCGCCTACCACAACAGCGGTCCCCACCTGCTCAGCCTCGGCGCCAGCGGCGCCAGCCCGTACGTCGCCTCCGCCGCGGCCGACACACCGTATGTCCTGGACGGCATCGACCTGTGCCTGGACGAGCCGGGCGAGGTCGAGATCACCGACGTACGTTTCCTCAACATGCGCGGGCGGGTCGAGGTACTTACCTGGGGGGTCCGCCCGGTCTTCGCGCGCATCGGAGCCGACCCAAGCCTCTCGCGGCGGTTGACCGACCTGCCTGAGTACGTCCGGCGTACGCCCGTCGCGGCGCCGTGCCGCACCACCGTCGACAACGCCGAGATGGCGATCGAGGTGTCCAAGGCGCGCCGCCAGATGACGTACGCCGACGAGCTCGTCATCGAGTACCGCACCGGGTGGCACGAGCGCGAGCTCATCCTGGACTTCTCGGTGACGTTGTGCGGTCCGACCGCAACCCAAGATGCGGTAGCACTACAGTGCCGCGCAATAGAGTCCGAACGCGCCCGCTAGACGTCGTCTCAGGGCAACGCCTCGACGATCTGCCCGACCGAACGGGCTCGACCGGTGTAGAAGGGGACCTCCTCGCGCACGTGGCGCCTGGCCCGGCTGGCCCGCAGCTCACGCATCAGGTCCACGATGCGATGCAGCTCGTCTGCCTCGAACGCCAGGATCCACTCGTAGTCACCGAGGGCGAACGACGCGACGGTGTTGGCCCGCACATCGGGGTAGTCGCGTGCCTGCATGCCGTGCTCGCGCAGCATGTCGCGACGTTCCTCCTCCGGCAGGAGGTACCACTCGTACGACCGCACGAACGGGTAGACGCACAGGTACGGATGCGCGTCCTGCTCGGACATGAACGCCGGCGTGTGTGACTTGTTGAACTCCGCCGGCCGGTGCAGGGCAAGCTGCGACCAGACCGGTGCCATCAGAGCGCCGAGCGCGGTGCGCCGGAACGCGTGGTACGCATCCTGCAGGGCGTCCGAGGTCGGGGCATGCCACCAGATCATCAGATCCGCATCAGCGCGCAGCCCGCTGACGTCGTAGGTGCCGCGAACGACGACGTCATCGGCGGCGAGGGAGGCGAACAGCTCCTCGACCTCCTGGGCGACAGTGCTGCGGTCGTCGCCGCCGATCGGCGCCTCGAGCCGGAACACCGACCACATGGTGTAGCGGATGGTGTCGTTGACCGCCTTGGCCAGCTTGCCCCGACCAGGCGGTCGCGGCCGGGTCTGCTCAGCGCTCATGGTCCTAGTGTCCCGCGCCGTCGATCCCGCCGGCCAGGCGGTCCGCGAGGGCCCCGGCCGCAGCCGTCGCACCGGCGACCACCGCCGCGATACCGATGCCGTGGTACGCCGCGCCGCACACCGCGAGTCCGGGTACGCCGGCGACGGCAGCCTCGATGGCGGCGACGCGGTCCAGGTGGCCGACGGCGTACTGCGGAAGCCCGCCTCCCCACCGCTGGACGTCCGCGGCCGCCAGCGGTCCGCGTACTCCGGTGGCGGTCCTCAGGTCGTCCATCGCAAGAGCGACGAGCTCGTTGTCGTCACGTTGCAGGAGCTGCTCCTCGCCGGCGCGACCGATCGACGCTCGCAGCATCGCCACGCCCGGCGGTGCTGCGTCGCCGATCCACGCCCACTTGGCTGAGGAGTAGGTCGCCGCCTTGATCGCGCGGCCGTCGACCGGCGGGACGAGAAACCCCGATCCCGTCAGCAGCCCTGCGTCCTCACCGGCGACCGAGACCGCAAGGGTGACAACGGCCATCGAGGCGTACTCGATCTCGCGGAGCGCCCGCGACGCGGCCGGGACGACCGGTCCCAGCAGCCGCGCGGTTGGCGCGGCCGGGGTGGCGAGGACCACGGCGTCGGCGAGGAGCAGCTCCGGGGCCGACGTGGGGCCGATGACGAGCTGCCAGGTGCCGGGGACCACGCCGGGAGACAGCTCCCGCACGGTGGCACCGAGCCGGATGGTGGCACCGGACGCGCGGGCGACGACGTCCGGGAGCTGGCCGAGACCGCCGACGAGACCGGCGAAGACGGGCGCCGCACGGGTCGCGGTCTCGGCACGGTGCGCCCGGGCAGCGGCGAGCAACGGACCGTCTGCGGCCAACGCCGCAATCTGCGGCGCGGCGGCTCGCAAGGACAGGCGCGACGCATGGCCCGCGTACACACCACCCAGCAGGGGCTCGACAAGCCGGTCGACGACCTCGTGGCCGAGACGCCTGCGGACGAAGTCGCCGACTGACACATCCGTCGGCGGTACGCCACGCCCGGTTTCGACCCGCGCCCGCGCCACTCCCGCCCGCGACAGCAGCCCGCTCGTCGCGAGCGCGTCGGCGTCGGCGGGAATGCCCATGACAGTCGGCGGCATCGGCCGGATCGCACCGCGCGTCCAGATGCCGGCCGAGGTCTGTGCTGGGTGCACGATCTTGTCCCCCAGCCCGACCGCACGCACCAGCTCGACCGCCTCGGGGCGGCGGTTGAGCATCGACTCCGCGCCGAGGTCCGCGGTGATCCCGCCGATGTCACCTCCCCGCAGCTTGCCCCCGAGCCGGTCCGAGGCCTCCAGGACGACGATCGTGGCATCGGGCAGGCGTTGCCGAAGGACGTACGCGGAGGTGACCCCGGCAATGCCGCCGCCGACGACCGCGATGCGTACGCCAGTCATCAGCGGGGCTGGTAGCCGTGCACGAAGTCGACGAGCCGTGCCAGCTGGTCCGGGTCTGTGCCGGGCAGCACGCCGTGCCCGAGGTTGAAGACGTGGCCCGGGGCGTGCCTGCCGGCGTCGATCACCTCGCCGGCGCGCGCTGTCATCACAGCGGTCGGGGCGAAGGCCAGCGTCGGGTCGAGGTTGCCCTGCACGGCACGCCCAGGCCCGATCCGCTTGCTGGCCTCGTCCAGCGGGACCCGCCAGTCGACCCCGACCACCTCGGCGCCCGCGGCGCCCATCGACGCGAGCAGCTCGCCGGTGCCCACCCCGAAGTGGATCCGCGGGACGCCGAGGTCCGCCACCGCCTCGAGCACTGCCTGGGAGTGCGGGCGCACATACTTCTCGTAGTCGGAGCGGCCTAGGGTGCCGGCCCAGGAGTCGAACAGCTGCACCGCGCTGGCGCCGGCTTCGGCCTGCACCCGAAGGAACACCGCCGCGATCTTGGCCAGGCGGCCGAGAAGGGCGTGCCACAGGTCGGGCTCGCCGTACATCATGGCCTTGGTCAGCCTGTGGTCCTTGGACGGTCCGCCCTCGATGAGATAAGAGGCCAGCGTGAACGGCGCGCCGGCGAAGCCGATCAGCGGCGTGGCGCCGAGCTCACCGACCGCGCCACGGATCGCTTCGGTGACGTACGGGACGTCCTCGGGCGTGAGCTCACGCAGCTGCCCCACGGCCGCCAGGTCGCGTATCGGCGCGGCCACCACCGGGCCTGTGCCGGGCACGATGTCGAGGTCGACACCGATCGCCTTCAGGGGCACGACGATGTCGGAGAACAAGATCGCGGCGTCGACACCGTAGCGGCGCACGGGCTGCATGGTGATCTCGACCACAAGCTCCGCGCGGGTGCAGGACTCGAGCATCGGCACGCCCTCGCGCAGAGCGCGGTACTCCGGCAACGAACGTCCCGCCTGACGCATGAACCAGACCGGCACATGGGGGACGCGCTCGCCTCGGCACGCGCGTAGGAACGCAGAATCACTCAGCAGCACAGGGCCGATCCTCCCAGCCCGCCCGGCGAGTCGCATCGTCAGCCCACCACGGCGACCCTAGGCTGCGGGCATGGCAACTCGTCAAGAGTTGGGCGGCCCTCCTGTCGAGTTCGTACGGGCGGTCCAACAGCTGCGGGACGCACCGGTGCGTCCGGAGGTCGTGTGCGAACAGATGCCCGCGCCCAGCCGCATCGCGCCGCACGCCTATGCGATGAGCGGCGACGTCGTCATCTCCGGCGAGGACGTCGGCACCGGCCGCATCGTCCTGTTGCACGATCCCGACGGCAACGACGCGTGGCAAGGCACATTCCGTCTCGTGACCTTCGCCCGTGCTGACGTCGAGGTCGAGATGGTCACCGACCCGATGCTGCCCGAGGTCGGCTGGTCCTGGCTGACCGACGCTCTGACCGGCCACGACGCCCGCCATATCGCCGCCAGCGGCAGCGTCACGACCGTGCGGTCCGAAGGTTTCGGCGGTATGCGCGAGGACGGCTCGACCGCCCAGCTGGAGATCCGCGCGTCGTGGACCCCGGTCGGGGACGCCGGGTCACTGGACCTCGGACGACATGTCGGCGCCTGGAGCGACCTGTTGTGCGAGATCTCCGGACTCCCTCCGCTCGCGGCGGGCGTCGTGGCGATGCCCAACAGGCGCGGCGGACTGGCGCGCGGGCAGCACCGCTGAACGTGGTGAGCGTGTGAGTGACGTCCCCTCGCCACCAACCCCTGACGGGCAACCCGACCTGGTTCCGCCCAGCGAGCCTCTCCCGCCGCTTCGGCTGCGGGCACCGATACCCCCAGTCGTCGACAACGCGGACGGCCTTCGCACGCTGACCAGCTCGGTCGCAGCAGGAACCGGCCCGGTCGCCCTCGACGCCGAACGCGCCTCGGGCTATCGCTACTCCCAGCGTGCCTACCTGGTTCAGCTTCGCCGCTGCGGCACCGGCACCGCACTGGTCGACCCGATCGCCTTCGACGACCTCGCCGTCCTCGATGAGGCGATCGGGAACGCGGAGTGGATTCTGCACGCAGCCACCCAGGACCTCCCGTGCCTGGCCGAGATCGGACTACGCCCCACCACACTCTTCGACACCGAGCTCGCCGGTCGCCTGCTCAACCTGCCGCGCGTCGGGCTCGCGTCGCTGGTGCAGGAGATCCTCGGCCACACCCTCGCCAAGGAACACTCGGCCGTCGACTGGTCCACCCGGCCACTTCCTGACCCGTGGCTGGAGTACGCCGCACTCGACGTGGAGGTGCTGATCGAGCTGCGCGCCGAGCTCGACGAGCGCCTCACCGCCGCCGGCAAGCGGGAATGGGCCGACCAGGAGTTCGAGGCGCTGCTGTCGTTCACCGGACCCCGTCGCCGCGCCGAGCCGTGGCGGCGTACCTCAGGCATCCACAAGACCCGCAACCGACGCTCGCTTGCGGTGGTGCGCGAGCTGTGGCAGGCACGCGACGAGCTCGCCGCCGATCGGGACGTCACGCCCGGACGCATACTGCCCGACAGCGCGATCAGCCAGATCGCGGCCGCACAGCCCAAGGACCGCGCCACCCTCCGCTCACTGACCTCGCTGCGTGCGCGGGGGCCGCGTCGCTACCTCGATGAGTGGCAGCGCGCGGTCGAGATCGCACTTGCGCTGCCCGACAAGCAGCTACCGCCGGTCACCGCCGAGCACGACGGGCCGCCGCCGCCGCGGACCTGGGCGGACAAGAACCCCACCGCCGCCGAACGCCTGCGCGCTTGTCGCGAGTCGATGGCCACTATCGCCGCCGAGCAGGACGTGCCACTGGAAAACCTCCTCATGCCCGAGCTGGTGCGACGCCTTGCGTGGGAGCCACCGGAGCCGCTCGACGGGGCGGCGGTCGCACAGGTGCTGACCGCCGCCGGAGCACGGGCATGGCAGGTCGAGCTGACTGCCGACGTGCTCGCCGACTGCCTGCAGGCGCACGCGCCGACGTAGCCGCACGCCTCACCGAGCTGCTTGCGAGCAGCCGCTTGACGTGTTTGCGACCATGGACACATGCCGATGGAGCGTCACAGGAAACCCGCACTGCCTGGCGCTGACGTGTTCGAGGCTCTGACCGGCGACGAGGACCCAGCGGTACGTGCCGAGGCCGGCGTCCGCGTCGCGACGGTTCTCGTGCGCGGGCCGCACGACACCGGCGACGTCGAGCTCGTCGAACGTGTGGTGACACTGACCGACGAGCACGGGCTGGACGCGGTTGCCGACCTGTGGGCAACTGCACCGGCTGAGTCGATCGCCGGCGTGCTGTTCCGGTTGTACCTGATCCGCGCCTGGGTCCGGGCCAACCCGGTCCAGGCGGCGCGTGAGTTCGAGGCGGGCAAGGGCTTCACACCGGTCGACGAGGTCATCGCGGGCGTAGCCGACCCGCCGACGCCGGCGGAGGTCATCCGTCTGGTCGATGCGGTGGTCGGTGGCGTCGTCACCGGCGAGTTCTCCGACATCCTCGATCGCGCCGCGTCCTTCGCCCACGCGGTCGGCATCGGTCGTGCGCACCTGCACGACGATCCCGACCAGCTCCGCAGCGCGGCCCGGCTCGTCGAGACGAGCCGGGTCCTGCAGTCGGCCGCTCGAACCGAACGGCTCGGCCAGTTGAGCTAGGCTGTGCAATGCGTCGGGCTGGTAGCCCCGGGTCCCAAAATTAGCCGCCCCGAGCGGCCACGCGCCGTGAGGCGCTCCCAGCCCGACGCCCAATCCCCCCTTCGCTCGTACGTGAATTCTGGCGCCCGTTCCTGACTTCTGGCGCACTTCGCCGGGCTCAGCATCGCCTCTCCGGGGTCGCAACCTCGGTGCAGTGACGCGGTACCAGGAGAACCTGGTACAGCCGTGACGCCTGAGGCGGGTCGTCAGGCCGTGGTGTGGACGCTGACGGCGTAGCCGCCGCCCGTGTACGGCGCACGTGCCCATGTCGCCCACCGGTCGACAAGACGCAGGCCGGCCGCGGCACACCACCGGTCGTACTCGGGCAACCCGAACGGCGCCTCCTCGAGCGGGAGGTGCGCCGCGTCGAGACCGAAGCCTGTGACGAGCTGTCCGCCGGGAACGAGCACGGCCGTCATGGCGGCGACGGCTGCGCTCTCGGTGCCGGCGGCGAGCAGCGGCATCACGTTGCCTGCCGCCACGACCAGGTCGAAGGCGGCACCAACCGAGCCGTCCAGCATCGCGAGGTCGCCCTGGTGCCACGCCAATGCCGGTGCGGTCCGCCGCGCGACGGCGATCATATCGGCGTCCACGTCGACGCCGGTGACGTCATACCCCCGCCCGGCCAGCTCGACAGCGACCCGGCCGTGCCCGCAACCGGCGTCCAGGACACGCGCCGGCGGCCGGACCAAGGACGCACACAGATCGGCCTCGCCGTGCACGTGCACGCCGCTGTCGGCCAGGTCGTCGAAACGGCGTGCGTACGCCTCGGCGTCGATATGTCCGCGCGCCTGCGACCACCTCGTCACAGCACCCTCGCGAAGTGGACGAACGTGTCGACGACGCGCATGCCGACGTGCTCGTAGAGCCCGAGAGCGCCGGTACGACTGTCGGTGTTGAGCTGGGCACGCGGTGCACCGTGCTCGCGGGTCAACCCGAAGGCGCGCACCAGCAGTGCCTGGGCGAGGCCGCGTCCGCGATGCGCCTCGGCGACCGCGACCTGGTCCACCCACCCGATGTCACCGACGGGGGAGGCGTAACAGGCCCCTGCCACCTGCTCGCCGGGTCCGATCGCGAGGCTGAGATGCCACGGTTCGTAGTCGTCGCGTCGCGTGGTCGTCGTCGACCAGTCCTCGAAGGTGCGGTCCTCCCGGTCGGGCCACACGCTGAACGCGCCCTCGATGACGTCGTACGCCGCCCGCTCGTCCCAAGCGCCCTCGACCCCCCGCAACCGGTATCCGTCTCCCAGCTCGACCGGCGCGATCTCGGTCTCCGGCGGCAGCTCCAGCACCCAGGACGAGTAGCGCCGCGTGTAGCCGCGGCGTTCGAACAACGACACTGCCGCGGTGTTCTGCTCGTTCACCGTCTGCCCGACCTGGCCGTACCCGAGGGCGACGGCGGTGCGCTGCGACCAGAGGACCAGCTCGGTCCCAATCCCGGCGTCCCGGTAAGCCGGGTGCACGTAGGACTCGGACCGCGACCGGTGCACCTCGCCACAAGCGGCCATCCGCGCGTCGTCGAAGTAGCCGATCGTCTGCTGTGTCATGGTGAAGCCAGGGCGCTTCCAGTCTGCGACGATGTCCTCGAGCTCGATCAACGCGACCCCTGAGTCGGCGACCTCGCAGGCCGCGATGAGCTCGGTCACCTCTGCGGCATCGGCTGGGGTCAGCTCTCTGGTCGTCAAGTCGCGGGCGGCGCGCATGTCGACGAGCATGGCATTAACGACTTGGAGTTGTCAGATGGATTTCGCAGCAGACGTCATCGTGATCGGGATGGGACCTGGCGGCGAGGATGCTGCCGCCAAGCTCGCCACGGCGGGCCTCGACGTGATCGCCGTGGAGCGTTCCCTCGTCGGTGGCGAGTGCCCGTACTGGGGGTGCATCCCCTCCAAGATGCTCATCCGCTCGGCCGCCCTGCTTGCCGAGGCGCGGCGCATCCCCGGCATGGCCGGGGCATCGAGCGTCGAGGCCGACTTCGGCGTCGTCGCCACGCGCATCCGCGAGGAGGCCACCGACGACTGGGACGATGCCGTAGCGGCGCGGCGCTTCACCGACACCGGGGGCCGTCTCGTACGCGGTGATGCGCGTATCACCGGTCCGGGTCGCGTCGAGGTGGAGGGTCAGGCCTACACCGCCCGGCGCGCGATCGTGCTCAACACCGGGACCCGCCCCGCCGTGCCGCCGATCCCCGGCCTCGCCGAGACCCCGTACTGGACCAACCACGAGATTCTCGAGGCGACAGAGCTCCCGGCCTCACTCGCGGTGATCGGTGGCGGCGCCATCGGCCTGGAGCTCGCGCAGGCGTTCAGCCGTTTCGGCTCCACCGTGACGGTGGTCGAGGCCGGCGCTCGGCTCCTCGGCCCGGAGGAGCCCGAGGCAGCGGAGCTGCTGAGCGATGTCTTCGAGCGCGAAGGCATTGCCGTATGCGTCGGCGCTTCCATCGCCTCGGTCGGCCACGACGACAGCGGCTTCAGCATCGACCTCGGCGCCGAGACCGTAGGGGCAGAGGCGTTGCTGGTCGCCACCGGCCGGACCCCCAACATCGACACCCTCGGCCTGGACTCGATCGGGGTCGACGCAAGTGGGCGGTCGGTGAGCGTCGATGAGCATCAGCGGGTCACCGACGGCGTGTGGGCGATCGGTGACATCACCGGCAAGGGAGCCTTCACCCACGTCTCGATGTACCAAGCTGCCATCGCCGTCGCCTCGATCCTCGGCCAGGAGGGTCCCGGCGGCGACTACGACGCGCTCCCCCGGGTCACCTTCACCGACCCCGAGATCGGCGCCGCCGGGCTGACCGAGAAGCAGGCGCGCGACGCTGGTCTCACCGTTCGGACGGGACACACCGATCTGGCGCCCAGCAGCCGCGGGTACATCCACAAGGCCGGCAACGACGGCTTCATCAAGGTGGTCGAAGACGCCGACCGTGGCGTGCTCGTCGGCGCCACCAGCGCGGGGCCTACCGGCGGTGAGGTCATGGGTGCCCTTGCGGTGGCGATCCGCGGCGAGGTGCCGGTAGCGACCCTGCGGCACACCATCTGGGCGTACCCGACCTTCCACCGAGCCATCGAGACAGCCCTCGCGGACCTGAGCTGAGGACGCACGATAACCGACATGGCCGAACCAGATCGAGATGCCGCTCGGCAGATGTGGCACGACTACCTCGCGAGCCAGCCGGCGCAGTTCAGTGGCGAGGAGTCGCTGCCCGACGTCGACGGCTTCGGCGACAGCCGTGAGCTCGCCGACGAGCTGATCGCGCTCGTCCTCGACGGCATCAAGCGCGCCACCGCAGGGCTGGTCGCCGACTACGAAGCCGCCGGTGAGCCCCTGCCGGGGCCGGGTGATCACTGGGTCGCGTGCGACGGTGCCGGGGTGCCCCGCGCGGTGCTGCGTACCACCGAGGTGCGCGTGGGTCGCCTGGACAGCGTCGACGATGCGTTCGCGTACGACGAGGGTGAGGGGGACCGGAGCCGCGAGGCGTGGTTGGCCGGCCATCGGGCGTTTGCGAGCCGTCGCGGCGCTGCGCTGGGCATCGCGACCGGTGACGACTCCATGATGGCGTTCGAACGCTTCGAGGTCGTGTGGCAGGCGTAACCTGTGTCCTGTCCGGTGTCGCCCGTCGAGAGGTTCGTTCATGCAGCGTGCGTTGACCAAGGACCAGACCGAGCAGTTCGCCAAGGAGTTCGACGCAGACCCCTCACGGCGGCTGATGCAGAACGCCGTCACCAAGACGCCGGTCAAGGACGTCGCCCTCGACCGGCGCATCGTCACCTCTGTCGACCACTCGGTCTCGCACCTCCTGGACGACTGGGCAGCCACCAACCAGAAGCAGAGCGGACGGTGCTGGTTGTTCGCCGGCACCAACCTGCTCCGCGTCGGCGCCGCCACGAAGCTGGACGTCAAGGATTTCGAGTTCTCCCAGAACTACCTGTTGTTCTGGGACAAGTTCGAGAAGGCGAACCACTGGCTCGAGTCGATCATCGACACCTCCGACCGCGATCTTGACGACCGTACGGTCGCGCATCTGCTGCAGTCCCCTGCCGAGGACGGTGGCCAGTGGAACATGTTCGTCGCCCTGGTGCGCAAGCACGGCATGGTCCCGAAGGTCGCCATGCCCGAGACGCAGTCCTCCAGCGCCACCAACGTCATGAACCAGCGTCTCTCAGCCGTTCTCCGCCAAGCCGCTCGCGACATCCGCGCGCGAGCCGCCGCCGGGGACGACGCGGAGACCCTGCGGGCACTCAAGGCCGACGCGCTCGGCGCCGTCCACCGGGTGCTCAGCATTCACCTCGGCACGCCGCCGGAAAGCTTCTTGTGGCAGTGGGCCGACAAGGACAAGGGTTTCCACCGCGACGGGGAGATGACGCCTTCGGAGTTCGCCGAGCGCTACGTCACCCTCCCGCTGGAGGACTACGTCTGCGTCGTCCACGACCCGCGACCGACGAGCCCGGTCGGACGTACGTTCACCGTCGAGCATCTTGGCAACGTCGTCGACGCGCCGCCGGTCGTCTACCTCAACATCGAGACGGACCTGATGAAGCAGCTCGCGACCGATGCCATCGTCGGCGGCGAACCTGTGTGGTTCGGGTGCGACACCGACCAGATGTCGAGCACCGACCTCGGCTTGTGGGACGCGCACCTGTACGACTACGACGCGGTCTACGCGACCGTCTCCGACCTCGACAAAGCCGACCGGCTGCTGTACCACGCATCGCTGATGACGCACGCGATGCTGTTCACCGGTGTCGACCTCGTGGACGACGTCCCGCGCCGGTGGCGGGTCGAGAACAGCTGGGGCGATGACAAGGCCGACAAGGGCTTCTACACGATGAACGACAACTGGTTCGCCGAGCACGTCTTCGAGATCGCCGTCCGCAGGGACGCGCTGCCGCCTGACCTGCAAGCCGCCTTGTCCGCAGAGCCGATAGTGCTGCCGGCTTGGGACCCGATGGGCGCCCTGGCGCGTTGAGTGTGCGCGGCGACACGGCCGCCCTGCGCACCGAGGCCGAGGCGATATTGCAGGCGCTCGTCGGCACTGCCGACGCGCGGCTTCGCGACGACCAGTGGACCGCGATCGAGGCGCTTGTCGCCCATCAGCGCCGCGCACTGGTGGTCCAGCGCACCGGTTGGGGCAAGTCGGCGGTCTACTTCGTGGCAACCGCGCTGCTGCGCGCCCGTGACGCCGGTCCCACGGTCATCGTGTCGCCCCTGCTAGCCCTGATGCGCAACCAGATCACGGCGGCCGAACGCGCCGGCATCCATGCCGTGACCGTCAACTCGACGAACCCCGAGGCTTGGCAGAACTTGTACGCCGACATCTCCGCCGGCCGCGTCGACGTGCTCCTCGTCTCACCAGAACGCCTCAACAACCCTGAGTTCCGCGACGAGGTGCTGCCTGGCCTCGCCGCATCTGCTGGCCTGCTCGTGGTCGACGAGGCACACTGCATCTCGGACTGGGGACACGACTTCCGGCCCGACTACCGCCGCATCCGGACGCTGCTCGCGTACCTTCCTGACGGCATCGCGGTGCTCGCGACCACCGCTACCGCCAACGAACGGGTCACCGCCGACGTCGCCGAACAGCTGTCGACGAGCGGGTCGCGCACGCTTGACGACGTCCTGGTCCTACGTGGCAGCCTGGACCGCGAGTCCCTGCACCTGGGGGTGGTCATGTTGGCGAACCAACGCGAACGCCTCGCCTGGATCGCCGATCAGCTCGACGCGCTCGAGGGCTCGGGCATCATCTACTGCCTCACGGTCGCGGCGACAGGCGACGTCAGCGACTACCTCCGCGGGCGGGGACACGACGTCCGCCCGTACTCCGGGCAGACCGAGCAGGCCGAACGTCTCGCCGCCGAAGACGATCTCGCGACCAACCGGGTCAAGGCCCTGGTGGCCACGTCAGCTTTGGGCATGGGTTTCGACAAGCCGGACCTGACATTCGTGATCCACCTCGGCGCGCCGCCGAGCCCCATCGCGTACTACCAGCAGGTGGGCCGCGCCGGACGTGGGGTGGACCGGGCCACGGTCGTGCTACTACCAGGTACCGAGGACGAAGCGGTGTGGGACTACTTCGGCTCGCTCTCCTTCCCCGCGCCGGACCTGGTACGCCAGAGCCTCGCCGCACTCGAGGGCAGCGGCTCGGCGCTGTCGACCGCGGCGCTGGAGACCTACGTCCCGCTGCGCCGCAACCGGCTCGAGGCGATGCTCAAGGTCCTGGACGTCGACGGAGCCGTACGCCGGGTGCGCGGCGGCTGGATGCACACCGGGCAGCCGTGGCACTACGACACCGACAGGTACGCCCGCGTCGCCGCCGCCCGCACCCGCGAGCAGCAGGCGATGCTGGACTACGAGACCACGACCGACTGCCGCTTGGAATTCCTGCGCCGCCAGCTCGACGACCCAGGCGCGGCACCGTGCGGCCGGTGCGACAACTGCGGCGGCCTCGATCTCGTCGCCGGCGTCTCCGATTCGGCGGTCGACGCCGCCCGGCAGTGGCTCGACCGGCCCGGCGTGGTGCTCGAGCCGCGGCGGATGTGGCCGAGCGCCATGTCACGGCTCGACGTCGACCTGAAAGGCCGCATACCGCCGGCGCAGCAGCCGCATCGGGGTCGGGCGGTGGCGCGACTCACCGACCTGGGGTGGGGGAACGAGCTGCGCGCCCTGTTCGCGAGCGGGGCACCGGACCAGGAGGTCCCGGTCTCCTTGCGACACGCGCTCGTGGCGGTGCTCGACGCGTGGGAGTGGCCCGCTGACGGTGGCGCCCCCGAAGCGATCGTCGGACTTGGGTCCCAGCAGCACCCCGTGCTGACGGCGCACCTCGCCGAAGGGTTGTCGCGTTACACCGGATGGCCCGTCGTGGGGCGGTTCGAGATCGTCGCGCCGATCCCTGGCTCCCATGGCGTGATGAACTCTGCGCAGCGGCTCGCCGCGGTTGCCCACCGCTACCGCCTCACCGGCGTAGAGGAGATCGTTGACAAGGCGATCCTGCTCGTCGACGACCGGACGATCACCGGGTGGACACTTGCCGTCGCTGCACGTGAGCTGCTGTCCGTCGGTGCGACGGCGGTACACCCGTTCGTCCTCGCCGCCGACGGCTGAGCGCCACGCTCGCTGTCGAGCTCGGTCGATCAGAAGACCCTCGCAACGACGCGAGAGATGACGAAGCCGTGCTGCGTGCGCCGGTTGACGCACGTGACCCCGGTCCTTGCGCTGGTGCAGCCGAAGTCGCCGACCACGGTAGTGGTGCGGTACTTCAGGATCCGCCGAGATCCCAGCACCGTGTCGCCGACACACCCGAAGACCGCAATTCGGGAGCCGACCTCGAGGGTCTGACCCCAGTCAAGTCCGCAGCCGTCCGGCTTTGGAGGGGCCGCGAACGTCCTCTCCCGGATGTCGCAGCGGGCAAGATCTTCTCCGATGTAGCAGCCGATGTTGCCGGTCGGACTGGAGAACGACCGCACCACGCCGACGATGTTGGGCAGCTCGACCCGTCGTCCCGCCTTGTCTGCGCTGCGGCCACCGTCGCGGCCGTTGCGCTCCGACTGGCCGCCGGACCGTGCGTCCTCGCGCGCTTGGTTCGCCTCTACGTCGCCCTCTGCGAGGTCACTGGCCGAGACGCACCCGGCAACCACCAAGGACATCGCCAAGACGAGCGGCAGCGTCGAGCGGCGGAACATCGCGTAGCCTCCTGCGTCGTTGCACCGACCCTAACTGTGCGGAGGATCAGCTCGCTCGTTGGCTGCGTACCAGCCCGTCCACCATGGCCGTCGCCGTCTGAACGCGCAACCCCCGGGCCAGGAGGATGCGCTGCGCGGCGCCCTCGGTCTGCAGCAGGCCCAGCAAGATGTGCTCGGTGCCGATGTAGCCGTGCTCCAGGCGCATGGCTTCGCGCAGAGCCAGCTCCAGCACCTTCCTGCTGGCGCGTTCGAAGCCGAGGTGGCCGCCTTTCCACCAGCTCTCCTTGCCGGACGCCGAGCGGATACGGTCCAGCGCACCTGGTCCGAAGGCCTCGTCCACCTGACGACGCACCTCGTCGAGGTCGATTCCCAGCGTGGCGAGCGCCTCGGCGTCGGCGGGTCCGTAGCCTTCGCGCAAGGCGCCGGCGTGTCAACCACGGTTGACAAACACGCGCCGTCCCGCGCTCGGGCTAGGCAGCGTCGAGACGAACCACGACCGCCGAGCCGATGGAGCGGAACCGGTCCGGCTGGCAGGTGAGCACGATGATCTGGTTGGTCTGCCCGACCTCGTTGAGGACCGCCGCCATCCGTTCCAGCCGCCCCGGATCGGCGAATCCCAGCGAGTCGTCAAGGACGACCGGCGCGCCGTCACCGGCACCGACGAGCTGCGCGCAGGCGAGTCGGCCGAGCACCGCGAGCTGCTCCTTGGCCCCACCGGAGAGGGCCTCGAAGGGTACGGTCACACCGCCGCGGGTCACGGACTCGATCGCCAGCTCGGGCGAGACGTGGACACGCATCTCTGGTCCGAAGACGAGTCGGCCGAGACGTTCGAGGGCTTGGGTGAACGGCTGGACGTAGCGGCTCTGAGCGTCGTCGCGGTGCCGGGTGAAAGTGGCCCTGAGCAGCCGCACGGCCGCAGCGCGCTGGGCGAGCCGGCCGTGCACGCGCTCAGCGTCGTCGAGGGCGGCGCCGGCTGCGTCGAGGTGGTCCTTGAGGCCCTGACCCTCGATGTCGTCGAGCTGTCCGCGCAACCGATGCTGCTGGGCCGTGAGCTCGTGAGTGTCCCGGGCGAGTCGTTCGTGCTTGGCGGCCGCATTGTCCAACACGATTCGCAGCTCGTCGGCCCCCGCCGCGCTCAGCTCGTCGCGGCCCTCATCGTGCAGCACGACGGCATCGTGCAGCCGTTTGACGGCATGGGCGACCACGGTGCGGAGCTCGTTGTCGCTGAGCCCGTCCCGCGACGCCTGCAGCGCGCGAGCGGTTCGCTCACGCTCGACCCGTGCCCCGTCGAGGCGTTGCTGAAGCTTGATGCGTTCGACGTCGCGGAGCATGAGCACACCAGCCGCGGCCTCGGCCGCAGCCCGCAGGTCCGCTGCGGAGGCCGCGGCGGCGTCGGCGGCATCGCGTGCGAGCCCGGCGGCGCGTTCGGCCCCGCGCACACACTTTGCACTGGCCGCAGCGGACGGTGTGGTCCGCCTCACGGGGGTGAGCACGCGATCACGTAGTGCCTCGTGGCGCGCTCGCATCTCGTCGAGATCGTCACCGTCCAGCGCCTCGGCAAGGCTGCGCCGGGCCAGTTGACGTTCGACGAGGTCGTGGCGGCGTCGCCCGGCGGCGTCCCGCGCAGTCGTCAGGTCACCGATCACATGGCGGTCCAGCAGCAGCTGCCAGCGGTGGGCGCAGGCCTCCGCGGCGGCTACCAGCTCGTGGCCGTCCTGTCCGGCGCATACGACCACGCGCACCACGCCGGGCACCTCGACGACGCTCTGCGAGGTCACCGCGGCCTCGTGGTCCGCGTCGAGGGTGCTTCCGTCGACATCGATGCGCCGACCGCCAAGGCTGGTCACGAAAAGGCGGGGGGCTCCCGCGTCGCGCTTGGCTTCGGCAACCAGCAGCCCCGTCTGAGCGGCCTGGAGCTCGGCAACGATCGCGTCGTCGATGGGATTGTTCTCGAGCCGGGCCGCAGCTTCGGCCGCCGTGATGCGGGCCGCGGTGGCCGCGCCGATCCGGTCGCCGAGCAGGCGCAGGTCTTGGTGGGCCCTGGCCGAGGCGAGCGCGTCGTCGGCCGCGCGCTGTCGGGCGGACAGCTGCTCGGCAGCGGTCATCGCCTCGGCGGCGGCGGACGCAGCCAGGTCGGCGTCGAGCCGCTGTTGCGTGCAACGTTGCTCCAGATGGGACAGCTCGACCTCGCACTGCTCGTGCTCGTCGAGGCGCCGTCGGTGCTCAGCCGCCAGCTCGCCTCGCTGCGCCACGGCGCGTTCTGCTTCGGCCTGTGTCGCCTGCGCCCGCTCGACGTCGGCCCGGGAGAGCTCCGCGGCCCGCTCGAGCTCGTCGAGCCGCCGCCGACGGGATCGGAGCTCCTCCAGCTCACGCAGGACCGGTCTCTGGGCCGCGCAGACCTGCCGGAGCTCGGCCTCGATGCGGGCGTACTGCGCGATGCGGTCCTCGGCCTCGCCGAGCCGGGCGCGCAGCTGGTCGACCTGCTGGCGCGTCGAAGCGACCCGCGCGGCGGTCGCGTCGTAGTCGCCGGTGACCTTGCCCGTCTTGGACGTGAAGTACCGCGCGTACTCCTGCTCGATCCGCCCTATCAGGGCGTCGTGACCGCCCGGCCCCGGCTTGGCGTCAGTCGCCCCGAGTGCGGTCCGCAGGGGCTCGATCCTGGCCAGGACTGGCTGGCGCAGCGAGTCACCCTGCACGACCTGCAGCGCGTCCCACAGCTGCGGGTCGAGGGTCTCGGCGAGAAGTGTGTCGAAGCGGTCGTGCGCCTCTCGCCCGGCAAGCTGCTCGGGGCGGGGAGCGAGGATCCGCAGCTCGGTCGACGGTCGCCAGAGGAACTGCTTGGTGTAAACGAGGTGGTACGGGCCGGTCACCACCTCCAGCTCCACCTTGGGTCCGACGTCCTGACCGACCGGGCGTACGTCGGTGACCGCCTTGGCGCGTGAGCTGTCGAGGTAGCTGCGGATGAGCCCGATCGCCTCGGGCACGCAGGACTTGCCGACCTCGTTCGGTCCTTCGACGACGGTGATGCCGGCGGGCTGGAGCACGATCTCACGGGACGTGATGCCGCGGAAGTGCTCGAGCCTGATCCGCAGGATCTTCACCGCGACGCCTCCGTCAGCCGGTAGAGCAGACCGAGGGCGTCCTGTGCCTCCGCGCCCCCTGGCTCGCACCCGGCCATCTGCACCAGCTCGCGCACCGCATCGTCGGCGAAGCCGGTCAGTCCGAGGTCACCGAAGTCGCAGTCGTCCGGCACGACACTGAGGTCGTAGTGCCGTTCCCAGATCAGCACCGAGCCGAAAATCTCCGCCTGCTCCTCCAGCGCGGCGTCAAGACGCGCCTTGTCACGTACCGAAAGCGTCCCCGAGAGCTTGAGCCAGATGGCGGTACGGTCCTTGCCGCTGTGCCCGTCGAGCCAGCCGACCAGCGCGTCGACATCCTCAACCGAGCCGAGCTCACGGGCCGCCACCTCGAACTCCCAACGGCCCACGTGCACGCGCTCCACGGCGACTCTCGCAGCGGGCTGAGCGGTGTCGATGTCGACGACCAGGACGTTGCCGGGGTCGGTCTCGTCGCGGTCGGTGACCTCGGGCGCGCCGGCGTACCAGATCCGTTCGGTCACCTGCGTCGTGGAGTGTCGGTCGCCGAGGACGCACATGTGGATGCGACCAGCGTCGACCTGCGCCTGGAGCGCGGCGACACTGATCGCGGCGAGGCTGTCGCGGTCAGGGTTGAGCGTGTCGACGACACCGTGGCCGGCGACGATGCGGATGACGTCGTCGGACGGGCCGAGGTCGGCGCACGCGCGGGCGACAAGGTCACACAGCGGGGCCTTGTTGGACCACGGAGCGGCGACGACCTCGACCCCGGGGAGCACCGTCACGGGGCCGGGCTCTGCGAGGACGTGGACGTGATCGGGGCAGCGGTCGCGAAACGTCGCGGAGGTGTAGATGGAGGCGGAGTCGAGCGGGTCATGGTTGCCCGGCAGGAGGTAGACAGGCACAGCGACCGCGCGCAGTGCGTCAAATGCCCGCAACACGACTTGCCGGTCCAGCTGATTGGACTCAAAGACGTCGCCACAGACGAGGACGAAGTCGACCGCCCGCTCGGCGGCCAGCTCGCCGATCGCGCGGATGACGTCCAACCTGGCCTGGGCGAACCTCGGCCGCGCCTCCGCGGTGAGGTAGGAGGCGGTCATCCCGAGCTGCCAGTCAGCGGTGGCGATGAACCTCATCTCGTCACCATAGGAGCCGTCACCGACAGATGTGTGGAGCCTCACCGCGCGGGCTGACCCGTACGTCTTCGTGGGTGCTGGGTGCCTAGGCTCGTGCCGTGGACGTCATCGACGAGATCTGGAGCCGCGCGATCGGCGCCCAGCCGCCGCCGACGCAGGGCATGGTGCTCCTCACCGCTGCCGTCGCGGCCTGCCTCGTCGGCTACCGTCCGGCCTGGTCACGCACCCGCCACGCCGTGACCATCGCGCACGAGGGTGCGCACGGGTTCGTCGCCCTGCTGAGCGGGCGTCGTCTCAGCGGCATCCGGCTGCACTCGGACACCTCAGGACTCACCCTGTCCCGGGGCCGGCCGAGCGGTGCGGGGATGGTTGCCACCGCGTTCGCCGGGTACGTCGGGCCGGCGCTGATCGGGCTCGCGGCGGCGTGGGTGCTCGCGACCGGGCATGCGGTCGGGCTGCTCTGGGCGACGCTGGTCCTGCTGGCACTGCTGCTCGTCCAGATCCGTAACTGGTTCGGCCTGTGGTCGGTCCTGGCCACCGCAACCCTGGTGTTCGCGGTCTCCTGGTGGGTACCGTCCGACGGGCAGTCTGCGTTCGCCTACCTGCTGGCATGGTTCCTGCTGATCGCCGCCCCGCGGCCGGTCCTGGAGCTGCAGGCTCAGCGCCGCCGGAGGCGTGCCGCGACCTCCGATGCCGACCAGCTGGCCAGGCTCACCGGTGTCCCTGGGACCGTGTGGGTCGTCGTCTTCGGCCTCGTCAACGTCGCCGCCCTTGCCCTCGGCGCCACCCTCCTCCTCTCCCCCTGACCCGCCATCCGCAGGTTCTGGCCCCTCCATCCGCAGGTTCTGGCCCCTCCATCCGCAGGTTCTGGAGGTGGTTGGATGGCCAACGTGTCCCGATCCGCCGCAGCGTCCTTCTTCGCGGTCGGCGACCGCCTAGCGGGTACGGCGGGACGTACGGGCCGGATCACCACACCGCACGGCGTGATCGAGACGCCGGCGTTCATCCCGGTCGGCACCCGCGCGACGGTCAAGTCGGTGCTCCCCGAGGCGATGAGTGCACTGGGGGCCCAGGCGCTGCTCGCCAACGCGTACCACCTGTACCTGCAGCCGGGCGCGGACGTGATCGGCGCGGCCGGAGGGCTGGCGGTCTTCATGAACTGGCCGGGCCCGACGTTCACCGACTCCGGCGGGTTCCAGGTGCTGTCGCTCGGTGCGGGGTTCAAGAAGACGCTGTCGATGGACGTCGACGCCGTACGCGCGGACGATGTGATCGCCGAGGGCAAGGAGCGCCTCGCGCACGTGGACGACGACGGCGTCACCTTCAGGTCCCACCTCGACGGCTCCACGCACCGGTTCACCCCCGAGGTGTCGATGCAGATCCAGCACCAGCTCGGCGCGGACGTCATGTTCGCCTTCGACGAGCTGACGACACTGATGAACACGCGCGCCTACCAGGAGGAGTCGATCGGGCGTACTCAGGCCTGGGCCGAGCGCTGCGTCGCCGAGCACGCGCGGCTGAGGGCCGAGAACGACGCCAGACCGCGGCAGGCGTTGTTCGGCGTCGTGCAGGGGGCACAGTACGAGGACCTGCGGCGCCGGGCCGCCAAGGGGTTGGTGGCGCTCGACTTCGACGGCTTCGGGATCGGCGGCGCCATCGAGAAGGCCGAGCTGGGAGCGATAGTGCGGTGGGTCACCGACGAGTTGCCCGAGGAGAAGCCGCGCCACCTGCTGGGCATCGGCGAACCCGACGACCTGTTCACCGCGATCGAGAACGGCGCGGACACCTTCGACTGCGTGTCGCCGGCGCGCGTCGCCCGCAGCAGCCGCGTCTACACCGCGTCCGGGCGCTTCAACCTCAACGTCTCCGCGTCCCGACGTGACTTCGGTCCGATCGACACCGAGTGCGACTGCTACACCTGCACGCACTACACGCGTGCGTACCTGCACCATCTGTTCAAGACCAAGGAGATGCTGTCGGCGACGCTGACCACGATCCACAACGAGAGGTTCATCGTGCGCCTCGTCGACAGGATCCGAGCCAGCATCGCCGACGACACCTACTGGGATCTCAAGGCCGACGTGCTCGCCCGTCACTACCGCTAGCACTGCGGTTTGGCGGCAGCCGGCGGTCGCCAACCGCAGCGCTGGCACTTCACCTGGCGGGCCGTCACTGCATCGGTGTTGCAACCTCGGTGAAGTGACGCTGTACCAGGAGAACCTGGTACAGCCGGGGCTCGTGAGACGCGGCGCGCTGGTCAGCCGGCGACTCACCCCGTGGTGGACACCGGCGCTGCGTACGTCGGCTCATGCCGCTTGAACCACCCGATCACCGCGTAGGTGAGGGGTAGCAGGACGATCTCGACGGCGCACTTGTAGATGTACCCGGTGATGACGTAGTTGAGGAACGTGCCGCCGTTGATGACGCCGTAGAAGGCGATGGTGCAGAACACCAGCGTGTCGAAGAACTCGCCCACCAGCGTCGACCCGATCAGCCGCGCCCACAGGCTGCCCTCGTGGGTGCGTTCCTTGATCCGGACCAGCACGTACGCGTTGAGCAGCTGTCCGACGGCGTACCCGCAGATGCTGGCAAGCACGATCCGGGGGACGAAGCCCAAGATCGCCTCGAATGCCCCCTGGTTGGGCCAGTCCGCCGCCGCCGGCGCCTGCTGGACGACGAAGAACGTCAGCGAGGCCAGGACGGACACGCAGAACCCGAGCACGATGGCGCGCCGGGCGGCGCGGAAGCCGTACACCTCGGCGAGGATGTCGCCGAGGACGTACGTCAGCGGGAAGAGGAACGCCCCACCGTCGGTGACGATGCGCCATCGGTCGACCCCCAGCACGTCGAGCTCGATCAGCTTGACGGCGCTGACGTTGGAGATGAGCAAGAAGGTGCAGAAAAGGACCACGATGACGTCGTAGTAGCCGATGCGCGTACGCGCGTAGGCGGTGCCGTGCTGGTCCGGGCGGCCCATCATGGTCCGATCCAACCAGGCGGCCAGGCGCGTGGGAAACTTGCCCCGTGACCGCGCCCGCAGCCCTGCCGACCGAGGCAGACGTCCTCGTCGTCGGTGCCGGGCCCGCGGGTTCGTCGGCCGCGGCGTGGGCGGCCCGCCACGGCCTGGACGTGGTGCTCGCCGACGCGGCGACCTTCCCGCGTGACAAGGCCTGCGGCGACGGCCTCACCCCGCGCGCGATCGCGGAGCTGGAGCGACTGGACCTGCGCGACTGGGTACGCACTCACGGCACCAACAAGGGCCTGCGTGCCGCCGGGTTCGGCCACGAGCTGCTGCTGCCGTGGCCAGGCGGCTCGCTGCCCGACTACGGCTCGGCGGTGCCGCGTACCGAGCTCGATGCCCGCATCCGTCAGGTCGCTCTCGACTCCGGCGCCCGGCCCTTCGACGGCGCCCGCGCGGTCGACGTCGTACGCGACGGCGCGCGCGTCGGCGGAGTCGTCTTCGCGCTGCCCGACGCCTCGCGCGTGACCGTGCGGTGCCAACGGTTGGTGGTCGCTGACGGCGTCCGGTCGCCGCTGGGCCGGACCCTCGGGCGCACCTGGCACCGCGAGACCGCGTACGGCGTGGCGAGCCGCAGCTACGTCAAGTCCGGGCGCAGCGACGACGAGTGGATCTCCTCGCACCTGGAGCTGCGGGGTGAGAGCGGTGAGCTGCTGTCCGGCTACGGCTGGATCTTCCCGCTGTCCGATGGTGAGGTAAACCTCGGTGTGGGCACCTTGGCGACGTCCAAGCGCCCCGCGAACGTCCAGCTGCGCCCCCTGATGGAGTTCTACGCGAGCCAGCGGCGCGAGGAGTGGGAGCTCGGCGACGAGCTGCGGGCGCCGACGTCGGCGCTGCTGCCGATGGGCGGGGCGGTCTCGGGTGTCGCCGGGCCCAACTGGGCGCTGATCGGTGATGCGGCCGGTTGCGTCAACCCCCTCAACGGCGAGGGGATCGACTACGGCCTGGAAACCGGCCGCGTCGTCATGGACCTGATGGCGGCCGAGGACGACCTCGAGGTGGCATGGCCCGCGCTGCTGCGGCGTCACTACGGCGAGGCGTTCTCCATCGCCCGGCGCCTCGCCGGCCTGATCACCGTGCCTCGGCTGCTGCCGGCGGCCGGGCCCGTCGGCATGCGCTCACACGCGTTGATGACGGTGGCGCTGCGGGTGATGGGCAACCTGGTGACCGAGGAGGACCGCGACCTGACAGCGCGGATGTGGCGGCTGGCCGGGCGCCTGTCGGTGCGACTCGACCCCCGCCCGCCGTTCCCGGCCGCCGACCTGCGCAAGGCATAGCGAGCCATGCTGCTGGCCGAGGTGGTGCGGACCTCGCAGGCGGTCGCCGGCACCGCCTCGCGTACGGCCAAGCGTGCCGCACTCGCTGACCTGCTCCGCCGCGCTGGCGCCGGGGACGTCGCGGTCGTCGTCACCTACTTGGCCGGCGAGCTTCGCCAGCGTCGTACCGGGATCGGCTGGGCGTCGATGCGCTCGCTGCCGGACCCGGCTGCCGAGGCGACGCTGACCGTGCAGGAGGCCGACGCGGGTTTCGCGCGGATCGCCGCGCTGTCCGGTGCGGGGTCCGCGGCCGGCCGCGCCGGCGCCCTGCGGGACCTGTTCGCGCGAGCCACCGCCGACGAGCAGACCTTCCTGCGCAACCTCCTCGCCGGGGAGGTACGCCAGGGCGCCCTCGACTCGATCATGCTCGACGCGGTGGCGGAGGCATCCGCGCTCACCTCGAGCGCCGTACGGCGCGCGGCGATGCTGGCCGGCGCCACCGCGCCGGTGGCCGTCGCCGCACTCACGGTCGGCGCCGCCGGCGTCGAGGCGTTCACCCTCTCGGTCGGCCGGCCGATCCGCCCCATGCTGGCGGCGTCGGCCGCCGGTATCGAGGCGGCATTCGTCAAGCTGAAGGTCCTCACCGAGGCCGACGCCGTGCAGGAGGTCTCGGTCGACCTCAAGCTCGACGGCATCCGGGTGCAGGCGCACAAGGACGGCGACGTCGTCGGCCTCTACACCCGGAGCCTGGACGACATCACCGCCCGTCTCCCTGAGGTGGTCGAGGCCGTCAGGGCACTACCGGCCAGGCGGCTCGTGCTCGACGGCGAGGTGATCGCGCTCGGCCCGGAGGGGCGTCCGCGCCCGTTCCAGCAGACGGCGGCACGAACGGCGTCGGCTGCCCCGACGCTCCCGACGGTCCAGGTGACCCCGTTCTTCTTCGACTGCTTGTACGTGGACGGTCAGGACCTGCTGGAGCGGCCGCTGCGCGAGCGCATGGCTGTCCTCGACGCGACCGTCGGTGACCTCGCCGTGCCGCGCGTGCGGAGCGCCCATCACGCCGAGGCGCAAGCCTTCTTCGACGATGCCATCGCCCGTGGCCACGAGGGGGTCGTGCTCAAAGATCTGGCGGCACCGTACGAAGCGGGACGGCGCGGCGCGGCCTGGGTCAAGGTCAAGCCGCGGCACACCCTCGACCTGGTGGTCCTCGCGGTGGAGTGGGGCAGCGGCCGGCGGCGCGGGTGGCTGTCCAACATCCACCTCGGTGCGCGCGACGCAGGCGGTGGCTTCGTGATGCTCGGCAAGACCTTCAAGGGCATGACCGATGAGATGCTGACCTGGCAGACGCGTCGATTCCTCGAGCTCGAGGAGTCGCGCACCTCCTTCGTCGTGTCCGTCCGCCCTGAACAGGTGGTCGAGGTGGCGTTCGACGGTCTGCAGCGTTCGACCCGATACCCTGGCGGGTTCGCGCTCCGGTTCGCGCGGGTCATCAGGTACCGCGACGACAAGACCGCAGCCGAGGCCGATACGATCGACACCGTACGTGCCCTGGCCTGAACCGCCGAGCGTCGGCGCGTGGCTACTCGCGCAGCGGCCGACCGTCGGCGTCGGTGGCGAACGACGGCGAGCCGACGAGAATCAGGATCCCTTCGATCAGACCCCACAACGCGCCCATTCCGCACGTCACCAGCGTGACGAGGATCTGCACGATGCCGATCGAGGTGTAGCCGAGGTAGAACCGGTGCACCCCGAAGCCACCGAGCAGGATGCCCAGGAGCCCCGCGGTGAGCTTGCTCTTGGCGTTGGGGTCGTAGTAGCCGGGCGGGTACGCGCCGTACGGCTGCTGACCAGGCGGCGGACCGTAGCCGTACTGCGGCGGTGGGCCGTACGGCGGCGGGGAGCCGTACTGCGGCGGCGGCTGCCCGTAGCCGGGCGACGGTGGGCCGTACCCCGGCGGCGGGGGTGGGCCGTACCCCGGCGGCGGGGGTGCGGGCGGTTGCTCGCCTTGGGGTGTCGGCGAGTCGTCGGGCGTCGTCATGAGTACCTCCGCTGGTCGCCTAGGGTGTCGCGAGCGATCCTAGCGGGGAGGGATGTCACCGCACCGGGGTCGAGTAGGCAACGAGCGGCGGCAGCTCGCCGTCGTACCGCGTCACCTCGACGCGGACGATCTGCCCGGCGCATGCCTGCCCGAGCGAGGACGTGGCGAGGTCCGGCGTCAGCGCGTTGGGGTTGCCGTGGATGCAGGTGGCGACGTCTGGCGCCGAAGGATCGAACCAGGCGCCGGTCGACAGCTGCACCACGCCGGGGTGGACGGCGTCGCTGACGACGACACCGGCAAGGCAGCTGCCGTACGCGCTGCGGACGAGGACGACATCACCGGCGGAGAGCTCGCGGGCCCGTGCGTCGCGCGGATGGATGCGGATCGGCTCGCGGTCCTGGATCTTGGACGCGGCGCTTGTGGCGCCGTGGTCGAGCTGGCTGTGCAACCGCGCCGCGGGGTTGTTGGCCAGCAGGTGCAGCGGGTACTCGCCGGCGCCGGGGGGCTCGGCGAGGGTGTGCGGCACCAACCAGGTGGGGTGCCCGGGGCAGTCGTCGTAGCCGAAGGATGCGATCTGACCGGAGTACAGCTCGATCCTCCCGCTCGGTGTCGGCAACGGATGGTGCTCGGGGTCGGCGCGGAAGTCGGCGTACATCACGTGGTCGTGGTCGCGCCTGGGCAGCGAGACCCGACCGGCCTTCCAGAACGCCTCGAAGTCCTCGACCGGGGCATCATCTGCGGCCATCACCCCCCGCCATGCTTCGTAGAGATGGTCGAGCCATTCACGGGTCGTCCGCCCCTCGGTGAAGTCATCGGCCACCCCGAGTCGCTGCGCGAGGGCGGTGAAAATTGCGTAGTCGTCGCGCGCCTCCCCTACCGGCCGGGCGACCTGGTGCATCGCGAGCAGCGTGCCGCTGACCGGCGAGCCGCCGAAGTCCTCCCGCTCGAGCGTCGTCGTCGCCGGCAGCACGATGTCGGCGTGCCGCGCGGTCGCGGTCCAGAACGGCTCGTGGACGACGACCGTGTCAGGCCGTCCGAACGCCCGCGAGAGGCGGCGAAGATCCTGGTGGTGGTGGAAAGGGTTGCCTCCGATCCAGTAGACGAGACGAAGGTCGGGGTACGCCCGCCGCTGCCCGTCGAAGTCGTAGGCTCGGCCCGGGTGCAGCAGCGCGTCGGCGATGCGTGCGACGGGGATCAGCTCGTCGACGTCGTTGCTGCCTTGCGGGAGCAGCGGCACGCCGTGCGCCGCGCGCGCGTTACCGATGTTGGCGGTGCAGCCGTACCCGTGGCCGAAGCCGCCCCCGGGTAGGCCGATCTGTCCGAGCATCGCTGCCAGGGCGATGCCCGCCCAGAGGACCTGCTCACCGTGGTGGCTGCGCTGCATCGACCAGCTCAGGGTGATCATCGTTCGGTGAGTGGCCATCTGGCGCGCCAGCGCACGCGTCGTCGCGGGGTCCACGCCGCACCAGCGTGCCGCCCACTCGGCGGTCTTGGGCTCTCCGTCGGCCTCCCCGGCGAGGTACGCCCGCAGCTTCTCGAAACCTTCGCAGTGCGACATCACGAACGCCGCGTCGTACAGCTCTTCATCGAGCAGCGCGTGGCACAACGCCAGCATCAGCGCAGTGTCGGTGCCCGGCACCGGTGCGATCCACTGCGCGCCGAGGTCGGCGCTGATGTCGTCGCGCAGCGGGCTGACGAGCACGAACTCCGCGCCGCGTTCGCGGGCGCCGCGCAACGTCCCGCCGACGTGGTGACGGTCGACGCCGCCCGAACCGACCTGCGAGTTCTTGACCGGCAGGCCACCGAAGCAGACGAAGAGCTCGGTGTGGCGTTCGAGCACCGGCCAGGCCGTCGGCGTGTCCAGCGGTTCCAGGCTGCCGACCACCCGAGGCAGCAGCACCTCAGCGGCACCGTGGCTGTAGGTGTGCGCCGAGCGCGTGTAGCCGCCGATCGTGTTGAGGAAGCGGTGCACCTGGCTCTGCGCGTGGTTGAAGCGCCCGGCGCTCCCCCACCCGTACGAACCGCCGAAGATCGCCTCGTTGCCGTGCTCACGGCGCACCCGTTCCAGCTCGCCGGCGACCAGGTCGAGTGCCTCGTCCCACCCCACCGGCACGTACGTATCGGTCCCCCGCGCGTCATCTGGGCCCGGCCCGCGCTCGAGCCAGCCCCGGCGTACGTACGGTTGCGGCACCCGCACCCGCTCGTCGAACGACGCCGGCACGTTGGCGAGCAGCGTGGCGGGGTCGGGGTCGCCAGGTGCGGCAACGACACGAAAACCCTCCGCGGTGTCGCCTGCTGTGTACGCACCCCAGTGGGAGGCGTGGGGGCGCAGCGATCCGGTCACCGCCTCAGCATAAGGACCGATCGACGGCGGGGTGGGTGGCGTGGGCTGTCCCGGACGTGGGAGCCTGCCGTTGGACCAGCCGAAGCGGGCGGGCATCACACGACGAGGGGAATCGCACATGAGTAACGACAGACCGCCACCGACCTCGCCCGGCTCCGGCGACTACCCCGGTGCGGGCCAGCCAGCTGCCGCAGGCTCGGGGTACCCGACCTATCCGGCGGACGCACACGACCCGGGCAACCAGCCCACCGCGGCGAAGGGGCCACGGCCGTCGTCGATCCGCACGGCGGTTCGGCTGATGTGGGCCGGCGCGGCACTCAGCGCCCTCTCGCTGGTCGTCACATTGGCCACGCTCGGGTCGTTGAAGGACCAGATCCGTGAGCAGCTGGCCGAGCAGGACACCAAGGTCACCGAGGACGCGGTCAACGCCAGCTACACCGCCGGCATCGCCTTCGCGGTGATCCTGGGCATCCTCGGGATCTTGTTGTGGCTCCTGATGGCGTGGAAGAACGGTCAGGGCCGCAGCTGGGCCCGCATCGTCGCCACGATCCTCGCCGGCTTGAACGTCCTTCTCACGCTCGGAGGGCTCGCGATCGGTGGCGCGACGGGGACGTCGTCAGGCGCGATCTCGACACTGATCAGCATCCTCACGCTCGTGGTGTCGGTCGCGGGGTGGTCCTGCTGTGGCGCAAGGAGTCCAGCGAGTACTACGCACGCCACTAGGCCGCCCCGCACTCGGCCGGCCGGAGGAGTCAGTTGCGGGACTGCTCGAGGAGGTCGTCGAGGATGCGCCCGGCTTGGGCGGTGAGGGACACGTGTCCCTCGCCGTCCAAGAGGTTGGCGCGCGCCCCGGACACGTGCTCAGCGAGCCACGCGCCGTGCGCGTGCGGCACCATCTTGTCCTCGGTGCCCTGCCACACAGACACCGGAACAGCGATCTCTTCGGTGTCGAAGCCCCACGGCGCGCAGAACGCGAGGTCGTCGTCGCGCCACCCGTCGGTCCCCCGCGAGACCGCCCGACGGAAAGAGCCGGCCAGGTAGTCGGCGAGCTCGCCGGTGATCGCCGCTTTGTCCACGTCAGAGACACGTCCGCCGAGGCTGTCCGCGACGTCGTCGGCGGTGATGGTACGCATCGCGTCGGCGTGCTGGCTCAGGAAAGCCGTCAGTTCGTCGACGCCGGCGCGGGCGGCGGTGAACTCGGCGACGTTCTCCTGCCCCATGCCTGCCAACCAGTCGAGTCCTTCGGCGTCGTACGGTGCCACACCGGCGACGGTGGCGGCAGCAAGACAACGCTCACCCAACAGCGCCGCGCAGGCCAATGCGTGCGGGCCACCGCCGGACCAGCCGAAGGTGAGGAACTGTTCGGCCTCGAGGTTGTCCGCTACCACCTGGACGTCGTCGACCGCATCGGCGACGCTCCGCCCGAAC
Organism: Nocardioidaceae bacterium; assembly: GCA_013695785.1. Lineage (GTDB taxonomy): Bacteria > Actinomycetota > Actinomycetes > Propionibacteriales > Nocardioidaceae > JACCZT01. Next base: position 14,832 of record JACCZT010000187.1, on the reverse strand, counting down.
CGCGGCGTCGACCCGGCGTAGCCAGGACGTGAGTAGCTGGCGAGCCGCAACCCACGCGCCTGCGCTTCACGGGTGAACAGCGGGTACGACAGTGCGGCCGACGGCGTACCGCTGTGATAGATGACCAGCAGGCCGTCGCGGGACCCGTCGACGACGACCTCGAGCTCTCGCCCGTCGGCTGTCTGCAACATCGTCGGATGGCGCTCGGCCATGCTCGTCCTCCATCGAATCGGCGTCCCCGCCACCGTAGGGCCTGACGGCGCCACCGTGCGGGCGGACAAGGAAAAGGCCCCGCCGAGGCGGGGCCCTTTCCTCATTGAGGCTGTGCAGGTGCCGTCCTGTCAGTAGACGCTGACCTGGTAGACGCTGAGCGCCTCGGTCACCGGCTGGAAGAACGTCTGGCCACCGGTCCTGCAGTTACCACTGCCACCGGACGTCAACCCGAGCGCCCTGGTGCTCGCGAAGAGCGAACCGCCGGAGTCGCCGGACTCTGCGCACACCGTGGTCTGGATCAGCCCGGTGACCCGGCCTTCGGCGTAGTTGACCGTTGCGTTGAGTGCCTGCACCCGGCCGCTGTGGAGCCCTGTGGTGCTGCCGCTGCGCTGCACCGTCTGGCCGACGGTCGGCGTGCCGGCAGAGGAGATGTCCTGGGTGCGGCCGTTGTAGAGGTTCACCGATCCCGGGTTGGTTGCTGCCGTGGTCGCCGAAGTGTTGACGATGCCGTAGTCGTTGCCGGGGAAGCTGCCGCGCCCGCTGGTTCCGAGAAGGTTGGTCTGACCGCTGTCGCGGCACCAGTTGGCGGAGATGTTGGTGCAGTGGCCAGCAGTCAGGAAGTAGTAGCGCGACCCGCTGCGGACGTTGAAGCCGAGTGAGCAGCGGCCGCCGCCTTGGGCGTAGATCGCGTCCCCGCCCCTGGTCCGGGTGCTGTAGGCTCCGGCGGTCCTGCTCAGTGTCGCCTTGTCACCCAGCGACCTCGTGACGGCCTTGATCTTGCCGAGCTGGTTCTTGCTGACGGTGGAGTCGGCCGACACGGTGACGGAGTTGGTCGTCGGGTCGACTGCCCAGGCGGTGCCCGGGATGGAGGTTTGGCGGCCGAGCTTGGCGGTCGCCTTGTCGAGCTGGCGGGTGGAGTACCTGACGACCGCGGCTTCCGCGCCGCTGCCCTCGACCTTGGCGACATCGGCCCGATCCGTCACGTTGACGACTACCCGGCGGGCGCTGTCGATGTACGACCCGGCCGCGCTGTCGACCGAGCGGCTGATCCGCTGCGCCTGGTCGGCACTGCGCAAGGACTGCTCGACCGCGGTCGTCTGGGCATCGCCAGAACGTGCCTGCGGGTCTGGGTCGGCGGCCGAGGCGGTGGGTGCGGCTGCCAGCGCTGTCGCGGCGAGAACAGCCGAGGTCATGGCGATCGACTTGCGTGACGTGAGTCTGAAACTCGAGGGTGTGATCGAGCGTGGCACGTCTTTTCTCCCTGGCTAGAGGACCCGCCCGGTGCGCGTCCTGCGTCGTCGCCATTGCGCCGGGGTTGCCGGTGCCCATGGCGACGTGGCCTCCGTCTACCCATGCCGGTGCGAACCCAAACATCACCCGATCTCAGTCGTAGTGCTGCATCGCCGGCCACACCGCTTGCCAGCCGCCGACCGGGGCCCGGCAGATCGAGATCGACCGGCCCTGCTCCTCGTTGTCGACAGCGACCCTGTTGTCGAGCACACCGGCGATCTCACAGGAGGCGAACAGCGGCCGGAGGAACGCGATGGACGCGCCGACGACGATCGCCGTGCGCGCCGTCGCCGGCGGCCGCGCGACGAAGTACAGCTCGTTGTGCGGGCTGAACACCTGCGTGATCCCCATCGCCGGACCGAAACGGTCGATTGCCCCGGCTTCGCCGTAGTTGCTCGCTACGACGACAGTGCCGGCCGATTCCGCGGGTGGCAGTGCGGCCGCCACGTCAGCCACCTGGCGCACGTACGTCGGCCATCCGACCTGGTCCTGTACCAGCTGGTTCATGGCGGGGATGGGCGTCGAGCCGACTTCATCTACCGGGACGACAGGAAGCGCGATCAGAGCGGAGGCGCCGGCGTTGAGAACGACCGCCGCCACGACCACGACATGGCGTGCGCGGCTGCCGGCCGACCAGTCGGCGACGACGACGCATCCGGCGGCGAACAGGGCGGTCATCAACCCGAACGGATAGTAGAACTGTGAGCCGGCGAGGAAGACGAGCAGCAGGAGGATGGGGAAGGCGACGGCGACGTACCGTACCGACCGCCACCGCGGTCGTCGGAGCAACGCCACGGAGCCCGCACACCACACCGGCACCAGGGGCGGGCCGAAGATGACAAGGAGGAACGGCCACATGGCGACGCGCACCTCGGCCGCGTTGTTCGCAGCGAGCGCCCGCCCCATCGTCAGCTGCGGCCAGTCGTGTGTCATCTGGTAGATCAGGTTCGGTGACCCGACGACCAGGGCGACGGCCACACCAGCCACGACCCACCGGGACCACAGGACGCGACGCGGACCCACCGCCAGCATCGCTGCCGCGAGGCTCACCAGCAGCATCGCGACCAGCAGCTTGTTGTACATGCTCAGACCGACGACGAGCCCCACCGCTATCCACCACTGCCCCCGGTTGCGCAGCACCGCGCGCATGGTGAACAAGATGACCGCGGGCCACACCAGGAGATCGAGGGTCGCGGTCAGCAGCACGTGGCCGAACAGCAGCGGCAGCAACGACGACCCGTACGCCCAGGCACAGAGGCTTTGCGCACGCCGCCCCCCACCGAGCTCGCGGGCGATCTCGGTGACCACCACGATCGATGACGCCATGATCGCCGTCGCCGGGATGCGGACTGCCCACACCGCGTCGGCCACGACAGTGCTGAAGAACTGCGCGATCAACGGCGTCAGCGGAGGTTGGTCGACGTACCCCCACTGGGCGGGAAGCATCGCGAAGTAGAGCTCGTCCCGGCCGTACCCGTAACGCGCGCTCGTGATGGAGAGTGCGATGACCGCCGCGACCGTCGCGGCCAGGACCGGCCCCCGTGCCAGCGGCGGGCGATCCGCCTGAAGCACTTCTCGCCGGCCGGTCGCGGAGCTCATAGGTGCGACCCTATGGGGCCGTGGGCGCGTCAGCGAGACGCGGGAGGCGGGGTATCGCGGACCGTCTGCGGCATTCGTAGACTGTGGAGTCATGGAACGCCCCGTGCCGGCGCCGCGAGCCTCCGACCACGATCGTGAAGCAGTGGTCGAGCGGCTGCGCCAAGCGGTGACGGACGGCAGGCTCGACATGGTCGAGTTCGACGAACGCGTCGAGGCCGCGTACGTCGCCCGTACCCGCCACGAGCTCGTACCGCTGCTGTCGGACCTCCCCGAGCAGACGTCTGCGACCGCGGTCGAGCCGGTGCAGATCCGGGGGTTCATGTCCTCTCACCAGCGCACCAGGCGGTGGCCGGTGCCGGCGAGGTTGCGGGCGCGGTTGACGATGTCCTCGCTCCGCCTCAACCTCACCGAGGCCGACCTGCCGCCCCTCATCGAGCTCGACGTGTCGCTGGTCATGTCCTCGATCGACCTCATCGTCCCGGTCGGCGTGAGGGTCGAGGTCGACGGCCTGCGGGACATCATGTCCAGCCTCGCCAACCGCACCCACCACAGCGGCTCGGGTCCGCTGCTGCGAGTGCACGGCCGTGCGGTGATGAGCTCGGTGACACTGCGGCACCCGCACGCCATCGTGCAGTGGTGGCGCAGCATCAATACTGGCTCGCCTGGTCGGTACGGCTAGCGTCCGGGCCGGGACGAGGGGTCGGTCACTGGCGGCGTCGTCTCGGGCGGCAGCGTCGGTTCGGTCGGTGCCGTGTCGGTTGGCTCGCTGGTCGCTGGTGGATCGGTTGGCTCGCTGGTCGCTGGTGGATCGGTCGGCGTGGGGGACGGCGTCGCGGGATTCGTCGGCGTCCCCGGTCCCGTGCTCGGTCCGGGCGTCGTCCCTGGGGTGGCCACCGGCTGGCCAGGTGGCGGCGCCGCATCGGCGAGGGGATAGCCCTGCAGCGCGTTGTCCAGTATCGCACTGCCATCGACGTCAAGCGCACGGAACTGCACCCGTACCTCCCCGCCGGCGAAGGAGACAGACCTGCCGATGAACCACTGCGCCGCATAGACGAAGCCGTCGATGTTCGGCATCGATCGCCAGGGTGACAGCTCGCCGTTGGGCCCCACCAGGCGCGAGTCCACGCGGTCCACGTCGGCGCCGACCTGGAAGAGCTGGCTCGACGCGAAGTCCTCGTACCTGCCGTCCACCACCGTGCCGGCGGCGGTGCGGGCACGGCGCAGCGCCTCGATGTCGCGGGGATCGTCGATCCCACGGGTCTGCACCTCCTGCGCGAACCCGCCGCCGCACCGGTACAGCGTCCCGCCACCGGACTCGACGATCACCAGGGGTTGCGGACCGTCAGCGGCAGCGACCAGGCGCGAGTAGCGCACCTGGACACCACCGTTGGTGAGCCCGGCCGCTCGCGAACAGTTCGCCAGGGTCATACGAAGCTGGGACGAGGACATCGGGCCACGATCGAGCGTGGGCCCCTCGACGATCTCCGGGGTCGGTGAGGGGGTGGCTGTCCCGGTCGTGCCGGCCGGTTGCGGCGTACCGTCGTCGCTCACCCGGTCGAGGACGAACCCGCCGGTCACCAGCAGCCCGACGCATGCCGCTGCCAGCAACGGCATGGCGAGACGACCGCGGCGGACCGCGGGCTCGCTGCCGAAGGCGCGGTGGAGGGTGGCCGCCCGCAGACGTGCCGGTGGTTCTCGATCGGGAGGGATCGACAGACCGTCGCGGTCCGGGGGCAGATGGTCAGTCATGTACGCTCCCCCTCCGGTCGCCGATCATGTCACGCAGCTGGCTGCGTGCCCGTGAGAGCCGGGACTTGACGGTGCCCTCGGGCAGGCCGAGCGCGTCAGCGGCCTGGGCCGTGCTCAGACCGCTCCATGCCACCAGCTCCAGGACGTCGCGTTGGCGCTGCGGCAACCGACGCACGATCGCGAGCACTTCGCTCATCTGTGCCTCGTCGTCAACACGTGCCGCCACCGCGTCGGCGTGGTCGGCCTCGACCAGGTCGAACCGGCTCTTGCGGGCCAGCGCTGTCGCCCGGTTCCGGCCGCGCGCGGCATTGTCACACTCGCGTCCGGCGACGCCCAGGAAGTAGGGCAAGGCGCTGTCGCGTTGTAGGGGCGGCAGGTCACCGACCCGGGCCCGCCGCCACACGGTCGTGAAGGCAGACTGCACGACCTCCTCGGCAGCAGACCAGGAGGCGAGCCGCCGGAAGGCGAAGTTGTAGACCGGTTTGGCGTACATGTCATAGAGCTGAGCGAAGGCGTGCTCGTCCTCCTGCCGCACGAGATCCCACAGGCGCAGGTCGAGTGGTTCGACGCTCGGCACGACTGTGTTCACCCCCTTGTGTCCGGCAGGTCCCGCGCGGTTCCATCTGTGGCCGGAGAACGTGTGCAAACCTAACCGACGGCGGCGCAGTAGCCGGCGATCAAGGCATCGGCGACCAGGGCGATGTCGTCGTCGTGCGGGAGGTAGGAGGCATCGTGCAGGCCACCGGTCTGGCTCCCGGTGCCGACAAACATCATCAGGCCGCGGGAGACGCTCGAGAAGTGTGAGAAGTCATCGGAGCCGAAGGAGCGCCACGAGGAGTCGACCTCGTGTCCCAGCCCGGCGAGCAACAGACCCGCCGAGGTCGCGTATACCGGGTCATTTGCCAGCACGGGTTCGGCCGGGTGCATGACCAAGATCCCCTCGCACCCGTGCGCGGCGGCGACGTGGTGCACGATGTCGCGCATCGCCGCCTCGGCGAGCCGAGTGTCCGACACGGTCATGGTGCGGATCGTGCCGCGCGCGACGGCGCGTGGGGGTACGACGTTGGCGGCCGACCCCGCATTGAGCTGGTTGATCATCATGGCGCACCCGTGAACCGGGTTTATCCGCCGCGAACCGAGCTGCTGCAACGCCACGACGATCGAGGACAGCGCCAGCACCGAGTCGTCGACGGTGTGCGGGTAGCCCGAGTGCCCACCGCGTCCGGTGACCTCGATCGTGAGCTCCGCCGTCGCGGCGTTCACCGGCCCCGGAGTCACCCCTATGACGCCGCGCGGGAGCTGAGGTTGCACGTGCGCCGCGACGATGCCGTCCCAGTCCGCCGTCCACCCCTCGTCGACGACGTCCCGCGCACCGCTGTCCGTCCCCTCCTCTCGTGGCTGCAGGAGCGCGACAAGCCGTGCCGGGAGGTCCATCTCCGCGGCGGCGCGCACGACCGCCGTCAGCGCCGCCAGGTGCACATCGTGCCCGCACGCATGCATCGCAAGGTTTCCCGACCGCCACGGAGCACCGGTGAGCTCGACGACCGGGAGGGCGTCCAGCTCCGCACGTACGACGACCACGCGCGGCCCGACACCGGTGATGTCGATGAGCCGCCCGGTCCCGGCCACGACCTTCCCCGGGCCACACCCGATTGCCTCCGTCACCGCGACAGCGGTGTCCTCCTCCTGACCGGAGATCCGCGGATCGGCGTGCAGACGGTGCCGCATCTCGACGGCGCCAGGGATCTCTGTGCGTACCGCCTCCTGCCACAGCTTGGCGAGCTCGACCTTCACAGCGCGTAGACCCGGCGGGCGTTGTCGTGGGCCACCAGGTCGACGACGCGCTCCGCGTCCGTCTCACCCATCTCATCGGCGTCGACCAGGCCGGCCAGCACCTCAGACATCGACCGGCGGAACAGCAGGCTGCCCAGGTGGTACAGCTCGGCGAGTCCGAAGGCGTCGGAGGAGTACAGCATCTTGGCGAACGGTACGAGCTCCAGCGACTCCCGCACCAACGCCGTGGACAGCGCACCGGTGTTGTGCGTCGCGAGACCGACGTCCATGAACACGTGTGAGAAGACCTGGGCGAGGTAGGCAGCGTGCCGGTGGAACGGGTAGTTGTGCAGCAGCAGCACCGGCGTACCGCGGTCCTGGGTCGCTCGCAGGAACGCGGTCAGGCGCAACGGGTCGCAGTCGGCCAGGTCGACGTCGTTGTCGCCGTAGCCGACATGGATCTGCAGCGGCAACCCCTCCTCCACAGCGGTGTGCGCGAGCCACGCGTGCACCACCGGGTGCGCCAGCCGGATCGTTCCGTCGGCGTCGCGCCCGCACTCACCGAGCGCGGCGACGAGGGTGTCGTCGGTCGGCTTGCCCGCGGCGAGCGCCAGGCCGGTGCGGTACGCCGCGATGCTCTTGGCCCCGACGGCGCCGCGGCCGGTGAGCTGTTCGCGCAGCCGCTCGGCGAAGTCGGCGGGGGTGGTGCCGGATTCCAGCAGCTCCTCGGCAACGGCTTCGAGCCGCACGATCTCGTGACCGCGCCCGCCGGCATAGGCGGCCGTCCGCTCCGCACCGGTGACCCTCCCGGCGCCGAAACCGGTGTCGACGACGAAGTCCGCCGTGGCACTTGCCGACACGAAGCGGTTGTTCACCTCCTCGGCGCCGAGCTCGGTGCGCCTGGCGAGGTACGCCTGCGCGTCAGCGAGAGGCTCCAGACCGAGCACGGGGGCGCACCACCGGCGTACCGCCAGACCGAGCATCGAGTCGAAGACCGTCGTACCCAGCGCGCCCGCGCCGTTGCCCTCGTTCAGCAGCGCCTCGAAACCGGCCCGGTCGAGGTCCTCGGTCAACACACCGTGACAGTGGTGGTCGACCATCGCCGTCGCGTCGAAGCGGATGGACGGCACCTCCGGCCAGCTGCGCATGGGCAGCACTCTGTCAGACCGATGCCTCGCCCACCGCTCGAAGGGGTCTCAGTGCGTCGCGTCGTCTGAGCGCTCGTCGGCGGCAACGAGCCCTGCGGTGAGCCGCCGGGCCAGGCCCGGGGAGAGGATCACGACCACCGCAACGAGCAGCAACCAACCGAACGCCACGACCGGGAAGAACCTGGCCGGACCCTCGGTGGGGTACGGGAACACGTTGCGGTACAGCGTGTAGAGGAGCATGAGCAGCGCCGCGACAGGGATGACGACCTGCCACTGCGGCACGTCGAGCTTGCGGTCGATGAACACCAGCTTGATACACCCGAGGGTGGCCAGGACGTAGGCCACGATCAGGATCAGGGTCCCGATCGTGGCACTCCACAAGAACGTGTCCTCGATCTTCGCGTCGAAGAACAGGGCCCACACCGCAGCGATCACGGCGATCAGCGCGGCGATGGAGCCCGAGGCTACGGCAGGCGAGCCGTTGGCCGCGGTGCCGGCGATCGGGTTGTCCGGTGCGAAGTCGCGGGTCAACGCGAACAGCAGCCTCGCCGCACCCACGATGCAGGCCAGGCAGCATGCGAAGGCGCTGATCGCGGCCCCCAGGGTGACGATGTCGCCGACCCAGGCGCCGATGTAGGACGTGCCGATGTCGCCCATCAGCGCCGATGAGCCGGTGAAGGCTGCAACCCCCGCCTCGTCGGTGCCGAACGCCATCATCTCGATGGCGGTGATGACCACGAAGTAGAGCCCGCCGAAGATCGCGGTCCCGAGGATCGCGCGGGGGATGTCGCGCTGCGGCTGGTTTGCCTCCTCCCCCAGCGTGGCCGCGGCCTCGAAGCCCGCGAACGACAACAGACCGAAGACGATGCCCAGGAACAACGTCGAGGAGTCGGTGCCGGACGCGACCTTGAAGACGTCGAGTGTGACGGACGCGTCGCCCGGCGCGTTGCCGGCCAACATCCGTACCAGCACGATCGCGGCGATGATGACGATCAGCGCCACCGTGATGCCTTCGATCGTGAGCAAGGTGGTGGTGGCGCGGCGGGCGGGAAGCACCGAGGAGATGTAGGCAAGCACGAGCGCAAGCCCGGCGATGGCGTATCCCGCCCAGGAAGGCTGATCGGTCCACAGTCCGATCTGGTCCAGGAATGCGGAGCCGAAGATGCCAGCGGCCGACGCGGTGACCATCCCGTAGAACATGTACGTCGCCATCAGGCCGAGGCCGGCGACGGCACCGGCACGCGCCCCGAGAGTCGCGCCGGCGAACGCGTACACGCTGCCCGCGTGCCGGTAGTACTGACACAGCCGCACGAACACGTAGGCGATGAGTAGCACCGCTATCGCGGCGAGCAGGAACGCCAGCGGTGTCGCCCGCCCGACGAGCCCCGCCGTACCCTGCGGGTTGATGTTGATGGCCATGCTCGGCGCCATCAAGGCGACCGAGATGCCCACCGCCTGCCACACGGACAGGCCTCGACGCAGTCGGCGGCGTTCCGCATCGCTCGTGGTCTCGTTGCTCGGTACCGTCATGGCCCATTTCGATGTCGCTAGACCGGCCCCCGTGGGATCAGTGTGGCCGCGGCAGGGAAGGCTGTCCAGCATCGGCAGTCCGTCGCACCAGCAGCGCGGTGACGTCGTACTGTCAGATGGCAATATCCTGGGCGCACCCCGACGAGAGAGCGAAGAACATGGACGTGACAGCACGCGAGGATCGCAAGGCACGCGCCGAACAGCTCGTCGACGCCCTGGCGGCGGACGGCGTCGTCGCGGTCGCGACGACCTTCACCGACAACGCCGGCATCACCCGGGTCAAGTCCGTGCCGCTCGCGCGGCTCCCCCAGCTCGCTGCCTGGGGTGCGGGTACGACGCCGAGCTTCGACCTGTTCACCTTCAACGACTCGATCGCCGCGGCTCCGGACGGCTCGACGCCCGTCGGTGACCTGCGCATCATGCCCGACCTCGACCGCGTGGTCAGGCTCGCCGCGCAGCCAGGATGGGCCTGGATACCCGGGGAACGGTACGAGCAGTCCGGCGAACCACATGCCGGTTGTGGGCGGCTGCTCTTACGCCGGCTGGTGGACGACCTCGCCGCCCAGGGCATCACGATGTCGGCCGCCGTCGAGGTCGAGTGGGTGGTCTCGGTCGCCGGCACCGACGACTTCGTCCCCGCGGCGCTCGGACCGGCGTACAGCCTGGCTCGCCTCGGGGACGTCTCGGACTACGCCCGCGAGCTGCTCGAGGCGCTGACCGCCCAGGGTGTCGAGGTCGAGCAGTTCCACCCCGAGTACGCCGCCGGACAGCTCGAGGTGTCCGTCGCCGCCGAGGACCCGCTCGCAGCGGCCGACACCTCGATCCTCGTCCGCGACACGATCCGCGCCGTGGGGAGGCGGCACGGCATGCGTACGTCCTTCTCCCCCAAGGTCGACATCTCTGGTGTCGGCAACGGTGGACACGTCCACGTCAGCCTCTGGCGCGACGGACACAACCTGATGGCCGGCGGTGATGCGGAGTTCGGCCTGACCGCGGAGGGGGCGTCCTTCACCGCCGGTTTGCTGGAGCATCTGCCTGCGCTGATGGCGATCGGCGCCCCGAGCGTCGCGAGCTACCTGCGGCTGGTGCCGTCGCACTGGGCGGGCGCGTACTCGTGCTGGGGCCTGGAGAACCGCGAGGCCGCGCTGCGGATGGTGACCGGGTCGGCCGGTAGTGACGCCTGGGCGGCCAACGTCGAGGTCAAGTGCTTCGACCTGCTGGCCAACCCGTACCTCGTGCTCGCAGGAATCATCGCCGTCGGCTCGGCGGGGATGGCGGCAGGGACCGAGCTGCCCGCGCCGGTCGAGGTCGATCCGGCGGTGTTGAGCGAGGAGGAGCTGCAGTCACGTGGCATCGACCGGCTGCCGCAGAGTCTGCAGACGAGCACGGTGCTGTTCGAAGCCGACGACGTGCTGGCCGAGGCGTTCGGTTCGGACCTTCGCGGCTCGATCCTGGCCGTGCGGCATGCCGAGATGGAGCACTTCGCCACCGCGACCGAGGAGGAGGTCGCCGCCGCCCTCCGCTGGACCCACTGACCCGTCATCCGCAGGTTCTGGCCCCTCCATCCGCAGGTTCTGGCCCCTCGGCTTGCCTTCGGCTGGTACGAACATGGTCATGGTGTACGACGAACGGCTGCTCGCCCATCCCGGACGACCGCTCATCGGCGTCGATGTCGACGGTGCGCTCAATGCCCTGGCCCCCGACGAGCCCGACGACTACGTCACGCACACCATCCTCGGTTACCTCATCAGGACCAGGCGTGACCTCGTCGAGCTGTTGTGCCCGCTGACCGATGCCGCCGAAGAAGGACGCTGCGACCTGTTCTGGGCCACCATGTGGGAGGCCGCCGCACCAAGAGAGTTGTCGCCGGCCATCGGCGGGATCGGCGCGACCTGGCCGTACCTCGAGTTCACCCGCCCCACTGACACCAGCTCACTCGGCCAGCGGCGCGAGTTCCAAGAACGCATGCGGATACTCGAAGGTGACGGGGTGTACTTCAAGAGTTCGTATGTGGGCGACCTCGCCGCGGCGACCCGACGACCTGTCGTGTGGATAGACGACGAGTGCGGCGATGCCGATATCGCGTACTTCAATGCTCGCGAGGACATCTCGACCTCCGTGCGGTGCGTCCGAACCGATCCGCGAAACGGTCTGTCCGAAGCGGATGTGGAATCGGTCGTCCGCATCCTGTAACGGCCAGAACCTGCAGATCGAGGGGCCAGAACCTGCGGATGACTGGGAGGGTGGGGGTTGGGTGGCACGATGACGTGGTGGGCGACACCCTTGCGATCAAGTCCGCCGGTGGGCGCTGGCTCCTGACGGCCACCGTGCTGGGCTCGAGCCTGGCGATGTTGGATGCCACCGTCGTCAACGTCGCCCTCCCCGATATCGGCGCCGACCTCGGCACCGGCGTCGCCGGCCTGCAGTGGACGGTCAACTCCTACACGTTGACGCTCGCGTCGTTCATCCTTCTCGGCGGCGCGCTGGGCGACCGGTGGGGGCGTCGCCGCGTGTTCCTGGTCGGCGTCGTGTGGTTTGCGGTGGCGTCACTTTTGTGCGGGTTTGCGCCCAACATCGAGACCCTCGTCGCCGCACGGGCGTTGCAAGGCGTCGGCGGTGCGCTGCTCACCCCTGGGAGCCTGGCGCTGATCTCGGCCTCGATCGATGAAAGCGACCGGGGTGCCGCCATCGGCGCGTGGTCAGGGCTGGGTGGCGTCGCTGCCGCCGTCGGCCCGTTGCTCGGCGGGTGGCTGGTCGGCGCGGTCAGCTGGCGGGCGGTCTTCTTGATCAACGTGCCGGTCGCCGCCGCCATCGTGTGGATCGCCGTACGGCACGTACCAGAGAGCCGCGACCCAGACGCCCCGCGGTCGTTCGACGTCCCCGGTATCGTCCTCGCCGCCGCTGCGCTCGCGTTCGGCACGTACGGTCTCATTGCCTCCGAACCGGTCCCAGCGGTAACCGGCCTGCTGCTGCTGGTGGCGTTCGTGGTGCAGGAGCGCCGCAGCCCGCACCCGCTGGTGCCGCTGGTGCTGTTCGCCGAGCGGGTCTTCGCTGCCGCCAACCTCGTCACCCTCGCGGTGTACGCCGCCCTCGGCGGTACCTTCTTCCTGCTCGTCCTGGAGCTGCAGGTCGTCGCCGGATACTCCCCCCTCGCGGCCGGCGCCGCGAGCCTCCCGATAACCGTCCTGATGTTGGTGCTGTCGTCGTACGCCGGTGCCGTCGCGACGCGGATCGGTCCGCGGCTGCCGATGACCGTCGGCCCGCTCCTCAGCGCAGCAGGGCTCTTGCTGCTGCTGCGCATCGGCCCGGACACGTCGTACTGGCGCGACGTGCTGCCAGGCGTCGTCGTGTTCGGCCTCGGCCTGTCGATGCTGGTGGCACCGCTGACGACCGCCGTCCTCGGCGCAGCACCACGGACTCAGGCGGGCATCGCCTCTGGCATCAACAACGCCGTGGCCCGTACGGCGCAACTGCTCGCCGTCGCCGCCCTGCCGGCGCTGGTCGGGATCCGCGGCGACGACTACGCCGACCCCGGCGTCTTCGACCGCGGCTTCACCACCGCCATGCTCATCTGCGCCGGTCTGCTCGTCGCAGGTGGGCTGGTGGCCGCGGCGTTGGTACGCAAGGTGCCGCATCAGTATCCCGTCCCGGTCGAGCGAAATGCGCACTGCGGCGTGTCCCAGCCCGCGTCGCACCCACGCTGACCGATCGGCTGGTGCCGGTTACGCCACGAAGGCTCGCAGTCCGTCGAGCAGTCGGTCGACATCGTCGTCGTTCGTGTACGGCGCCAACCCGACGCGGACGGCCCCGTCGTCGCCGAGCCCGAGGGCACGACTGGCCTCAATGGCGTAGAACGACCCGGCTGGCGCGTCCACGCCGCGTGCGGCCAGGAAACGGTAAAGCTCGGTCGAGTCGCGCCCGTCGAAGGTGAACAGCAGCGTCGGCGTACGCTGCGCGGCTCGGGAGTAGAGCGTGGCGCCGAGGTCGTGCAGACCCGCCTCGAGGCGCAGGCGCAGTGCGTCCTCGTGCTCCTCGATCGCGGCGAAGGCAGCGACGAGGTCACCGCGTCGTGTCTCGCCGCCGCCTGGGCCGATCGCCGCGAGGAAGTCGACCGCCGCCGTGGTGCCGGCCAACAGCTCGTACGGCAGGGTGCCGAGCTCGAACCGTTCAGGGACCTCGTCGGTCGCCGGCAGCAGCTTGTCAGGGCGGAGCGACGCGAGCAGCTCCGGACGCCCGGCGACGACGCCGCAGTGCGGGCCGAGGAACTTGTACGGTGAGCACGCGAACAGGTCGGCTCCAATAGCACCGACGTCGGCCGACGCGTGCGCGGCGTAGTGGACCCCGTCGACGTACAGCACCGCACCCGCGTTGTGCGCCAGGCGGCCAATCGCCGCGACGTCGGGCCGCGTGCCGATCAGGTTGGACGCGGCGGTGACGGCGACGAGCCGCGTTCGGCTCGACATGACCGCGGCGACGGCGTCAGCCGCCAGCTCACCGGTGGCGGGGTCGAGCTCGGCCCACCGCACCGTCGCACCTACCCGTTCGGCGGACTGGACCCACGGGCGGATGTTGGCGTCGTGGTCGAGCCGGGTGACTACGACCTCGTCCCCCGGCTCCCACGTGGCTGCCAGCATCTGGGAGAAGGCGTACGTCAGCTGGGTCATGCTGCGTCCGAACACCACGCCGTCCGGCGGGGCCGCGAGCAGGTCGCCGATCGCGAGACGCGCTGCCGTCACGGTGTCGTCGGCGCGGCGCTCCGCGGCCGTCACCCGGCCGCGGTTGGAGACTCCGGACGTCATCACGCCGGCCACGGCGGCACCCACGACGTCCGGCGTCTGTGAACCGCCTGGTCCGTCGAAGTGTGCGATGCCGTGACCGAGCGCTGGGAAGTGTGACCGGACCCGCTCCACGTCGTACGTCATGGCCGCAACGCTAGCGCCGCCTCAAGGCTTGAGCACGATCTTGGTGGCGTACGCAGCGGTCGGCCATCAGCTTCTTGTCGGTTGGTCGACGTCGTCGAGTCGGTTCCACCCCAAAACGAACGTCATCGCCAGCACGCCGACGCCAGAGACGAGGCAGGCGACGATGAACGCCCAGCCGAACCCTTGGATGATCAGAACCGGCGCCACGATCGCCATGGCGATCTCTACCGGCGCGAAGCCCATGTAGGCCAGGCCGAACTCCTCGACCGTCTTGGACTTGTTCTTGGGGTCGACGATGCGCAGCAGCGCGATGCCCGTGGCTGTAGGGCGTGTAGTCCATCGTGGGGCCTCCGAACTTGCGCGGCACCCTCGGACCGACCGGCTCGGCCCCCCGCCCGACCGCCCAGTCAACCCCAATCGGTCGAGGCGAGTCCAGCAATTCAGCGACCGAGACGCACCGACGATGCGTGCTAGGGTTGCCGTGGCTGCTAAGGAGCAGTTCTTAAGCTTGTGTGTAAGGACGTCCGCGGATCACCACCCGGCGTTTGCGTTTCACTTTCTCGAATTTCGGTTCCGGGTCTTGAAGCAATACGAGTTCGCAGCCGCGG
>JACCZT010000161.1 GCA_013695785.1 Nocardioidaceae bacterium | reverse complement strand
CGGGAGCGGTCTGCGCGGTCGTCGAGCCGGCCCTGCTGCACACCGAACGGCTACCGGTGCAGGTCGAGCTGGCGCCCGGCTTGAGCCGCGGCCAGACGCTCGTCGACCGGCGCAGGCTCCTCGGGGAGGATTTCGTGCACGGGCATCAGCGGCCCGTACGCCCGGTCGACGTCGCGCTCGGCGTGGACGGTCCAGGACTCGCCGACCTGTTCACCCGCACAGTGCTCGCCGTGCCTACGCGATCGCCGTAGCGTGGCCAGCCGCGCCCGCCCGACTGCCCCACAGGGTCCGGTCCTGGGCTGACCAGGGGAAACCCTGAGGCAACTGTCTGACGCCGCCGCTAGGCTACGACCAGCCCTTCTGGGCCCCACCTTCGAGTAGGGGAAATCATGCACAGGTCGTTGGCGAACGCCGTCTGCGGACGTTGGACCAAGTGGGTCGTCGTCGTTTTCTGGATCGTCGCTGTAGTGGTGATGGGCAGCCTCGGCTCGAAGCTCACCGAGGTCGAGAACAACGAGGCGTCCTCCTGGCTACCCGGCAGTGCGGAGTCGACCAAGGCGTTGGAGGCTCAGATTGCTTTCCAGTCGCCCGACACCCTCCCGGCCGTCATCGTCTACGAGCGGGTCGGCGGCCTCACCGAAGCCGACAGCGCCAAAGCGGCCGCGGACGCCAAGGCGTTCGCGGCACTGGACGGCACGACCGCCGGGCCTGACGACACGCCGGTCACCGTCGACGGCGAGGTCGTCGGCCCGATCCCGTCCGAGGACGGCGAGGCACTGCAGACATACGTCCCTCTCGACCTCGGCAGCGACGGCTGGGAAGCCGCAACCCCGGTCGTCGAAGACATGCGCGACACCGCAGCCGACGGCGCCGACGGCATGACGACCCACGTCGGTGGCCTCGCCGGCAACGCCGCCGACTCCGCTGAGGCGTTCGCGGGCATCGACACCACACTGCTGCTCGCGACGGTGATCGTGGTCGTGGTGATCCTCCTGTTCACCTATCGAAGCCCGGTGCTGTGGCTGCTGCCGGTGATCTCCGCCGGGGTCGCGCTGACCAGCGCGCAAGGGGTCATCTACCTCCTGGCCAGGGACGCCGGACTGACGGTCAACGCGCAGAGCAGCGGCATCCTGACGGTCCTGGTCTTCGGCGCGGGCACCGACTACGCGCTGCTGCTCGTCGCGCGTTACCGCGAGGAGCTTCGTCGGCACCACGACCGGCATGAGGCGATGGCCGAGGCCCTGCACAGAGCCGGTCCGGCAATCATCGCCAGCGCCGGCACCGTGGTGCTCGGCATGCTGTGCCTGCTCGCGGCGACGATGAACTCCACCCAGGGGCTCGGCCCGGTCGCAGCCATCGGAGTCGCCGTGGGGCTGCTGGCCATGGTGACATTGCTGCCGGCACTGCTCGTGATCGTCGGCCGCTGGGTGTTCTGGCCCGCCCGGCCCGTTGAGGGCAGCCCAGAGCCGACGTCATCGGGTCTGTGGTCCCGAGTTGGCACAGTCATCGCCCGGCGCCCACGCTTTGTGTGGATCGGCACAACGCTCGTCCTCGGAGCGATGAGTCTGGGTGTGTTCGGTCTCGGTGCCACCGGGCTGACCGCCGCCGAGTCGTTCCGCGGTACCCCCGACGGCGTAGCCGGCGACACGGTCATCGCCGATCATTTCGAGTCCAACGCGGCCGCGCCGGTGGTGATCATCACCTCGCCTGACACGGCCACCGCCGTGCGCGAGGCGGCTGCGGGCAGCGACGGCGTCACTGACCCCACTGAGCCTGTCGTCCAAGGTGACAACGCCTTCATCCAGGCCTCGCTGACCAGCGCTCCCGACAGCGACGCCGCCTTCACGGCGGTCAAGAACTTGCGTCAGGACGTCCATGCGGTGGACGCCGACTCGCTGGTCGGCGGTGCGACCGCGATCAACCTCGACACGCGGGAGGCGTCATCGCGGGACAACCTCGTGGTGATCCCGCTGATCCTTGTCGTGGTCTTCTTGATCCTGGCCGTGTTGCTGCGGGCAGTGGTGGCCCCCCTGCTGCTGATCGCGACGGTGGTGCTGTCCTTCGGTGCCGCCCTCGGTGTGAGCGCGGTGGTCTTCCAGTACGTCTTCGGCGTCAATGCGGCCGACAGCTCGTTCCCGTTGTTCGTCTTCGTCTTCCTGGTCGCGCTGGGCATCGACTACAACATCTTCTTGATGACACGCGTCCGGGAGGAGGCGTTGAGAGTCGGCACCCGGGCCGGTGCTCTGATCGGGCTCTCCGCGACCGGTGGCGTGATCACCTCGGCAGGTCTGGTGCTCGCCGGCACCTTCGCCGTCCTCGGGACCTTGCCGTTGACCTTCCTCGCCCAGCTAGGTTTCGCGGTGGCGTTCGGCGTGCTGCTGGACACGATCGTGGTGCGCTCGGTGCTCGTCACCGCGCTCAACCTCGACCTCGGGCGACACATGTGGTGGCCGGGCCGGCTGAGCAAGCCCGGACCCGGTTCGCCGCACGCGGACGAGCGCACCGAGGAAGCGACACCGGTCGTCTCCTAGACGCGTCAACGGTTCTGGGTGATCGGCAGCCCGGCATCACGCCAGGCGTCCATGCCGCCGTCGAGCTCGATGACGTCCTGGTACCCGAGCTCGGCAAGCGTACTCGCGGCGATGCGACTCATACGACCGGACTTGCAGTAGACAGCCACTGTCGTCGACCGGTCGCCCGGAAGCTGTTCTGCACGCTCGGCGAGCCGGTCGAACCGAACGAATGCCTCGGTCCCGTCGATCGATCCCTCGAACGGGACGTGCACGTTCAGCACGAAGGGGTCACCCATCTGTAGCACGTCCGCGAACTGCAGGGGATCTGCCGCTACCGCCTGAGAAGCCAGTAGCTTCTTCATGATGGTGACTTCCTTCGCCTGAGAAGTCTCGATCTGCTCAGCAAGGGCGATCGCGTCGGCGTTCTCGCCGTCGGTCTGTTCGGTTTTGGCCATCTCGATGGCGCCGGTGTGGTGTTCGATCATCATCGACAAGAAGGAGCTGTCGAACGCCGGGCCGGAGAGATCGGCAAGGTCCGCCATC
Organism: Nocardioidaceae bacterium; assembly: GCA_013695785.1. Classification (GTDB taxonomy): domain Bacteria; phylum Actinomycetota; class Actinomycetes; order Propionibacteriales; family Nocardioidaceae; genus JACCZT01. The sequence continues at coordinate 5,952 of JACCZT010000161.1, read as the reverse complement.
TCCGAGCTGCTCATCATTCCCGGCATGCTCACGTCCATGTCACCCATGTCCTGAGGAACGTCTTGTCCCCAGTCCTGGAGCCAGCCGGTCATCGTCTCGATCTCAGGATCCTGCGCGCCCTCGATCTCGGCTGCCAGATCCTTGACCTGCTGGCTGTCGGCCCGAGTTGAGGCCAGCTCGGTCATCTCCACGGCCTGCTGGTGGTGGGGGATCATGTCCTGGGCGAAGGTGACGTCCGCGTCGTTGAAGTCCTGCGCAGACGAGCTGCCGTCGCCCGAGCACCCAGTCAGCAGGAGCGTCAACCCGAGCGCGACAGCTCCGATGGTGTGCTTGTACGTCATGGTGCCTCTCCTGTCAGTGGTGATAGTCGTGCATGACGGCGTGGCCTCGGCCGCGGGCGATGAGCCAACGGTTCACGGGGACGGTGACGACGAAGGCGACCGCGAGCGCGAAGGCGAGGCTGGCCCAGAACAGGACGCTGGCCACGCCGGCGTCCATGGCGCCCGGTATGACGAGCAGGATCGCGTTGTCGACGATCTCCATGACGAGAATGGACAGCGTGTCGGCGGCAAGCGCCACCTTGATCGCTGCGCCGAACGCCACGCCTGCGGCCAAGACCGGCCGGATGGTCAGCGCGTAGCCGAAGAAGAACGCGAGTACGACTGCCAGAGCGATCGTCGCCAGGTCGGACCACCCCCACCAGGTCCCCAGGACCACCCCGAGAACCTCACCGATCGCACAACCCGTCAAACAGTGCAGGGTTGCCGAGATGGCGGCGCCGGTCAGGGAGGATTCAGACATGATGGGCTCCTTCGAGAGCGGAGAAGCGGCGCAACCGCAGGCTGTTGGAGACCACGAACACCGAGGAGAACGCCATCGCGGCGCCGGCAAGCATCGGGTTGAGCAGTCCGGCGGCGGCCAGCGGAAGCGCGGCGACGTTGTAGGCGAACGCCCAGAACAGGTTGCCCTTGATGGTGCTCAAGGTGCGTCGCGCGAGACGGATCGCATCTGCAGCGGCACGCAGGTCTCCGCGTACGAGGGTGAGGTCGCTGGCCTCGATGGCCGCGTCGGTGCCGGTCCCCATCGCCAGACCGAGGTCGGCTTGGGCAAGGGCGGCGGCATCGTTGACGCCGTCACCCACCATCGCCACCACCTTGCCCTGATCCTGCAGCCGGGTGATCACGTCGACCTTGTCCTTGGGAAGGACCTCGGCGATCACTGACTCCGGCCCCGGCTCGATGCCGACCCTGGCGGCGACCGAGGCGGCCACGGCGGCGTTGTCGCCGGTGAGCAGGACAGGGGTCAGGCCGAGCTTGCGAAGCTGAGCGATCGCCTCGGCCGAGGTGGGCTTGATCGCGTCGGCGACCACCAGGACGCCGCGTGCCTGACCATCCCACCCGACCGCTACTGCCGTTCCGCCGTCGGCTTCGGCGGCGGCCAGCGCTCTGGTGAGGTCGGCCGGCAGGTGCTGGGACCATTCTGCGAGCAGCCGGGAGCGGCCCACCAGCACAGCGTGGCCGTCGACGACGCCCCGCACGCCGAGCCCTTGGAGGTTGACGAAGTCCTCGACTCCAGGAAGGGTGCCGACGCGCTCGGCGGCGCCCGCGGCGATCGCTCGCGCGACGGGGTGCTCGGAGGCGTCCTCCACGGCGCCGGCCAGGCGTACGACCTCGTCGGGATCTTGCCCTACAGCGGCGATCACGTCGAGCAGGGTCATCCTGCCGGTGGTGACCGTACCCGTCTTGTCCAGGACCACCGTGTCGATACGACGGGTCGACTCCAACACCTCGGGGCCCTTGATCAAAATGCCCAGCTGGGCGCCGCGACCAGTCCCGACCATCAGGGCCGTGGGTGTGGCCAGTCCAAGGGCGCTCGGACACGCGATGATCAGGACGGCGACCGCAGCGGTGAATCCTGCCGCTAGCCCCGCGCCGGTCACGACCCAGAAGGCCAGCGTTGCTGCCGCCAACGCGATGACGACCGGCACGAAGACTCCAGAGACGCGGTCCGCCAGACGCTGGGCCTCGGCCTTGCCGTTCTGGGCGTCCTCGACCATTCTGGCCATCTGCGCGAGCTGGGTGTCGGACCCGATCCGGGTGGCGAGGACCACGATCCTTCCGCCGGCGTTGACGGTGGCTCCGGCGACGGGATCGCCAGGTCCGACCTCGACCGGCACCGACTCCCCGGTGAGCATCGAGGCATCGACAGCCGACGAGCCTTCGTCGATCACGCCGTCGGTGGCGATCTTCTCGCCGGGTCGCACCACGAACCGGTCACCGATCTGCAGGTGGTCGATGCTGATGCGCTCCTCCCGACCGGCGCGCAGGATACCGACCTCCTTGGCGCCGAGCTCCAGCAAGGCACGCAGGGCGCCCCCCGCCTGGCGCTTGGACCGCGCCTCGAAGTAGCGGCCGGCGAGGATGAACGTCGTGACGCCGGCCGCGGCCTCGAGATAGATGTTGCCCAGTCCGTCCGAGCGCGCGATCGTCAGCTCGAACGGGTGCGTCATACCCGGGGTGCCCGCAGTTCCGAAGAACAGCGCGTACACCGACCACCCGAAGGCGGCCAGCGTGCCCATCGAGATCAAGGTGTCCATGGTGGAGTTGCCGTGGCGCAGGTTCGTCCAGGCAGCCTGGTGGAACGGCCAGGCACCCCAGGCCACCACCGGAGCCGCCAGCGTCAGGGAGAGCCATTGCCAGTACGTGAACTGCAGTGCCGGGACCATCGCCATCGCGACCACCGGGACGGTCAGAACGAGCGAGATCAGCAGCCGACGCCGCAACGGCTGGGACGGGTCGACGTCCTGCGTCTCACCCGTGGCAGCGGCAGCAGGACCGCCGCTGCTGACCGGCGCCTCCGGCAACGTGGCCGTATAGCCGACTTCCTGCACCGTGGCGATGAGCTCCCCTGGTGAGATCGTCTCCGGGTAGTCCACGCGCGCCTTCTCGGTGGCGTAGTTGACGCTCGCGGTGACCCCATCCAACTTGTTCAGCCGCTTCTCCACGCGAGCCGCGCAGGACGCACAGGTCATTCCACCGATCACGAGCTTGACCTGTTGCGTCATGGCGACACCAGCTCGTAGCCGGCCTCCTCGACAGCACCCTTCACTGCCGCATCATCGACGGGCCTATCGGTGCTGATCCGCAGTGCTCCGGTCGAGAGCTCTACGTCGACGTCGACCACTCCGGGCACCTTGGCGACCTCCGATGTCACCGAGCTCACGCAATGGGCGCAGGTCATGCCGGCGACGGTGTACGTACGGGTGGGACTGCTCATCGTGATCCGCCTCTCCTGGTCAGGACCGGACGAGCCGGGCGATCGCGGCGGAGGCTTCCTTGATCTTGTCCTCGGCTTCGGCACCGCCCGCGGCGGCCGCGTTGACCACGCAGTGGGACAGGTGTTCGTCTAGAAGCCCCAATGAGACCGACTGCAGTGCCCTGGTCATTGCCGAGACCTGGGTCAGGATGTCGATGCAGTACTTCTCCTCCTCGATCATCCGTTGAAGGCCCCGCGCCTGACCTTCGATACGACGCAACCGCCGCAGGTAGTCGTCCTTGCTGTTGATGTACCCGTGCGGGATGCTGTCAGCCATGTCTGCTCCTCGTACGACGGTCTTCATCCACCGAAACACTATACCCCCCTATGGTAAAGCGCAAGCCGTCCCGGCGAGATCGGGGCTCAGCGTCGCAGCAAGCCGGCGGCCGCGCGACTGAGGTCCTCCTGCTCGGCGAGGATCTGCTCGGCGAGGTCGCGAGCCTCTTCATCTCGGCCGTTGGCGGCTTCGGAGCGCCAGATCGTACGTCCGGCCTCGAGGTGCTCCAGCAGCGATCTCAGGTAGAACCGATCGAAGCGGGCCTTGCTGCTGGAGCTGAGCGTCGCGACCGTTTCCACGGTGAAGCCGGCAGTGACCTCGTGGGCGAACCTGTCCTCGTCGCCGTGGCTGAACGGGGCGCCTTGCTCGCCCCACTCGCTCACCCAGGCCGACACAGCGTCCGCGTGCTTGCCCTGGGAGACGGCGACCTCTTCAGCCAGCTGCCGTACGTCCGCGTCGCGGGCGCGATCCTCAGCGGTTCTCGCCGTCGTCACGGTGACGGTGAGGTGCGGTCCCGCGGTTGCAACGAACTCCACGTCGGCGTCGTTGAACGGCTTCGCGGGTCGCTGCTGCTCCTGCGCTTCGCCACACCCGCTCGCCCCGGCCAGCACTGCGAGCAGGACGAGTGCTGCGGCGCGCGAACGGGACCGGCTCGAAGGCATTCATCGACTCTATTCGGGCCGGTCGAAGAACGCGAGCAGGGCCTCCGCGAGGTCGGGCGCCGCCTCCTCAGCCATGTGGTGGCCGGACTCGATCCCGTGCCCGCGCAGGTCCGGCGCCCACGCGGACCAGACGTCGAGCGGGTCGCCGTAGAGGTACTCCATGTCGTCACGGGTGGACCACAGCACGAGAACGGGGCAGACGACCCGGTTACCGGCGTCGCGGTCCGCCTCCTCGTCCGCGCGGTCCACGCCGAGTCCGCACCGATAGTCCTCGAGCATGGCGCGCACCGTGCTCGGATCGTGGATCGCGCGCCGGAACTCCCGGTAGTTCTCCTCGCCCATCGTGGACGGATCGGCCTTGTACCAGGCGTCGGGATCGGCGTTGATGACGCGTTCAGGAGTGTCGGGCTGGGCGAAGAAGAACCAGTGCCACCACTTCGCCGCGAACCGGGCGTCGCAGCGGCCGAGCGCTTCGCTGATCGGCACGCTGTCCAGGAGTGCCAGCTGGGCGACGCGGCTGGGATGGTCCAGGGCGAGCCGCAGCGCGACGTAGCTGCCGCGGTCGTGCCCGGCCACCCGGTACGCGCGGTGCCCGAGCTGTCGCATCAGCTCGGCCATGTCGGCCGCCATCGCTCGCTTGGAGTAAGCCGAATGGTCGGACGTGGTCGGCGGTGTGGACGACTGCCCGTACCCACGCAGGTCTGGGCACACCACCGTGTAGCCGTGCTCTACCAGCATCGGCGCGACCCGGTGCCAGGTCGCGGACGTCCGTGGGTGGCCGTGCAGCAGCAGGACAGCGGGGCCAGACCCTCCGTGGCGAACGTGAAGGGTCGCCTCCCCGACATCGACGTCGTCAGTCGCGAAACCATCGAACATGAGATCAGCGTTCCACCGATGCCGTCCGGCGGCTGCCCTGGTCGGCGAGGAAGTCCGCCGTCTCCGAGGCGAGCAGGGATTGTGCCCGCTCGTCGCTGATGGCGGGGTCACCGTCGCCGAAGAACGAGTCGTACGCCCCGAACTGGCTGTGCTCCATGCCGTCGATCTCGACGGTGCGGGTGCCTGGTGGCAGCCGGTCGAGGGACGCCCGTACCTCCTGCGTGGCCACGATCTCGTCGCGTGAGCCGGTGACTGCGAGGACGTCCAGGTCGAGGCCGGCGAGATCGGCGTCCCGGTCGGGGAAGGCCGCCCAGAGGACCAGTCCCTCGACGTCCAGCTCGGGATGGGCAGCCAGGTGGTCGGTGGCGGCGACGCCGCCCAGCGAGTGTCCGCCCAGCCACCAGCGGTCCACCTGCGGCCAGTCGGCCATGATCGGATCGACGGCGTCGCTGTCCAAGAAGGCCAGCCCGAGCGGCACGTCGGGGATCAGCACCATCGTGCCGGTTGCCGCCACGATCGGTGCCCACCTCGGGACGTACGCCCGCGCCGCCGCGTGACCACCGGGGTAGAAGACCACCGCTTCGCGGACCGCACCATTCGCAGGTGCGAGGGAGACGTAGCCGTCGTGGTAGCTGAGCGCCACCGCCGCATCGTCGTTCACCGCTGCCAGCGCCTGCTCGCGCACATCGGAGGGGTTGAGCAGCCACAGCAACAGCGCGCAGGTGGCGACCAGGACGAGGGCGCTGGTTGCCGCCACGACCCGCCGCACCCAGCGCCAACCGCGGGACCTGACCGTCACTCCGCGAGTTTACGTGGGTGCTG
>JACCZT010000128.1 GCA_013695785.1 Nocardioidaceae bacterium | reverse complement strand
GCTCGAGGCCGGCGACACCGACGGCGTCGCCACCGAGCTCATCACCCACCTCAAGGGCGCGGAGCGTTCGCTGTGCGAGTCGCTCATGACGCCGTGACCGCCTCGATGCGGCAGGTGGCTCCACTCGCTGCGGCGAGTCGGCCGTCAGTGGTCACCAAAACCGCATCCAATGCCTCGGCGAGCGCGACGTACATCGCGTCCCAGCCGCGGACGGTGTCCACGACGACGACCAGCAGGTCGACGGCCACCTTGAGCCCCACCACGACCGTCTCGAACCGTGCTGCTGCCTTGATTCCCTGGGTCAGCAGGAAGGCGATCAGCAGGCACAAGATGACCGCGAAAAGGTCGACGACGCCCCCCTCGCCAGTCCCGGGTGCCCCTAGCATCCACGCCGGCACGTCGGCGCCGGCCTGTTCGACGAGGAAGGAGAAGTAGCCGGAGATCCCGATCGCCACCACCGCGACGATCGCGGTGTACTCCAGCAGCAGGTCCCAACCGATGCACCACCCCACCAGCTCCCCGAGCACGGCGTACCCATAGGTGTACGCCGACCCCGCCCGCGGAATCATCCCGGCGAACTCGGCGTACGAGAACGCGGCCGCGGCGCTGGCGACACCGGTGAGCAGGAAGCTGATCACTACCGCCGGGCCGGCGGTGGCGTTGGCCACCGTGCCGGCGAGGGTGAAGATGCCAGCCCCGATTGGCCCGCTATTGCGTCGTACGGGGGGCTGTTCGGCCGCCGGGCGAACAGCCCGACACGGTCGTGAAAGGAAGATGTGGGTGGGTAGCGTGCAGCGGTTCGGCATCGAAAGTCATGTCGGTGGTGTCCATGACCAATGCCATCGCGGCCTGCCGCGCGATCACCGAGCCGGCCACGCGCCCGCTCGCCGCCACCGCACGCAGCACCGGCCGGGGAAGGTGTCGAGGCGCCTTGTCAGAAGAACCGGGCCGCTGCTGCGCCAGGGCGGCAAGGTCGTTCAGGGTCAGGTTCTGCGGACCCCCGACCTCCAGAACCTGTCCCCGCAGCGTGGGGTCGACCACAGCCATCTCCACGACCGCAGCGACGTCGTCGACCGACACGAAGTTGATCGGGTTGTCACCGCGACCGAAGATCAGCGGCCGTCCCGACCTGCCGGCCGAGCCGGTGATCAGCTCCAGCCACAGCTCGACGAAGGCAGTCGCCCGGACGATGGTCCAGCCAGTCGTACTTCCCCGCAGGTTGGCCTCGGCGGCCGCCTTCATCTGGATCAGCTCCATCGGATGCTGCGGCGAAGCGCCGACAATCGAGAGCAGCACGACCGAAGCGTGGGCCGCAGAGGCGGCGCCTACGAGGTTGGCGTTGCCGTCCCGGTCCACCGAGGCCGGTGTTACTCCGCCCGGTCCTGCGAAGCCATGTACTGCCGAGACCACCGTGGTGATGCCCTCCATCACCGGCTCCAGGCTCAAGGCGTCGCGCACGTCTGCGTGAACCACCTCCACCAGCGGTCCGGCCACATGGGTGGCGCGCGCCAGGTCTCGGGTGAGGACACGCACCGCCACGCCCCGGGACACCAGTCGGTGGACCACCTCCGTCCCGAGTCGGCCGGTGCCGCCGGCCACCAGGATCACGAGCCGCCGTCGATCTGTCGACGCACGGCGTCGTCGGCGCCGATGTCGTCGACGACGACGGGCTCGAGATAGAACCGCGCCCACGAAGCCCTCTGGCCGCTGACGCCGAACACGATCACCCCACGCATCAGGTGGGCGCCACCCTCCTGTGTCGTGCCGGCCATCTCCCACTCGCTCCAGAGCATGTCGCCGTCGGCGGTCGCTCGTACGACGCTCACCTGGATGTCCGGCACGCGCGCGAACAGCAGGCTCCAGTTGGTACGCACCTGCCCCTGACCGGTGAATCCCCGTGCGGGATGGGCCGGCGTCTCGTTGACGTAGTCGACGGCGAAGCAGTCCACCAGCGCGTCGAGGTCGTGGGCGTTGGTCACCTGTTCGAGCCGCTGCACGAACTCCAGGGCTGAGCCGATCGCTGGTACGGGATCCATTTCATCCGCCCTGACATTTTGTTACAGTTCTCTGTAACCGATGAGGACCACTGTGAACCGACAAGGCCCTGGCGTCAAGCCCGCTCGGGCGTACGACTCGAGTCGCCGCCGCGAGCAGGCCCGAAAAGCTCAGGCCAGGGTGGTCGACGTCGCACGAGAGATGTTTCTCCAGCACGGCTACGGCGCCACCACGGTTGCGGCAATCGGTGCGGCCGCGGGGGTGTCGGTCGAGTCGATCTACAAGACCTTCGGGGGCAAGCCCGGCTTGGTTCGGGCCATCCAGGAGGCCGGCTTGGCAGGAGTCGGCGCTGTCCCCGCGCCGGAACGGTCTGATGCGCTGTCCGCTCGCGCGATCAGCCCTGCCGCCATCGTGCGCGGCTGGGCCACATTGGCCGCCGAGGTGACACCTAGGGTCGCGCCGATCATGCTGCTGGTGCGATCGGCGGCCGCGAGCGACCCCGACATGGCGATGCTCCAGGAGCAGCTGACCAGCATCGCCTGGAGCGGATGACCCACAACGCTCGTCGGCTCGCCGAGCACGGCCACCTCCGCAAGGGTTTGAGCATCGAGAACGCGCGCGATGTCATGTACACCTACACCGCACCGGAGCTCTACGAGCTGCTCGTGCTCAGTCGAGGGTGGGCACTCGAGGCGTTCGGCGACTTCGTCTATCGGGGGCTCGTCGCGGAGCTTCTCGAGGAGGCCTCGCCGGCGGGCCTGTCGTCGTAGCGGGTGACGATCGCCCGCCGGTCTGTCCCGTCCTGGCGATAGGCGACGGTCCTGACGTCCATGCCGTAGAGGTCAGAGAGCCCCTTGTCGGTGAGCAGGTCGGCGGCAGCGCCAGTGCTCACGCCGTCCGATCCCATCAGCACGACGGAGCCGGCGAGATAGAGCGCGTGGTCGGGATGGTGGGTGGTCAGCAGCACCGCCAAGCCATCGGCCACCAGCTTGCGCAGCAAGGACAGGATCTGCGCCTGGTTACGCAGGTCGAGGCCGCTTGACGGTTCATCGAGGGCGAGGACCGGGCTCTCCGAGGCGATCGCCCGGGCTATCAGGACGAGCTGCTGTTCGCCGCCACTCAACGTGGGGAACTGCCGGTCGTGCAGGTGCGCGATACCGACGCGGTCCATCGCGTCGAGCGCGGCCACCCGATCGCCGGTGCTCGGCGTCGCGAAGAGGTGGACCTGACGGACCCTGCCCATCACCACCATGTCGAGTGCTCCGTACGCGAACGCCCCGCCGTGCGCCTGCGGCACGAAGCCCACCGGCCCGTTGTGCCTGATCGCACCTTCCTGCGGACTCAGCAGACCGGCCGCGCAGCGAACAAGGGTCGTCTTGCCGCGCCCGTTCGGCCCGAGGATCGCGGTCACAGTACCCGGCGGGACGCAGAAGCTCACGCCGCGGAAGATCCAGTCGCGTCGGGGGAATCTGAACCCGACGCCCTCCAGCTCAAGCACTGTCCCAGATCTTGTCGCGGTTGCGTCGCAGCAGGACGAAGAACGCCGGCGCCCCGATCAGTGCGGTGAGGACCCCGAGCGGGATCTCGCCGGCGGTCACGGTGCGGGCCAAGGTGTCGATGACGATGAGATAGGTCGCGCCCATCAGGAAGGAGACTGGCAGCAGTACCCGGTGGTCGGGGCCGACCCACATCCGTGCCAGGTGCGGGATCACCAGACCGACCCAGCCGATCACCCCGCTGACGGCAACCGCGCCGGCGACGATGAGGGAGGTTGAGACCAGTACCACCCAGCGCAGCGGGCTGGGCCGAAGGCCGAGGGCGGTGGCATCCTCATCGCCCAGGGACAGCACGTTGATCCGCCAGCGCAGCAGCACCAGGACCACCGCTCCGCCGAGGATCGGGACGGCGGCCACGAGAACCTTCGCGAACGTCGCGGATGCAACGCTGCCCAGCAACCAGAACACGATCGCTGGCAGCGTGGTGTAGGGGTCGGCGACGTACGTGGTCAGCGCGACGAGGGCCGAGAAGAACGAGCCGGTCACCACGCCGCCGAGCACGACCATCAGCATGGGCGCGCCGGCGCGATCGAGCGTGAGGACGAAGAGGATCGCCAACGCGGCCAGCCCGAAGACGAAGGCCCCGGCGACCAGGAACAGCGATCCGAGTCCGAGCAGCAGGGCAAGTGCACCACCGAACGAAGCCCCTGACGAGACCCCGATGATCTCCGGGCTCACCAGTGGGTTGCGGAACGTCGCCTGCAGGGCGGCACCGGCGATGCCGAGCCCGCCACCGACGAGAAGCGCCAGGACGACCCTGGGCAGCCTGACGAGCCACACGACGTTTCCTTCGACAGCGCTCGCGCTGCCTTCGATACCGAACAGATGGGAGGCGACGACCTGCACGACGTGCAGGAAAGGTACCGGGAACCTGCCCACCGACAGCGCGACAAGGGTCACGCCGACGAGCACCACGGCCATCGTCGCGACCGGTACAACAGAACCGCCGAAGCGTGCGGGCCGGCCCGACTCTTGGGCGGCCGCCGGCTCAGCCTCACGTAGCATCGAACTGCCGGTAGTTGGCAGACTCGCGGTTGGCGTCGATCCGAAGGATCATGTCCAGCTGGGCATCGGAGGGCTGGTAGTCGTACAACAGCTGGTAGTCCGTCACCACCTGGCTGCGAAGAGCGGCGCCCTTGCCCGCGGGGAAGGCGATGTCGGACAACCACCGCCACATGAGCGGTGACTCCTGGCCGGGCGGGTCCCAGCGGTAGCCGCCCAAGGGGACCTTGTACACACGGCGTGCCTTGACCGCAGAGAGGTTCTGCCATACCGGGTCGTCGTAGACGTCGGCTGGCATCGCGACGTCGAAGTTGCCGATCAGGATGATGTCCGGGTCCCAGGCGAGAACCTGTTCGGCATCCACCCCGACGATGCCCGAGGGACCCTCGACGTCGGCTGCTGGGTTGGTGCCCCCCACCAGGTTGATGTAGGAGTCGTTGTAGCTGTTACTGCCTGCCACGTTGATCGATTCGGTGATCTGAAAGAAGTACAGGATGCTCGGACCGGTGGAGGGCCGGCTATCCCCGAGTGAGGTCATCTCCCCGAGCTGGTCATCGATGTTGGAGATGATCGCCTCTGCGCGCTGGGGTTTGTCGAGCATCGTGGCGAAGAGTCTCGTCCAAGTCGCCACGTCGTCCTGGGTTCCGTAGGACAAGCCGAGCACGGTGAGGCCGGCGTTCTCCATCGGCGCGATGATCCCTGACCCCCGGTCCCCCCACTGGATCACCACGTCGGGCTCCAGCGCCACGATGCTCTCGACGTTGGGCACGAACTCCTGGTCTCCGACGTCGTGGGTGACCTTCAGTGCCGCCGGGAAGATGGTGCCCAAGATGCCGTCTCGGACCGCGGTCCAAGAAGCGTCGTGCATGCCCACGAGGTGCTCGGCCGACTGGTCGACAGCGATCAGCATCGACGCGGCGGGCATCGGGAGGGTCACCACACGCGTGACCGGCTTGTCGAAGACGACGGTCTTGCCCCGTTGGTCCTTGACGGTGATCCCGCGCGGGTTGGTGGTCGCCGGTGAGCTGCCGCTGCCACCGCACGCCGTGAGCAGGGCGGCGCCACCAAGGACGGCGGCACCCCTGAGAACCGAACGTCGCCGAAGCAGCCCTGGGTGCACGGTAGCCGGCGGTGGGTTCAGGATCTCGGCACACATGGCGTGACCTCCTGCTTGCAGCATTCGCGCCGGTGGAGCAACGGCTGGTGATTGCTCCTGCATTTATCGCGATGCTACCGTCGCGGGACACTCTTCGAGGGATGGGGCTGCCGTGATCGTCGATGGCGCGCAGATGTTCGTGCGCTACGCGTATCCGCCCAACTCGCTGGGCTACTGCGGCCCGATGGACAGTGCCGCGGTGTTGCAGTACGGCGCTGCGGGCGTGACCGACCCAGGGCTGGTCGATCTTGCCCGGGCCTTCTCCGGTGCGTGGCCCTATCTCGAGCTCATTGCCAGGGCGAGCAACATCCGCGACCCGCTGGATCGTCGCGTGGTGGAGGCGTACTGGGTGGGAAGCCCACTGCTCGACTCCATCGACGTCACCGCCATCGGCAACTCCATGGAGGACCGGTGGCGCTCCCGGACGGGGACGCAGTTCTCCGAGCTGATCGACGGCGTGCAGGCAGGGGGCGTACCCCACCACAACTTCCACGTCTTTCAGATCTCTCCGTGGCTCGGTCTGATCCGCGACAACCGCAAGGCATCGACCGCGGTCAGCCAGCTCGACAGCTGTCGCATCCACTGGGGTCAGGTCGTGTCGGTCGCGGGCGACGAGGCTTCGGTACGCTCTCGTGCCCTGGAGTGGGATGGATTCGCCCTCGTGCTCGGAGAGCCCCAGGTCCGTACGGCGCGGATCGCCTTGGACGGCACCGGCTTCCTCGACGACCTCGCCGCGGGCGACGTCGTCTCGTTGCACTGGGACTGGGTATGCGACCGGCTAACGCCCCGGCAGCTCCAGCAGCTGAGGTACTACACCGCGCGACATCTGGACATCGCCAACGCCAAGCTGAGCCAGCACGGCAGCGCACTGACCGTCCACTGAGCGCGGGACCGAGGCTTCCGCCCGGTGCCGCCGGCTCAGGTGCCGAGCAAGACGGCAGGGCCGGCGTGCAGGTTGCCTTCGTTGACGACCCGCAGGTGCCGCATCGTGAAGCTACGCAGGTAGCCGACCTGCCGTTCGGTCAACCGGTCGCACACCCACTCCCAGTGCAGCGAGACCCAGTCGCCGATCTCGAGCTCTGCGACCATCCCGACCCCGTCAACCGACCGCACGACGGTCTCGGTCTCGGGCGGCCCGATCTCGAGCCGGCGACCGTCCCACGTCAGCGGCGAGGACTCGACGACCACCTGGTCACCCTGGACCGCCAGCACCTGACCCCACCGGATCCGGCACCGGTCGAGCACCGTCAGCGCGTGGTCGGTCTTGCGGCCGTCGCCGAGCAGTCCGGTCCACGGGTAGACGCAGAACACCGCAAAGCTGTGGTGCGGAACGCTCCCGGCGAGGACGCTCTCGGCCAAGGTCGAGAACTGCGCCCCGGTCTTGGCGCGGAACCGCTCCTCCATCGACTTTCCGACCGCGCGGGTGGCCACCTGGTCCAGCCGCGGGCTGCCCACCCAGTAGGCCTCGACCACACGACGGTCCAACGGATCGTCCAACCCGGTCGCCTCGGCGATCAGCTCAAGGTACGGCCACGCTCCCTCGAACTGCTTGGACATCGCCCGCAAACCCCGGTCGTCGAAGCCAGCGACGCCGTACTCGAAGAAGGCGTTGTAGTCGTGCGGTCCGCAGTAGCCGTGGGAGTTGGGCGCGAAGGCGTAACGGGCGAACAGCACCGGACCCGGGACGGCGTCAGGCACGCGGGGCCTCCGCCTGCTCCTGCGGCTCGCGCGGATTTCCCATCATCTCCAGACCCGAGAGTGCCGACTCCGCGCCCGCCTGGTCGACGACCTCCATCGCGAACCCCATGTGGATGACTATCCAGTCGCCAGCCTCGGGGGTCTCATCGAGCATCCCGATGTTGATGCGACGCCGCGCGCCCAGCACGTCGACGAGCGCAAGCTGGTCCTCGAACCCGTCGACGATCTCCACGATCTGGCCGGGGATACCTAGGCACATGGTCAGTCCTTCCTGTTGCTGGTGACGCTGATGCTGTAGAGCAGGGTCATGTCAACATATCCTCGGCAGCTGTTCGCCTATCGGTAGGTCGACCACACGCGTACCGCCGAGCCCGGTGTTGGCAACCACCATGCCACGATGTGCGTCGACACAGGTCCCGATCCGTTGGGCCGCAACCCCGAGCGGGTGGTTGCGCATCGCCGATCGAACCCCCGGCGAGCAAGGCCCACGCGCGGGCCAGCGCCGTGCTGCCGACGTGCTCAGCACCGTCTTTGCAGACGAGCCGAAGCCGGGGGCCGCAGTTGGTACAGGTGATGAACGGGTGCCGGAATCGCCGGTCGGCCGGATCACGCAGCTCACGATCGCAGTCCGGGCACATCGACACGTCCGGGGAGGCGAAAGTGCGGCCGGTGCCCGCGCTCGTGGACTCACTGATCGTGAATTCGGTCCCCCGACCGGAGGGTGGTCACTCTCGCGGACGGCTTCGACCACCGCGAGCGGCGGTGCATTGCGGCGGAGACGGTGACCGAAGTCCGTGACGGCCGCGGCGTCGCCCTCGACCTCGATGACGACGCCCGACACGTCGTTGAGGACCGATCCGGTGAGCGCGAGCTCGGCAGCCGCGACGTAGACGAACGGTCGGAACCCGACGCCTTGGACCACGCCGGTCACCTCGAACCGCCGCCGGACCCTGCCGGCGGGCTCACTGGCCGTCATCTCGGCGGTCACGAGCCGGCTTGCTGCGCCGCGCCGGTGGTCCGGACCCTAGGGATGACGGTCTCGTCGATGAGCCTGCGGAGCGCATCGAGCGCTATCGGGATCGCCGCTTCGACCGGTCCGGACAACCCCAGCCCTTCGTCGACGGAGACCGGGCTGCAGCCGATGATGTACGTCGGCGGCAACGACCCGCCGAGGCTCTCCAGACTCGCCAGCACAGCCACGGGGTTCATGCCGTGGGCGTCGAACTCACCGTCGCCGATGTCGTCCGGACCGATCTCCAGCACCTTGACCTCTCCTGGCACGCCGTCGCCGGGGATCGCGTCGATCAGCACCAGCGCGTCGTACCCGTCCAGCAGGTCGTACGCGAGGTGCATGCCACGGATGCCGTAGTCCTCCACGCGGACGTCCTCTGGCAGGCCGCGGGCGTCCGCCAGCAGCCGGCGTACGGCCTCGGGGCCGAAGCCGTCATCGCTGAAGAAGATGTTGCCGATGCCGGCGACCAGGATCCCCGAGCTCGCGGTCACCTCAGGGGACGTCCTCTCCACGCTGGGTGCCCTCGTGGTGCGCAGGAGGAACCATGTCCGGGTCGAGGTCGGTCTCGGGCATGTCGCTGGCCGGCTGCTCATCAGACGGCGAGGCGACTGTCCCGCGCTCGGTGTCCTCCGGGGCCGGGGCCTTCATCTCGTCGTCCTCGACCAGGCCGGTGGCACCGCCAGTCTTGGCGCCGTCCTTCGTGCTCTTCTCTGGTCCGTCCACGTCGGAAATCTCTTGACGCCCGTCATACGGCGGCACCGCGCTCCCGGTGGTGTCGGGATCGTCGGGGTGGGGGGAACTTGTGCTCATCTCATTCTCCTTTTCCGGGCCGGTGACGGTCTAGCCGCCGCCGGACTGCAGGTCGGGTGACTCCGGGTGTTGGGCGTCCTGCGGCTGCACCGAGGTGTCCGACTCTTCGTCAGACTGACCGGCCGGCCGATCGACCGGACCGCCCGCGGGCTCATCCGATCCTGTGTCGCGGTGACCTTCAGGGCCACGCTCCTGCTGCGGTTCCTCTTCGAGGTGATCGCCTGGCGTCTCACTCATGGTTCCTCTTCCCGTTACTCTTGGAGACCTCACATACTGCGGATTTTGAAGTATCTGCGGATGTCTGGGATCGAACGCACTCCGACGGCGACGGCGACGAGGGCGACGCCCGCGGCCAGCACCGTGGTGGCCATACCTAGTTCT
>JACCZT010000135.1 GCA_013695785.1 Nocardioidaceae bacterium | reverse complement strand
GGGGAGTTCCGGGCCGACGGTGCCCTGAGTCTCGTCCTTCCCGGCGGCAGCACCCGGGTCTACCGGGACACCTTGCGGGCGGCGCGGCCGTCGGCGGGCTCCGCCTCGCGCGCGACGGTCAACGTGCTGCCGCTGCAGAAGTACGTCAAGGGTGTCGTGGCCGCGGAGATGCCGCCGTCGTGGCACCAGGCGGCGTTGCGGGCCCAGTCGGTGGCGGCGCGTACGTACGCGATGAACCAGCGCCGCAGCAACCTCAAGCGCTACTACCAGGTCTGCGACACCACCTCGTGCCAGGTGTACGCGGGCAAGAGCGGCGAGACCCCCTCGACGAACGCGGCGGTCACGGCAACCTATGGCGTGATCCTGAGATACAACGGCAGCCCGGCGTTCACCCAGTTCTCGTCGTCGTCGGGCGGGTGGACCGCCAAGGGCAGCGCGCCGTACCTGCCGGCCAAGCGGGACCGGTACGACAACTGGTCCGGCAACTACGTCCACACCTGGCGTACGCGCATCAGTGCATCGTCGGTCCAGTCGCGCTACCCGCAGATCGGCACCCTGCAGAAGGTGCGCACGCGGGCGCGCGACGGCCACGGAGACTGGGGCGGTCGCGTCGGGTCGGTGCGGCTGGTCGGCAGCCGGTCAGCGGTCACGGTGAGCGGCGAGACGATGCGGTTCGGGTTCGGCCTTCGCTCGACCTGGTTCAAGTTCAACCGCTAGTCACGCGAGCACGAGAAGCAGGTCGCCACCCTCGGCCTGCCGGGTGCCGTCGATCACGAGTCGCTCGACGGTGCCTGCCTCGCTGCTGGTGATGGCGGCCTCCATCTTCATTGCCTCGATGCTCGCGACGGCCTGACCTGCCTCGACGGTGTCACCGACAGACACCTGGGTGGTGACGACGCCGGCGAACGGGACCGCGACGTGCTTGGGGTCTTCGCTGTCGGCCTTCTCCGCCTCGGTCACGTCGCTGGAGACCGACCGGTCGCGCACCAGCACGGGCCTGAGCTGACCGTTGATGGTGCACATCACGTTGCGCAGCCCGCGTTCGTCGGCATCACCGACGGCTTCGAGCCCGAGGATGAGTGTCTTGCCCTCCTCGAGCACCACCTCGGTGTCCTCCTCGGGCGACAAGCCGTAGAGGAAGCCCAGGGTCGGCAGGACGGACACGTCCCCGTGCTTGGTGCGCGAGCCCTCGAAGTCCTCGGTGGGGCCAGGGAAGAGCAGCCGGTTGAGCGTCGCGTGCCGGTCCTGCTCGAGTGCGGTGGCGTCCTGCTCGCTCAAGGCCTGCTCGGGGGGTCTGGGCGCACGCCCCTCCAGCGCCTTGGCCCGGAACGGCTCGGGCCAGCCGCCGGGCGGGTCGCCGAGCTCGCCGGACAGGAAACCGATCACCGAGTCGGGGACGTCGAAGCGGCCGGGGTCCTCGGCGAAGTCGACCGGGTCCGCGCCGACGGCGACGAGATGCAGAGCCAGATCGCCCACCACTTTGCTCGACGGGGTGACCTTGATGATGTTGCCGAGGATGTCGTCGGCGGCGGCGTACATGTCCTCGATCTGCTCGAACTTCTCCCCGAGACCGAGCGCGATTGCCTGTTGGCGCAGGTTGGACAGCTGACCGCCGGGGATCTCATGGTGGTACACCCGTCCGGTCGGCGCCGGAAGCCCGGACTCGAAGGGGGCGTACATGCGCCGGGTCGCCTCCCAGTACGGCTCGAGGTCGTTGATGGCGGCCAGGTCCAGGCCGGTCTCGCGGGCGCCGTGGTTGGTGCACGCGACCAGGGCTGACAGGGGTGGTTGGCTCGTCGTACCCGACATCGGCGCGCTCGCCGCGTCGACGGCGTCCACACCGGCATCGATCGCCGCGAGCAGCGTGGCGAGCTGGCCACCGGGCGTGTCATGGGTGTGCAGGTGGACCGGGAGGGCGAAGCGGTCGCGCAGCGCGGTGACCAACGTGTGAGCGGCCGGGGCGCGCAGGAGCCCGGCCATGTCCTTGATCGCCAACGCATGGGCGCCGGCATCGACGATCCGATCGGCCAGGCCGAGGTAGTAGTCGAGGTCGTAGAGCCGCTCGTCGGGGTCTGACAGGTCGCCGGTGTAGCACAGCGCAACCTCCGCGACGGCCACGCCGGCGCGCCGGACCGCCTCGATCGCAGGGCGCATCTGCTCGACGTCGTTGAGGGCGTCGAAGATGCGGAACACGTCGATGCCGGACCTGGCCGCCTCGTCGACGAACGCGTCGGTGACCTGGGTCGGGTACGGCGTGTAGCCGACGGTGTTGCGCCCGCGGAGAAGCATCTGCAGGCAGATGTTCGGCACCGCCTCGCGCAGCTCGGCCAGGCGCTGCCACGGATCCTCGTGCAGGAACCGCAGCGCGACGTCGTACGTGGCGCCGCCCCAGGCCTCGATCGACCACAGCTGTGGGGTCATCCGCGCGACGTACGGTGCCACCCGGAGCAGGTCGATGGATCGCACGCGGGTCGCCAGCAGGGACTGGTGTGCGTCGCGGAAGGTCGTGTCAGTGACCGCCACCTGCTGTTGCTCGCGCAGCCGTCGGGCGAAGTCGTCGGGTCCGACGTCGAGGAGGAGCTGGCGAGACCCCGGCGGGGCCGGCTCCCGGAGGTCGAGCAGCGGTAGCTTGCTGCTCGGGTCGACGCTCACTGGTGCGGGGCCGTGCGGCTGGTTGACCGTGACGTCCGCGAGGTAGGTGAGCAGCTTCGTCCCGCGGTCGGCCGAGCTCTGCTGCGTCATCAGCTCCGGGTGCTCGTCGATGAACGCCGTCGTCACGACTCCGGTGCGGAAGTCGTCGTTGGACAGCAGCGACATCAGGAAGGAGATGTTGGTCGTCACTCCGCGGATCCGGAACTCCGCGAGTGCCCGCTGCGCCCGGTCGACGGCCGCGACGAAGTCCCGTCCGCGGCACGTCAGCTTGGTCAGAAGGGAGTCGAAGTGCGCACTGACCTCGGCGCCGGTGTAGGTCGTGCCTCCGTCCAGGCGGATCCCGGCACCGCCGGGGGAGCGGTAGCTGGTGATCCTGCCGGTATCGGGACGGAACCCGTTGGCGGGGTCCTCGGTCGTGATCCGGCACTGCAGTGCCACGCCACGCACCATGACGCGGTCCTGGCTGAGGCCGAGGTCGGCAAGAGTCTCGCCCGACGCGATCCGCAGCTGGGCCTGTACCAGGTCGACGTCGGTGACCTCCTCGGTGACCGTGTGCTCGACCTGGATGCGAGGGTTCATCTCGATGAAGACGTAGTCGCCGTGGGCGTCGAGGAGGAACTCCACGGTGCCTGCGCAGGTGTAGCCGATCGACTTGGCGAACGTCACCGCGTCGGCGCACATCCGGGCGCGCACCTCTGGGTCGAGCCCGGGCGCGGGCGCGATCTCGACGACCTTCTGGTGCCGGCGTTGTACCGAGCAGTCGCGTTCGTACAGGTGGATGACCTCGCCGGTGGCGTCTCCGAGCACCGGGACCTCGATGTGGCGCGGATCTACGACGGCCTGCTCGATGAAGCAGGTCGGGTCGCCGAAGGCGCCCTCGGCCTCGCGCATCGCGGTCTCGACCGACTCGCGCAGGTGGTCGGGCTCGTCCACGCGCCGCATGCCACGGCCGCCGCCGCCGGCCACGGCCTTGACGAACAGGGGGTACGTCAGCGACTCTGCGGCGGCCACGAGCTCGCCGGCGTCCTGGTTCGGCGCGATGGACGCGAGCACGGGCACCCCGGCGTCGCGGGCCGCGGCGATGGCGCGGGCCTTGTTGCCGGTCAGCCGCAGCACCTCAACGCTGGGGCCGATGAAGGTGATGCCCGCATCGGCGCACGCCTGCGCCAGCGACGGGTTCTCGCTGAGGAAGCCGTACCCGGGGTAGATCGCGTCGGCCTCGCAGGCAACAGCGGTCTCCACGATGCCGGCGGCGTCGAGGTACGCGCGTACCGGGTGGCCGCGCTCACCGATCTGGTACGCCTCGTCCGCCTTCAGCCGGTGTTCTGAACCGCGGTCCTCGTAGGGGAACACCGCAACCGTGCGGACACCGAGCTCGTAGGCCGCGCGAAACGCCCGGATGGCGATCTCGCCCCGGTTCGCGACGACGACTTTGCCGAACAAGACGTGGCTCCGATCGGGCAGGTGGGCTAGCTGATCTCACAGACCGCGGCGCCGGCGCCGACGGTCGCTCCGGTCTCGGCGGACAGGGCGGTGATGGTGCCGGCCTTGTGCGCGTTGAGGGGCTGCTCCATCTTCATCGCCTCGAGCACCACGACCAGGTCACCCTCGGCGACGTCCTGCCCCTCGGTGACGGCGACCTTGACGATGGTGCCCTGCATCGGGGAGACGAGGGCGTCGCCGCTGACTGCCGCAGCGGCCCTCTTGCCGCCACCGCGCTTGGCCATCTTGGTCTCGCCCGCCGTGGCAGAGCCGAGCCCGGCCGGGAGGACGACCTCGAGTCGTTTGCCGCCGACCTCGACGACGTGGCGCTCGCGCTCGCGAGGCTCGCCGTCCCCGGCGTCACCGGTGAACGGCTCGATCTGGTTGTCGAACTCGGTCTCGATCCAGCTCGTGAACACCCCGAAGGAGTCGCCGTCGCCGACGAAGGCGGGGTCGTCGACCACGACGCGGTGGAAGCCGATCGCCGTCGGCATGCCGTCGACGACGAACTCAGCCAGGGCTCGCCGCGACCGCTCGAGCGCCTGGTCGCGCGTGCTGCCGGTGACGATCAGCTTGGCGACCAGGGAGTCGAACGAACCCGGCACGGTCTCGCCCTGCTCGTAGCCGGCGTCCACTCGTACGCCTGGACC
>JACCZT010000081.1 GCA_013695785.1 Nocardioidaceae bacterium | reverse complement strand
GCCGGTACGGAGTCGCTGTGGGCCTACACCCACGTACCGCAGGAGGTGCGCAGCGACGGCGGAGGTGACGACATCACCGGCGTGTGGGACCACACCGAGTCCGAGCGCATGGCCGACCGGATGCAAGGTCGGATCGAGAAGTACGCGCCAGGGTTCACCTCGCGGGTCAGGGCTCGGCGGGTCTTGGCGCCTCCTGACCTTGAGCGCAGGAACGCGAACCTGGTCGGGGGTTCCATCAACGGGGGAACGTCCGACCTGCACCAACAGCTGGTCTTTCGACCCGTGCCCGGGCTGGGGCGGGCCGGTACCCCGATCCGGGGCCTGTACCTCGGCTCGGCCGCGGCCCATCCTGGCGGCGGCGTACACGGAGCACCGGGTGCCAACGCCGCCCGGGCGGCCATCGCAGCACATCGAACCGGAAGGTTGTAGTCAATGCCGAGTGTGACCTCACGCCTGATCAAGGCCCCACCGTCGGACGTCTGGGCCGTCCTGAGCGACGGGTGGCTGTACGGCCTGTGGGTGGTCGGCGCCTCGCGGATCCGCGAGGTCGACGACGACTGGCCTGCGGAGGGTTCAAAGATTCACCACTCCGTCGGCAGCTGGCCGCTCCTGATCGACGACGATACCGAGGTCGAGGAGGCGTACCCCCTGCGCGAGCTTCTGCTACGAGCACGCGCGTGGCCCGGTGGAGAGGCAGCGGTGCGGATCTCGATCGAGGAGCAAGGCGCTGAGTGCCTGGTGACGATCACCGAGGAAGCGGTCAAGGGGCCTGGTGCGCTCATTCCTGGGCCGGTCCAGAACGCCGTCCTGCACTGGCGGAACAAGGAGACGCTGGAGCGTCTCGCGTTCATCGTCGAGCGCAGGCCGCGCGACTGATCCCTCACCTCGGACGAGTCGAGCTACACCTCCGGCTCGACCGTCTCGGTCACCGGCGGCCCGCCGATCCCCTGAGCTAGCGTCGCAGCATGTGGTGGCACCTCCTGATCGGCGTGACGTGCGTCCTTGCCGTCTCCTGGGGTCTCCTGGTGGGCGGCTTGTGGATCGCCAAGCCCGATAAGGCCGGACTGCGCGCGTCGCTGCGCCTTCTCCCGGACGTGGTACGGCTCCTTTCTCGTCTCGCCCGGGATCGCAGCCTCCCGCTACGCGTGCGGGCCTGGCTCTGGGTGCTGCTGGCCTACCTGGCGTCGCCGATCGATGTCATTCCGGATTTCGTGCCCGTGCTCGGCTACGCGGACGATGTGGTCCTCGTGGTGATTGCGCTTCGGTTCGTGATTCGCCGTGCGGGACGGGAGAGGGTCCTGCGCCACTGGCCGGGCACGCCTGACGGCCTGGCGGCCTTGGAGCGTCTCACCCGAGGTGATCCGCGCCCCTAGCGTGATGGATCAGGCAAGTCCTTGCTGGACCGCCGCAACGAAGGACGATGGGCACCGCGCTCAGTCGCGGCCCATCCAGGTGGTCACGCAGGCCTCGGCCTCATCGCTTGGCACGGAGATGTCGACGTGGATGCGATTGCGCTGCGGGCGCGGCGAGTCCAACCGCTGGAACCACAACGACGGCCCGCGTCCGTGGGGGTCGACCAGGTCTTCAGACCCCTTCTCCCGGTACCCGAGCACCGCGCGCCAGAACGGCCGAACCTCGGGGCCGAGCGCGTCGATCGAGACCTGGACCGTCTGTACGGCCGTCGGGTCGGCGTCCACGTCGAGCTCGTGCGCGACTGCAGAGATCTGCCGGGCGAGCTCGACGTCGCGCGCGCTCAACCCGTCGATGTCGTGCGAAACCAGGCGTACGGTCACGCCCGCGTACAGCAGGTCGACATCGCGGTGATGGTTCGCGGCGTCGGCCAACCTGCCGATCGCGTCAAGCAGCGCGACGCCCGCCGAGAACGACCTGGTACGAAAGTGGGCGCACGCTCCTTCGAAGCACACGCCAGTCCGAGACGCCGACGGCCTCGTGGAAGCTGCGGCGTGGCCTGGTCGGTCATGCGAACACGGTAACGGCGCGGGCTGCCGGCGACTGAGTCAGCCGACCCGGTCGAGGAAGTCACGCGATCGCTGGACCACCAGCGCCGCCGCTTCCGCGTCGTACGACGGCAGCGAGGTGTCGGCGAACAGGTGCCGGTCGCCGGGGTAGACGAACAGCTCGGCCAGCTCGGGCCCTACCGTGTCGACCAGCTCGCGGGCGGCGTCGATGTCACCGCCCAGCGCGAAGAACGGGTCCTTGTCCATGCCGTGGATCTGCACCGGTACCCCGTCGGGCCACGGCCCGAAAGCCCACTCGCCCGTGATCGGCATGCAGGACTCGTACAGCAGCGCGCCGCGCGAGCCTGGCCGGGTCTGGGCGAACTCCTGCGCCACGCCGGCACCCCAGGAGAAGCCGGCATACACCAGCTCCTCGGGCAGGTCGGCCACCGCGCGGGCGGCACGCTCACCGAGCAACTCGTCCCCGATGCTTCGGACGTGCGCGACACCGTCGTCGACGGTCGCTGGCCGCTCGCCGTCGAAGATGTCCGGCGTGTGCACGGTGTGCCCACCTGCGCGCAGCTCCTCGGCGAACGCGCGCATCCCGTCGGTGAGTCCCTGCACGTGGTGGAACAACACGACTTCGGCCATCTCACACTCCTGTCATCGGAAGACGGTGATCGAATGTTCCACAACTTTATGACGGTTTCAGGTACATCTGTCAAAGGAGCAGATCCCGGACTACGACCTCGAGGAGACAGTCGTGGTCACCGTGCCTAAGCAGCAGCGCTTTTAGGAGTCACAGGAGCGAACGAGATCGCTACCTTGTAGAAGCTACCGAGCTCCTGCGAGACGCTTTCGGGCTCGGGGAACGGCACTGACAGCACGCCCGCGGTATTTCCTCATC
>JACCZT010000053.1 GCA_013695785.1 Nocardioidaceae bacterium | reverse complement strand
GACCTCGGGCGCGACGACCTTGTGGTGTCGTGGTCACCCGGGTGGGATCAGTGTGCGGTGATGTCCCCACACGCACGAATCGCGGCGTCGACCAGCGCGTCGACCTCAGCATCGGTGTACGTGCCCGCACGCGGGCGGTTGTGGCGTCCGAGGCGGTCTGTGCCCACCCACCGGCACTCGAGCCGTGCGCGCCCCTCCCGTGCGTCCTGGTCGCTCACACCTGCATCGGTTCACAGCCGCTGTCCTTCCCGATCGTGTGCCGTGGTCCCGCTCGTGGTCCCGCCGAAGATGTATCCCGTTGCTTCGTCGTGCCGCGCGGTGCGTTCAGCGTGCCACGCAGCGCCCGCAAACACGGGCCGAACGGTGCCAAAACGCGTCAGCATGTCCCTGCTTAGATGGAAGTTCGAGTCCCACACCCGGCACGTAACCGCAAGACGATCTATGGCGCGTCAGCCAACGTGCTAGGAACCGGCACGCAACCGCGCGGGCGGACTGACCCGGGCCTACCGTCACCTCTCCTAGGTTGCAGCCCAAGTGAAGCAACGGCGTACCAGGAGAACCTGGTGAAGATGTGGCGTGAGGGGCACAAACCTGCGGATCGAGGGGCCAAAACCTGCGGATGACGAGTCAGCGTTCCATCGGCTTGGTGTAGGCCGGGGCTACCCCGTTGATCGCGTCGCCCATGCGGTGGATGCGCATGGCGTTCGTCGACCCGGGGATACCGGGTGGGCTCCCCGCGACGATCACGACCTCCTGCCCCTCGTGGCAGCGGCCGATCATGAGCAGCGCTCGGTCGACCTGCAGCACCATCTCGTCGGTGTGCTCGACCATCGGCACCAAGAACGTCTCGATCCCCCAGCTCAGCGCCAGCTGGGAGCGTACGACCGGGTCGGGCGTGAACGCCATCACCGGCACCAGCGAACGGTATCTCGTCATGCGTCGCGCCGAGTCGCCCGACGTCGTGAACGCCACCAGATACTGGGCGTGTACCGCCTCGGCAACCTCCGATGCGGCGCGGCAGATGACGCCGCTGCGGGACTTCGGTGTCCAGGTGTACGCCGCCATCCGCCGTCGCCCGTGGATCTCCGTCGACTCGATGATCCGGGCCATCGTGTGCACCGTCTGGATCGGGTAGCTGCCGACGCTGGTCTCACCGGACAACATCACCGCGTCGGTGCCGTCGAGGACCGCGTTGGCGACGTCGGACGCTTCGGCGCGGGTCGGCCGGGGCGAGGAGATCATCGACTCGAGCATCTGGGTCGCCACGATGACCGGCTTGGCGTTGCGGCGCGCCATCTCGACGATCAGCTTCTGCACGATCGGGACGTCCTCGAGCGGGAGCTCGACGCCGAGGTCGCCGCGCGCCACCATCACGCCGTCGAAGGTGTCCATGATGTCGTCGAGGTTGTCGACGGCCTGCGGCTTCTCGATCTTGGCGATGATGGGCCGGAAGATGCCTTCCTCGCGCATGATGCGGCGTACGCCGTCGGCGTCGTCGGCGCTGCGCACGAAGGACAGCGCGATGAAGTCGACACCGAGGCGCAGCGACCACCGAAGGTCGTCGATGTCCTTGTCGGACATGGCCGGGACGCTGACATGTACGCCGGGGAGGTTGATCCCCTTGTTGTTGCTCAGCGTGCCTCCGATCTCGCAGACCGTCGTCACCTCGGTGCTCGTCACCGCGGTGGCACGCAGCCGCACCCGGCCGTCGTCGATGAGGATCTGATCACCGGGCGTGACGTCACCGGTCAGTCCCTTGTAGGTGGTGGAGCAGCGGCGGGCATCACCGTCGACGTCCTCGGTGGTGATGACGAACGGGTCGCCGGGCATGAGCTCCACCGGCCCGCCGGCGAACCGGCCCAGCCTGATCTTGGGACCCTGCAGGTCGGCCAGGATCGCCACGGCCTTGCCGAGCCTGTCGGTCGCCGCACGCACGCACTGGTACATCCGCGCATGGTCCTCGTACGTGCCGTGGCTCATGTTGAGGCGGGCCACGTCCATGCCGGCTTCGGCGAGCTGGAAGATCCGTTCGGCCGAGTCGGTCGCGGGGCCGAGGGTACACACGATCTTCGCTCTACGCACGAGTCTCAGCCTACGGGTACCGCGAGCGCTCAGGCCATGACCGGGCGCGCCGTCGGCGGGATCGGTGCCGGCAGGTTGGTCGAACCCGACAGGTACCCGTCCACCCCCGCGGCGCAGGCGCGGCCCTCGGCGAGCGCCCAGACGATCAGCGACTGCCCCCGGCCGGCGTCACCGGCGACGAAGACCCCGTCCTTGCTCGACATGTAGTGGCGGTCGCGCCGGATGTTTCCGCGCTCGTCGAGCTCGACCTCGAGCTGCTCGACGAGGCCGTCGCGCTCCGGCCCGGTGAACCCCATCGCGAAGAGCACCAGCTGTGCGGGTATCTCCCGCTCGGTGTCCTCGACCGGCTCGAACCTGCCGTCCACCATCTGGACGTCGACAAGCCTCAGGGCACTGACGTTGCCCGCGTCGTCGCCGAGGAACTCCTTGGTGTTGACGGCGTAGACCCGCTCGCCGGCCTCCTCGTGCGCTGAGGAGACCCGATAGATCATCGGGTACGTCGGCCACGGCTGGTTCTGCGGTCGTTCCTCGCTCGGGCGGGGCAGGATCTCCAGCTGCGTGACGGACCGCGGCTGCTGGCGGATCGACGTGCCGAGGCAATCCGCACCGGTGTCGCCGCCGCCGATGATCACGACATCCTTACCGGCGGCGCTGATCTGGTCCTCGACCCGCTCCCCCAGCGCGACCCGGTTGGCCTGCGGGAGGAACTCCATCGCCTGGTGGACGCCGCCGAGCTCACGGCCCGGGATCGGCAGGTCGCGGCGCACGGTCGCCCCGATCGCGAGCACCACCGCGTCGTAACGCTCGCGCAGCTGGGCTCCGGTCACCGTGTCTCCGACCGAGGAGCCGCACCGGAAGATGGTGCCCTCCTTGCGCATCTGGGAGATCCTGCGGTCGACCTGGACCTTTTCCATCTTGAACTCGGGGATGCCGTAGCGCAGCAGGCCGCCAGGCTTGTCGTCCCGCTCGTACACCGCGACGGTGTGACCGGCCCTGGTCAGCTGCTGGGCGGCGGCGAGCCCGGCCGGCCCCGAGCCGACGACGGCGACGGTCTTTCCGGTCAGCCACTCCGGGGGCTCCGGACGGACGAGTCCGGACTCCCAGCCCTTGTCGATGATGGAGACCTCGACGTTCTTGATCGTCACCGGGTCGCGGTTGATGCCGACGACGCAGGCGGTCTCGCAAGGCGCCGGGCACAGCCGACCAGTGAACTCGGGGAAGTTGTTGGTCGCGTGCAGGCGTTCCAACGCCTCCTCCCAGTCCTCGCGCCAGACCAGGTCGTTCCACTCCGGGATCAGGTTGCCCAACGGGCAGCCGTTGTGGCAGAAAGGGATGCCGCAGTCCATGCAGCGGCCGGCCTGCTCGGTGATGATCGGCAGCAGCGCCTTGCCCGGGCCGCCGGGATAGACCTCGTTCCAGTCCTTGACCCGCTCCTGCACCGGGCGTCGGTCCGCGACCTGCCGGGGGGTGGTGAGGAAGCCTCGGGGATCAGGCACGGATAGCCGCCTCCATCATCGCCTCGGTGGTCTCGTCCTCGTCCAGCCCGGCCTCTTCGGCGGCGGCGCGAGCCCGCAGCACCCGGCGATAGTCCAGCGGCATGACCTCGGTGAACCGGGCAACGGCGGTGTCCCACCCGTCCAACAGCTCCTCGGCGACGACCGATCCGGTCTCCTCCGCGTGCCGCTGCAGCAGTGCCCGCAGCTCCTCGACCGTCTCCGGCGGCACGGGGCCAAGCTCGACCATCTCGGTGTTGACCTTGGCCACGTCCAGATCCAGTACGTACGCCGCGCCACCGCTCATCCCGGCCGCGAAGTTGCGGCCGGTTGTACCGAGCACGACCACCCGGCCCCCGGTCATGTACTCGCACCCGTGGTCTCCGACGCCTTCCACGACGGTCGTGGCGCCGGAGTTGCGTACGCAGAAGCGCTCGCCGACCCGCCCGCGCAGGAACATCTCCCCCGAGGTCGCGCCGAAGCCGATGACGTTGCCGGCGATGATCTGCGCCTCGGCGGTGAACGCCGCGGATCGTGCGGGGCGGACGATGATCCGACCACCGGACAGGCCCTTGCCGACGTAATCGTTGGCGTCGCCCTCGAGCCGCAGGGTGATCCCGCGCGGCACGAACGCGCCGAACGACTGTCCCGCCGACCCGGTGAAGGTGATGTCGATGGTGTCG
This sequence comes from Nocardioidaceae bacterium, assembly GCA_013695785.1. Taxonomy (GTDB): domain Bacteria; phylum Actinomycetota; class Actinomycetes; order Propionibacteriales; family Nocardioidaceae; genus JACCZT01. Next base: position 22,673 of record JACCZT010000053.1, on the reverse strand, counting down.
TCGGGCAGTCCGGCGCCGCGGTAGCGCTTGGTGACCTCGTGGCCGAGCATCGTGCCCACGGTGCGGTTGACGTTGCGGATCTGCAGCTGGGCGCGTACGGGCTCACCGCGCTCGAGCGCATCTGCGGACAACGCGATCAGCTCGTTGTCCAGTGCGCGTTCGAGGCCGTGCTCCTGCCTGCGCGAGCAGAGCATCGAGGAACCCTCGGCGAGGTCGGGCACGTGCAGGATCGGCGTGAGGTCGAGGCCGTCGGCCTTCCAGTGGTCGACGGCCCGGGCGGTATCGAGCATCTCCGCATGCCCGACGGCTTCGGCGATCGTGCGGAACCCCAGCGCGGCGAGGTGCTCGCGTACCTCCTCGGCGATATAGGTGAAGAAGTTGACGACGTACTCGGCCTTGCCGGTGAACTTCTCCCGCAGCGCGCGGTTCTGGGTGGCGACGCCGACCGGGCAGGTGTCGAGATGACACACCCGCATCATGATGCAGCCACTGACGACCAGCGGCGCTGTCGCGAAGCCGAACTCCTCCCCGCCGAGCAGCGCGGCGACGATGACGTCACGGCCGGTCTTGAGCTGGCCGTCGACCTGGACCACGATCCGGTCCCGTAGCCCGTTGAGCAGCAACGTCTGCTGGGTCTCGGCCAGGCCGAGCTCCCAGGGGCCGCCGGCGTGCTTGAGGGACGTGAGCGGCGATGCTCCCGTGCCGCCGTCGTGGCCGGAGATGAGCACGACGTCCGCGTGCGCCTTCGAGACACCCGCCGCGACCGTGCCGACGCCGACCTCCGAGACCAGCTTGACGTGCACACGGGCCGCGGGGTTGGCGTTCTTGAGGTCGTGGATGAGCTGTTTGAGGTCCTCGATGGAGTAGATGTCGTGGTGCGGTGGCGGCGAGATCAGGCCCACGCCGGGCGTGGAGTAGCGGGTCTCGGCGATCCAGGGGTAGACCTTCGGGCCGGGCAGCTGCCCGCCCTCGCCCGGCTTGGCGCCTTGGGCCATCTTGATCTGCAGGTCGTCGGCGTTGGTGAGGTACTCCGACGTCACGCCGAAGCGTCCCGACGCGACCTGCTTGATGGCGCTGCGCCGGCTCTCGTCGTGCAGCCGGTCGGGGTGCTCGCCTCCTTCGCCGGTGTTGGACTTGCCGCCGAGCCGGTTCATCGCGACCGCCAGGGTCGCGTGGGCCTCCTCGCTGATCGAGCCGTACGACATCGCCCCGGTCGAGAACCTCTTGACGATCTCGCTGACCGGCTCCACCTCCTCGATGTCGACCGGTTCGCGTACGCCCTCGGCGAACCGGAGCAGCCCACGCAACGTCATCAGCCGCTCGGACTGGCTGTCCACCCGCTGGGTGTACTGCTTGAACACGTCGTACCGCCCCTCGCGGGTCGAGTGCTGCAGGCGGAACACCGTCTCGGGGTCGAAGAGATGCTCGGACCCGCCACGGCGCCACTGGTACTCGCCGCCGATCTCCAGGTGCCGCCGTGCGGCCGGGATGCCGCTGGTCGGGTACGCCTTGGCGTGCCGCAGTCGTACCTCCTCGGCGATGACGTCGAGCCCGATACCGCCGAGCTTGGAGGTGGTGCCGGTGAAGTAGCGCTCGACGAGGTCGCCGCTGAGGCCGACCGCCTCGAAGATCTGGGCGCCGGTGTAGGAGGCGACGGTGGAGACTCCCATCTTGCTCATCACCTTGAGCACACCCTTGCCCAGGGCATAGACGAGGTTGCGGACCGCGGCCTCGGGCTCGATGTCGTTGAGCAGCACCTCGCGGCGCGCGAGGTCCTCTGCGCTCTCCATCGCGAGGTAAGGGTTGACCGCGGCAGCGCCGTACCCGATCAGCAGCGCGACGTGGTGCACCTCGCGCACGTCGCCCGCCTCGGCGATCAGGCCGACCTTTGTGCGCGTCTTCTCGCGGACCAGGTGGTGGTGGACGGCGCCGGTGAGCAGCAGCGAGGGGATGGGGGCGAGGTCGGCGGTGGAGTGCCGGTCCGACAGGACGACGACGCGTGCCCCGTCCTCGATCGCCGCACTGGCCTCGGCGCAGATCTCCTCGAGGCGATCCCGCAGCGCGTCGGCACCACCGTTCACCGAGTAGAGCCCGCGTACGACGTGGGTGGCGAGCCCTGCCATGTCACCGCGGCGGTTGACGTGACGGATCTTGGCGAGCTCGTCGTTGTCGATCACCGGAAAAGGAAGCTGCAGCATGCGGCACGACGCCGGACCGGGCACGAGCAGGTTGCCCTCAGGCCCGATGGTGCCGGCGAGGGAGGTGACCAGCTCTTCGCGGATCGCGTCCAGCGGCGGGTTGGTGACCTGGGCGAACAGCTGGGAGAAGTAGTCGAACAACAGGCGGGGACGTTCGGACAGCACCGCGATCGGTGTGTCGGTGCCCATGGAACCTAGCGGCTCGGCGCCGACGCGGGCCATCGGTGCGACCAACAGCCTGAGCTCTTCCTCGGTGTAGCCGAACACCTGTTGGCGCCGCAGCACCGAGGAGTGCGTGTGGGTGATGTGCTCGAGGTCGGGCAGGTCCTCGAACCGGATCAGCCCGGAGTACAACCACTCCTCGTACGGCTCGGCGTTGGCGAGCCCGTCCTTGAGCTCCTCGTCCTCGATGATGCGATGCTCGTCGAGGTCGAGCAAGAACATGCGGCCGGGTTCGAGCCTACCTTTGCGGACGATCGTCGCCGGGTCGAGGTCGAGGACGCCGGACTCCGAGGCGAGCACGACGAGCCCGTCGGCGGTGACCCAGTAGCGGCCGGGACGTAGGCCGTTTCGGTCCAGCACGGCACCGACCTGGCTGCCGTCGGTGAAGGCGACGCACGCCGGCCCGTCCCACGGCTCCATCAGCGCGGCGTGGAACTCATAGAAGGCGCGGTGCTTGGCGGACATCGTGGGGTTGTTCTCCCACGCCTCGGGGATCATCATCAGGACCGCGTGGGGCAGCGACCGGCCGCACAGGTGCAGGAACTCCAGGACTTCGTCGAAGGACGCCGAGTCGCTGCCCTGAGGGTCGATGATCGGGAAGATTCGATCGAGGTCGCCAGCGATGACGCCGCTGGCCAGCATCGTCTCGCGGGCCCGCATCCAGTTGCGGTTGCCGCGAGCAGTGTTGATCTCGCCGTTGTGGGCGATGAAGCGGAACGGGTGCGCCAGCGGCCAGCTCGGGAACGTGTTGGTGGAGAAGCGGCTGTGCACGACCGCCACCGCCGAGGCGATGCGCTCGTCGAGGAGGTCGGGGAAGAAGCGATCGAGCTGGTCGGTGGTCAGCATGCCCTTGTAGCACAGGGTGCGCGCCGACAAGGACGGGAAGTACACGCCGATCTCGTGCTCGGCGCGTTTGCGCAGGCAGTAGGCCTGACGGTCCAGGGCAATGCCGGTGATCCGTCCGGCGGCACCTGCGAGGAAGAGCTGCGCGAACGTCGGCATGCACCCGCGGGCGGTGGCGCCGAGCAGCTCGGGGACGACGGGCACGTCCCGCCAGCCGAGCACCTGCAGGCTCTCGTCCTCGGCGATCTGCTCGATCCTCGCGCGGGACTTCGCGGCCTCGTCCGGGTCGGTGGGCAGGAAGGCCATCCCGACGGCGTACGCCCCGGCGAACGGCAGCTCGAAGTCGACGACGCCGCGCAGGAACTCGTCCGGGACCTGCATCACGATGCCGGCCCCGTCGCCGGAGTCGGGTTCGGCGCCGGACGCGCCCCGGTGGTCCAGGTTGCGAAGAGCGGTCAGGCCTTTGAGGACGATGTCGTGGCTGGCCACACCGGTCAGGGTGGCCACGAACGCCACACCGCACGCGTCGTGCTCGTGCTGTGGGTCGTACAAGCCTTGGGGCGCAGGGATTGCGTGCACCGGGCACCTCCCGTCGTCGTGTGGGAATCGCTCGCGTGAATCGAGAGAAGAGTTCAAGGGACGACGTTGGCCCTGGTACAGCAGGGTCAGATTACACGACTGCCACCCTCCGGTGGGTCGACGTCTGATTGGGCCTACCGGGTCAGATGCCGCTGGCCCCGACGAGGTCACCCACGAGATACGTGAGCGCGGCCGCGAGCGAACCGAGCACGAGCTGGCGGGCGCCCCCGAGCCACCAGGGCCGGTCGGTGACGCGGGTGACGACAGCGCCGCAGCCGAACAGCGCAGCCAGCGACACCGCGATGGTCGGCCACAGGCTCGTGATGCCGATGAGAAACGGGAGCAGCGGGATGAGCGCGCCGACGGCGAAGGCCAGGAAGGACGATGCCGCGGCGAGTCGCGGCGAGGCGAGGTCGTCGGTGTCGACGCCGAACTCCTCGCGGGCATGCACCCGGACGGCGTTCTCCAGGTCGTCGTGGATCTGTGCCGCGACCTCGGTCGCGAGCTCGGCCGACAAGCCCTTCTGCACGTACATCTCGGCGAGCTCCGCCTGCTCGCCGGCGTCGTTGGCGGTGATCTCGACGCGTTCGATGTCGACCTGGGCGCGGGCGAACTCGGACTGGCTGGCCACCGAGGTGTACTCCCCCGCCGCCATGGAGAAGGCACCGGCCGCGAGCCCGGCGAGCCCGGCGAGGATCACGGGCTTGGTGTTGCCCGCGGCGCTGCCACCGGCGACGCCCATGAGGAGGGCGAAGTTGGACACGAGCCCGTCCATCGCCCCGAACACCGCCGGCCGGAGCCAGCCGCCGGTGACGTCGGGGTGCTCATGGATGATCGAGCCACCGGTGCCGGCACCGCGGGAGGGAACAGTCATACCGCGACGCTACGCCGTGGGTCGCGCATCGTCATCTGCAGACTGGCTGTCCTGCGGTCGGGTCGCCAGCTCGTCGTCAGAGTCGTCGTCGGAGTCGTCGGAGTCGTCGGAGTCGTCGGCGTCGTCTGCGCTGGCGCCGTCGCTCCGGTCCGGATCAGCCGCCGGAAGCTGCACCTGGTCCTCGCGGGTAACTCCCCGCCGGCCGCTCCAGAACAGGTACGCGACGGCGAGGACGAAGAGCACCAGCGAGGTCCACACGTTGAGGCGGAACGGACCGAACTCGTTCGCGGCGTCGATCCGGAGGTTTTCGATGAGCCCGCGGCCAACGGTGTAGAAGGCGACGTAGAGCGCGAACACCCGCCCGCCACCGAGGCGGAGCCTGCGGTCCAGCCACACGATCGCTGCTGCCGCCACCAGGTTCCAGAGCGCCTCGTACAAGAAGGTCGGGTGGAAGGTGGCGAACTGCTCGAAGCCGGCGAGGCGGTTCTGCGGGTCGATCTCCAAGGCCCAGGGCAGATCGGTGGGCCGCCCGTAGAGCTCCTGGTTGAACCAGTTGCCGAACCGGCCGATCGCCTGGGCCACCAAGATGCCTGGAGCGATGGCATCACCGAACGCCAGCAGCGACACGCCGTGACGACGACATCCGATGTAGGCACCGAGCGCGCCCAAGGCGACGGCACCCCAGATGCCGAGGCCGCCGTTCCAGATGTACAAAGCCGAGACAGGATCGCGGCCGGCGCCGAAGTACAGCTGCGCGTCGGTGATGACGTGGTAGAGCCGCGCGCCGACGAGACCGAACGGGATCGCCCACACGGCGACGTCGGAGATCGTGCCGGCGCGACCGCCGCGCGCGGCCCAGCGTCGCTCGCTCATCCAGATGCACACGACGACACCGGCGATGATGCACAGCGCGTACGCACGGATCGGCAGTGGTCCGAGGTGCCACACGCCCTGGGCGGGGCTGGGAAGGAAGGCGAAGATCATCGAGGCAACAGTAGCGCCGGCGCTAGCGGGCCCGCTCGACGCCGGCACGCAGGTCGGCGGTCAGGTCGCGCAGGGCGTCGATGCCGGCGTCGTGGTCGCCGTGCGCGTCGAGGAGGCACCGGACCAACGCCGATCCCACGATCACTGCGTCGGCGAAGCCACCGACCTCGGCGGCCTGGTCGCCGTTGCTCACGCCGAGTCCGACGCCGACCGGCAGGTCGGTGACGCCGCGGAGCCGTCGTACAAGCTCCGGCGCGCGGGTGCTGGTCGCTGCGCGGGAGCCGGTGACGCCCATCACCGACGTCGCGTAGACGAACCCGCTCGACGCCGCCGCGGTCATGGCGAGCCGTTCGTCGGTCGATGAGGGCGCGACGAGGAAGATCTGGTCCAGGCCGTTGTCCTTGGCCGCGTTGCTCCACTCCTCGGCCTCGTCCGGTACGAGGTCCGGGGTGATGAGACCGCACCCCCCGGCTTCGGCGAGCGTGGCGGCGAACCGGGCGACGCCGTGGCGCTCGACGGGGTTCCAGTACGTCATGACCACCGTCGGTACGCCCGTGGCAGCGGTCTGACGCACGACCTCGAACACGTCGGTCACCCGGACGCCGGCGGACAGTGCGGCATCGGCCGCGGCCTGGATGACCGGACCGTCCATCACCGGGTCGCTGTACGGCAGGCCGACCTCGACGACGTCGGCGCCGGCCTCGACCATCGCGGTCGTCGCGCGGATCGATGTCTCGACATCGGGAAACCCTGCGGGAAGGTAGCCCACCAGGGCGGGTCGGTTGTCGGCCCGGAGCCGCCCGAGGGTGTCCGACAGCGCGGTCACGCCGGGTCCCCGTCCCGCAGCAGTCCGAAGTACTCAGCCGCCGTGTGGACGTCCTTGTCCCCGCGACCGGACAGGTTGACGAGGATCACGGCATCCTGGCCGAGCTCCTTGGCGAGGGTGAGTGCGCCGGCGACCGCGTGCGCGGACTCGATGGCGCAGATGATGCCCTCGGTCTTGCACAGCAGGTCGAACGCCGTCATCGCCTCGGCGTCGGTGACGGGGCGGTACGTCGCGCGCCCTGACTCGGCCAGGAACGCGTGTTGGGGACCGACACCGGGATAGTCCAGACCCGCGGAGATCGAGTGTGACTCCAGCGTCTGGCCGTCGGCGTCCTGCAGCAGGAACGACCGCGCGCCATGCAGCACACCCACGTCACCGCCGGTGATACTCGCGGCGTGACGTGCGGTGTCGACGCCGTCACCTCCGGCCTCGAACCCGTACAACGCCACCTCGGCGTCGTCCAGGAAGCCGGCGAAGAGTCCGATCGCGTTGGAGCCTCCGCCAACACACGCCGCCGCTGCGTCCGGCAGCCGGCCGATCAGCTGCAGGCACTGCGCGCGGGCCTCATCACCGATGCCACGGGTGAAGTCGCGCACCATCGCGGGGAAGGGATGGGGGCCGGCGGCCGTCCCGAACAGATAGGCGGTCGTCTCCACGTTGGCGACCCAGTCGCGGATCGCCTCGTTGATGGCGTCCTTGAGGGTACGGCTGCCGGTGCCGACCGGGACGACGGTGGCCCCGAGCATCTGCATGCGGGCGACGTTGAGCGCCTGACGCACGGTGTCGACCTCGCCCATGTAGACGACGCACTCGAGGTCGAGGTAGGCCGCGGCGGTGGCCGAGGCGACCCCGTGCTGGCCGGCACCGGTCTCGGCGATGACGCGTGGTTTGCCCATCCGCTTGGTCAGCAACGCCTGGCCGAGCACGTTGCGGATCTTGTGGGCGCCGGTGTGGTTGAGGTCTTCACGCTTGAGCAGGATCCGGGCACCGGCGACCTCGGACAACCGCGTCGCGTCGTAGAGCATGCTGGGCAGACCGGCGTAGACCCTGAGCATGTGGTCGAGCTCGGCGGTGAAGACCGGGTCGGCCATGGCCGACTTCCATCCCGCCTCGAGCTCGTCGAGTGGCGCGATCAGCGCCTCGGGCATGAACCGGCCACCGAACCGGCCGAAGTGTCCGCGTGCATCAGGCAGCGCGGAGGTGTCTGACGTGGGGATGCTGATGGTCGTCACCACCGCTGCTGCAGTGCAGGGTGCGCGCCGGCCGCGACCAGGTCGGCCACGCTCGCGCGCGGGTCACCGCCGCGTACGAGGGTCTCCCCCACGAGCACCACGTGGGCTCCGGCGCGGGCGTACTCGATGACGTCCCGCGGCCCGCGTACCCCTGACTCGGCCACCCGGACGACACCGTCGGGAATGCGGGGGGCGAGCCGGCCGAACGTGGTCCGGTCGACCTCGAGGGTCCTGAGGTCGCGAGCATTGAGGCCGATCAGCCGGGCGTCGGCGTCAAGTGCGCGCTCGAGCTCGGCCTCGTCGTGCGCCTCGACCAACGGCGTCAGACCGATCGAGACTGCGCGTTCGATCAACGAGACGAGTGCAGCCTGGTCGAGGGCGGCCACGATGAGCAGTGCCATGTCGGCGCCGACGGCCCGCGCCTCCCAGAGCTGGTAGGAGGTGGTGATGAAGTCCTTGCGCAGCAGGGGTACGTCGACGACGGCGCGAACGGCCCGAAGATCCGCGAGCGTGCCGCCGAAGCGGCGCTGCTCGGTCAGGACACTGATCGCCGCCGCGCCACCGGCGGCATAGTCCTGCGCCAGCGCGGCGGGGTCCTTGATGGTGGCCAGGGCACCTTTGCTGGGGCTCGCCCGCTTGACCTCGGCGATGATCGAGACACCGTCGGCGAGGAACAGGGGCATCGGGTCGAGAGCGGGCTGCTGGCGCGCGGCCTGCTGCTTGAGGTGGTCGAGGCTGACGTCGGCCATCCGCTGCTCGAGATCGATCCGAGCGCCGGCGAGGATGTCGTCGAGGACGGTCATGACACCTCACCACCTCCGGCGCTGGATTCGAAGTCGATCTCCACTCAGGGTAACGACCGCTGCTCCGGCCGTCGAAGCGGGTGGCCGCCGCTGGGGGACAACTGAACGGTTGTACCAGTACGATCCTCGCACCATCACCGTTGAAGGGATTGCCCGTGAGCTACCCACCTCCTCCACCCGACGGCGGATACTCCGGCGAATCGGCCGGGCCGCAGAAGACCAACCCCAAAGCGACGTGGGCTCTGGTGACCGGGATCCTTGGTCTGTGCTGCGCCCCGATCGGAATCGCCGGGATCGTGCTGGGCAAGAGCGCTCAGACCGAGATCGCTGCCTCCGGCGGGCGCCAGAGCGGTGCGGGCCTGGCCAAGGCCGGCTTCATCATCGGCATCATCTCGGTGGTCCTGTGGATCCTGTGGGTCGTGGTCAGCCTGGCCACCGGCGGTTTCAGCTACAACTTCGAGACCAACTGACCGCCGCGTTCAGGGCGCGAGCGATGCTCCCCACGGCGTGTTGCGCACGATCGTGAACACGGCCAGCAGCGCGAGCACCACGGTCGCCCCCCGCGCGTCGAGCACGAGCATGCGTGCGTTCTCGCCGCGCCACCGCCGCGGCAACCACCACAGGAACGCCACGCCGACGACGAGGACCAGTGCCACGACGACGACGTTGCTGGACACGGCGGCGCCGAACTCCAGATGGGTCAGGTCGTTGACCGCCCGCAGGCCGCCACACCCCGGGCACCACAGTCCGGTGAGCGCACGGAAGGGGCACAGCCCGTACGATCCGTAGGCGTGCGGGTCACGCACGTGCAGCAGCGTGACACTCGCGAGTCCAGCAGCCCCGACGGCCATCGGCGTCCGCATCGCCGTCCACCGGCCGGATCTGGTCGATCCAGCCGGCGGACGGTCGGTGCTGGTCGCCGGGTGCGCCACTACCTCTTGACCACGATGGTGTTGAGGATCTTGTCGGCGAACGTCTGCTTCTTGTCATCCCACAGCGGCCACAAGAACCCGATGTAGCACGGGATGGCATCGAGGATGTGGACGAAGTAGCGTCCGATGGACAGTCCGACGCCGAGCGGCTGACCGTCGGCCTCCTTGACGCACGCGATGTTGAGGATGCCCTTGCCGACCGTGGAACCGGTCTTGCCCTGTTTCATGCCCCAGTTGTAGACGATCCATGCGATGAGCACGGCGAAGCCGAGCAGGATGAACACGATCCCCAGCGGGTTGCCGCCGGAGCTCTCGAAGGTCCCTGTCGCCGGGTCGTACTCGGTGGAGCCGGTTGCCAACGCGATCCCGATGAAGTACAGGATGTAGAACGGCACCGCTCCGATCAGGACATCGATCAGGTAGGCGCCGACGCGTTGTCCCCAGGAGGCGTAACCGGCGCCGGGGCCTGCGTTCGGCTGGCCGTAGCCCTGTTGCTGCCCGAATGCGGGTGGCTGCTGGCCGTAGCCCGGCTGCTGCCCGTAGGCGGGCGGCTGCTGGCCGTAGCCCGGAGGCTGCTGACCGTAACCGGGAGCTTGGTCGCCCGAACCGTCGCCTTCTGGTGGCTGGGATCCCGGTGGATATTGGTCCGACACGTCGATACTCCTTGGCTATGGCCGACGACCGCGTCTCGGCTTCCGGCGGGCTGCGCAACACCATAGCGGTGAGGAGGATCAAGCGGTCAATGTGTGGCTTTGCTCCCGTAACCGGCCGCTGACATCACCTTCGCGGCGACGCCGGACAACAACGTCAACACCACACCCACCGTGAACATCGACCAGCTCGGGCCGATCACCAGCGCGATTCCCCCGACGGTGAACCCGATGAGGCAGAGCGTGACCGCCGTCCAGGCGGCGGGGGAAGAACCGTGCATGGGAGAACCTCTTCGGATCAGGAGCGGCCGGGCTCCGGCCAGCGTAGTGCTCAACCGGTCGGGTCGTCGCCCCGGTCCAGCGCCCTCCACAGATCGGCCTCCGACGTCTCGCCGCGACGACCGACGCGATCGTCGGCTCGCGACGGCGCCTCGTACCGACGTCCCATGACAGGCCACTGACGTCCGAACATGACGACGGCCACCCCGACGAGGCCCGCGACCAGCAGCAGTACGAGGGTGGCCCACCGCCACGGCGTCGCATCGGCGGCGGCGGCTGTTCGCAGCTGCGCGGTGCTGTCACCGGTCATCGCCGGCGACTGCGCTGTCGCGACGACGACCGCGTCGCGCAGCGCGCCGGACGCGGAAACGACGTACGCGACCCCGATGGCAGCGGCAGCGGCGATCACGACTCCGACGACGACGCGCAGCCACCGTGCCGCCGCGAGCACCGCGATGGAGCCCGCCATGACGACGAGGCACATGGCGCTGACGATCGGCACGGCTTGTGAGCCGGTGACCTCGACGACATCCGATGGCATGCCCGAGGAGGTGATCCGGACCTCGGACCACGCGCGAGCGGTGGCCAGGAAGGCGGCGCCGCCCACGACGATGCCAGTGACGATGGTCGCGGCGAACGCGCGGTGACTAGTCATCGTGGCGTACGAGCGGCAGCCGCCCGGCGTCGAAGCAGGTGCGGTCGCCGGTGTGACAGGCAGGACCGACCTGCTCGACCTTGACGAGAACGGTGTCGCCGTCGCAGTCCAGCCGGACGTCGCGCACCCACTGGACGTGGCCCGACGTCTCGCCCTTGACCCAGTAGTCGCCGCGGCTCCGGCTCCAGAAGGTCGTACGCCCGGTGCTGAGGGTACGGTGCAGCGCCTCGTCGTCCATCCAGCCCACCATCAGCACCTCGGCGGTGTCGACCGACTGGACGACAGCGGGAATGAGGCCGTCGGCGTCGCGCTTGAGCCGCGCCGCCACGGCCGGGTCGAGACCGGACACGGGTCAAACGTACGCCCTAGGCGAGGTGGGACTGCGCCACCCAGCTGGCGTGGAGCCGGGCGTAGACGCCGCCACCTGCGACGAGGGCGGTGTGGGTGCCGTCCTCGACCAGCCGGCCGCGGTCGAAGACGAGCACCCGGTCGGCGGACTCGGCGGTCGACAGCCGGTGTGCGACCGTGACCGACGTCCGCGCCGCGAGCAGCTGTTCGAGCGCGCGCGTTGCACGCAGCTCGGTCTGCGGGTCGACCGCACTTGTCGCCTCGTCCAGGACCAGCAGGTCGGGGTCGGCGAGGAAGGCACGAACGAGGGCGACGAGTTGCCGCTCGCCGGCGGACAGCGACTCACCGCGTTGACCGACTCTGGTCTGCAGGCCGGCGGGGAGGGAGGCGAACCACTCACCGAGCTCGAGGTCGTGCACCGCGGCGACAAGCTCGGCGTCGGTGGCCGAGGTCTTGCCGTAGCGCAGGTTAGCTGCCAAGGTCGCGTCGAAGAGGAAGCCTTCTTGCGGGACCATCACGACGCGTTCGCGCAGTGAGGCGAAGGCGAGGTCCGTGACCGGCACGTCGTTGAGGCACACGACGCCGTCGGCCGGGTCCATCAGTCGCGTCAGCAGCTTGGCGAACGTCGTCTTGCCCGAGCCGGTCTCGCCGACGACGGCTACTCGTTCGCGGGGCTCGATCCGTACGCTCACGTCCCGCAGCACCGGCGGTCCGCCGGGGTAGGCGAAGGTCACGTGGTCGAAGACGGCGGTGACCGGTCCGCGGTCGAGCACCCGGCCCCCAGGCCCGGGGTCGACGACGTCCGCCGGCGTGTCCAGCACCTCGATCACCCGCCGCCACGACGAGATCGCGTTCTGTGCCTCGGTGATGACCTGGGTGGCCACCTGGACCGGTCCGACGAAGAGCGAGACCAAGAAGGCGAAGGCGAGGACGGTGCCGATGCTCAAGGTGCCGCTGACCCCGAGCACGACACCCAGCACCACCACGCTGGCGTTGGCGAGGCCTGCGGCGACTCCCGCGGAGGCGAAGGTGACCGCGACGAGCCGCTGGGCGCGCACCTGCGCCACGTAGTTGGCGTTGATCCCGGTGTCGATCCGCCGCTGGGTGCGACGCTCGACCGCGTAGGACCGCACGACGGCGGCGCCGACCACGGGTTCGGCGATCACCGCGAGCATGTCCCCCACACTCGCGCGCACCCTGTCGTACGCCGCGGCCATGTGCTTCTGGAAGAACGAGAGGCTGGCGATCAGCGGCAGGAAGCAGACCCAGACGACGATCGTCAGCTGCCAGGAGTAGTAGGCCATGACGATCGTGGCGACCAGCATCTGGCCGAGGCTGACGATGATCATCACGCCGTTGAACTGCAAGAACAGCGAGACCTGGTCGATGTCGGAGGTGACCCGCGACACCAGCGAGCCGCGGCGCTCGGCGTTCTGCGTCAGCATCGACAAGTCGTGCACGTGCCGAAACGCCCGTACCCGCAGCTGCGCGAGACCGTTCTCGCTGGCCTGGAACAGCCGGACCTTCATGCGGTACGCACACACGGCCGTGGCGAGTACGATCACCACCGCGACGGCGACGTACCGCAAGATGCCACCGCGGTCGATGCCGGTGCCGGTGGCAAGTCCGTCGTCGACGGCAACCTGGATGATCACCGGCACGACGGTGCCGCCGGCGGTGCTGAGGATCGCCAGGACGATGGTCAGACCGATTCCGTCGCGCAGCGCGGGCGACAGTGCGAATCCCCGGCGCAGGACGGCCATCGCGCCGAGAGGTTCGGCGTCCTCCACCCGGCGCGCGCCAGCGCTCACGTGGCCGCCTCGCGGGCCTGGTCGTAGGCGTCCACCAGGTCACGGTAGGCGGTGTTGCGCTCCACCAGCTGGGCGTGGGTGCCGCGATCGGCCAAGCTGCCCGCGGAGAGGAACAAGACCTCGTCGGCCAGCGCGATGGTGGCCTTGCGGTAGGCGACGACGAGGACCGTCGGCCCGGTGCCGCCCGCGGTCCTGCGCGCAAGCGCCCCGAGTATGCGCTGCTCGACGTCGGCGTCCAGTGCGCTGGTGGCATCGTCCATGACAAGCAGCCGCGGCGAGCGGACCAGGGCACGGGCGAGCGCCAGCCGCTGGCGTTGACCGCCGGACAGGGTCGTCCCACGCTCACCGAGCTCGGCGTCGAGCCCGTCGGGGAGCGCGGCGACGAACGCGTCGGCCTGGGTGGTGCGCAACGCCTCCCACACCAGCGCGTCGTCCAGCGGCGCACCGAGGGTGACGTTCTCTCGCACGGTGTCGTCGAACAGGAAGGTCTGCTGCGGCACGAGCGCGACGCTGTCGGCGAGCGAGTCGTGGGTGAGCGCACGCAGATCGACGCCGTCGAGGCGAATCGTCCCGTCGTCGGGGTCAACCAGCCGAATCAGGAGCGAGGTGAGCGTGCTCTTGCCGGCGCCGGTGAGGCCGACGACCGCCACCACCTTGCCACCGTCGACCCCGAAGCCCAGACCGTCCAGCACCGGCTGGCCGGCGTACCCGAAGCGGAGGTCGCCGACGTCCAGGCGAACCGCTCCCCCGCCGGGCAGCGCCTCGGTGCCGTACGGCATCTCTCCGCGGGAGTCGAGCACGTACCTGATCCGGTCCCATCCCACGACGCTGCGCGGCAGCTCACCGAGGACCCACCCGAATGCTCGCAACGGGAAGGCGACGACGGTGAACAGGTAGGCGACCTGGACGACGTCGCCCGGCTGGGTCGCGCCCGACATGACCCGCTCGACGCCGAGGACGACGACGAGCAGGACGCCGATGCTCGGCAACGCCTCGAGGACGGGGTCGAACAGGCTCCGAATGCGTCCGGCGGCGATGTTGGCGTCCCGCAACCGCATCGTCACCTCGGCGAAGCGTTCGGTCTCCTCGGCCTCGCGGCCCATGGTCTTGACGACGAGCGCGCCGTCGAAGGACTCGTGCGCCACGGCGCTGACGTCGCCGCGCAAGGACTGCGCGACGGTCACCCGCGGCGACAGCTTCCGCTGGTACCCCACGTTGATGACGAAGAGCAGCGGGAAGATGACGAGGCCGACGACGGTGAGCACCACGTCGGCGAGCAGCATCGCGACGATGGCGGCCACGAGCATGGCGATGACGCCGATCGCCATCGGGAGCGGCATCATGACGGCCCAGGTCGACTCGACGTCGGCGTTGGCGTTGGAGAGCAGCTGGCCGGTCGGGTGGCGGTGGTGCCAGGCCATCGGCAGGGCCAGGTAGCGGCGGGTGACCCGGCGGCGGTAGTCGGCCATCAGCCGGTAGTAGACGATGCCGCCGGCCAGACGGCGGCCGATGACACCACCCGCGCGGAGCAGGGCAACACTGATGAACAGCAGCGCGGTCACCACAGCCGCGCTGCTGACGACGTCACCTCGCGCGAACGACGGTGCGATGAGGTTGTCGGTGGCCCAGCCCAGCACCAATGCGTCGGCAACGGTCAAGGTGCCGTAGACGAGGCTGCCGAGCACGGCAAGGGCGAACATGCCGCGCTGCTCGCGCATGCCGATGCCGAGGACACCGAAGCCACGACGTGTGAGACCGCGGTCGTGGACGCGTTGGCGGTCGACCAGGTCTTCATCGGTGCCGACCTCGCTCATCGGACCGTGTGACCGGCGTCGCGCAACGCCTGCTTGACGTCACCGACGGTGAGCTCGCCGAAGTGGAAGACACTGGCCGCGAGGACGGCGTCGGCGCCGGCGTCGACGGCCTGCGCGAAGTGCTTGGCCTCGCCGGCACCCCCGCTGGCAATGATCGGGACGCCGGTGGCGGCGCGGGCCGCCGATATCAGCTCGAGGTCGAAGCCGTCTTTGGTGCCGTCGGCGTCCATCGAGTTGAGCAGGACCTCACCGATACCGAGCGCAGCCGCACGACGAACCCACTCCACGGCATCCATGTCGGCCGATCGCCGCCCGCCGTGGGTGGTCACCTCAAAGCCGGAGGGCTGGCTGCTGCTGCGGCGCGCGTCGACGCTGAGGACGAGCACCTGGCAACCGAAGCGGCTGCTGATCTCGGCGATCACCTCTGGTCGGTCGATGGCACCGGTGTTGATGCCCACCTTGTCCGCTCCGGCTCGGAGCAGGGTGTTGACGTCTGCGGGTGTTCGTACGCCGCCGCCGACGGTCAACGGGATGAACACCTGCTCGGCGGTGCGGCTCACGACCTCCCGGGTGGTCTCGCGGGCGTCGGAGGATGCGGTGATGTCGAGGAAGGTCAGCTCGTCGGCGCCTTCTGCGTCGTAGACCCTGGCCATCTCGACCGGGTCCCCGGCGTCACGCAGGTCGACGAAGTTGACACCTTTGACGACCCGGCCGGCGTGGACGTCGAGGCACGGGATGACGCGGACGGCGAGGCTCACGTACCCGACGATAGGCATGCCGGTGCGGCGGACGCGAACCAGGCGCCGTGCGGCCGTGGCGTTCGCGGCCGGACCGGGCGGCGCGAGGTCAGGCGTGCCGGACAGCGGCGAGCGCCTCCGGGAGCGTGAACGCTCCTGCGTAGAGCGCCTTCCCGATGATCGCGCCCTCGACTCCCACGCTGGTCAGGGCGGCGATCGCCCGAAGGTCGTCAAGGCTGGAGACTCCGCCCGAGGCGACGACCGGTTTGTCGGTGGCGGCGCAGACCCGACTCAACAGGTCGAGGTTCGGGCCCTGCAGCGTGCCGTCCTTGGTCACGTCGGTCACCACGTATCGGGCGCACCCGTCTCGTTCGAGCCTCTCGAGCACCTCGAACAGGTCGCCACCGTCCTGCGTCCAACCGCGCGCGGCCAGTGTCCGACCTCTCACGTCCAGACCGACCGCGATCTTGTCGCCGTGCTCGGCGATCGCCCGCGCGCACCACACCGGGTCTTCCAGGGCAGCGGTTCCGAGGTTGACGCGCACGCACCCCGTCGCCAGTGCCGTGTTCAGCGACGCGTCGTCGCGGATACCACCGGAGAGCTCCACCTTGACATCCAGGCTCGCCACCACGAGCGCGAGCAGCTCGGTGTTTGCCCTCCGGCCGAACGCGGCGTCGAGGTCCACGAGGTGGATCCACTCCGCGCCGCCGTCCTGCCAGGACATCGCGGCATCGAGCGGGTCGCCGTAGGTGGTCTCGCTCCCGGCCGCACCCTGGACCAGGCGCACTGCCTGTGCCGAGGCGACGTCCACGGCGGGCAACAGCTGCAGAGCGCTCACGTCATGCCTCGTCGAGGTCGATGCCGACGACCCGCGCGACGCGATCGAGATCGACATCGTAGGCGAGCAGGGCAGCGCCGTAACGCCAGGCGACGGCGGCGATCATGCAGTCGAGCATGCCTCGCGGTGTGAACCCGGCGCGGCGACACTGTCGGTAGATGCGTGCGGCGCCCTCGAAGTCGACCTGTGCGTCGAAGCGAAGCAGGTCGAACCCGAGCAGCAGGCGGCGCAGGTCTGATTCGCGTTGGCCGCTGCGTGCACCGGCCAGGACCTCCATCATGACGGGCTCGGTCACCGCCAACGGTCCGCCCTCGGCGATCAGCGCGGTCATGCGCTTGTCGACTGCTCTCCCGGTTGCTCTGTCGTACTCCACCCAGGCGGAGGTGTCGGCAAGGATCACGCGGCCCCACGAGGCATGACATCGGCCGGCGGCGCGTCGATGGCGTGCGCACCTCGCATCTCGATGGCCTCCTGGCGGGTCATGGGTTGGCCGGCCAAGTGGCGAAGTGCGAGGTCGACGGCTTCGGTCTTGGTCCGGACCCCGAAGCGATCCATGATCGTGCGAACGTGGACGTCCTCGATCTCGATGTTGGTGCGAAGCTTGGCCATACACGTATCGTACACCTTCCAGTGTGCGAGACGTGTGTTCAGCCCTCGGGATCGCCGCGCTCGGCTTCGCTGCGCAACATGCAGAACTCGTTGCCCTCGGGGTCGGCGAGGACGACCCAGCCAGTACCTTCCCCCCATTTACCACGGAGATCGGCGAGCTCGGTGGCGCCGATGCCCTCCAAGCGGTCCACCTCCTCGGCCTGCGTCCGATCCGCCGGTCTGAGGTCGAGGTGGATCCGGTTCTTGACCTGCTTGTCCTCGGGCACCTCGATGAACAACAGCCGGTGGCCGGTCTCGGGCGAGAGAATCATGCACTCGTCGTGGCCCGGCTCGTTGGGGTCGTCGGCGACGTCGACGTATCCGAGCACCTGCTTCCACCACTCGGAAAGCTCATAGGCGTTGCGGCAGTCGACCGACGTGTGCGAGATGTAGGAGGTCACACAGCACAGTCTGCGCGAAGGTAAGTCGCGCCGCCATCGCCACCTGGTTCAGCCGGCGGATAAGGAATCGACTTGTGGTCGCTATCGCAGCCACCAAGTCGATTCCTTCGGAACTCAAGAACCCGCGGCAGATCAGAGCTGGCCGAGCCAGTTGCGAAGCAGCGCCGCCCCGGCGTCGCCGGACTTCTCGGGGTGGAACTGCGTGGCCCAGAGCGGGCCGTTCTCGACTGCAGAGACGAACCGGTCGGGACCGTACGTCGTCCACGTCACCTGCGGCGACGGGAACGGGGGCTCGGCGCGCAGCTCCCAGGCGCGGACGCCGTAGGAGTGCGCGAAGTAGAACCGTTCGTCGTCGATGCCGGCGAACATCTGCGAGCCCGTTGGGGCCTCGACGGTGTTCCAGCCCATGTGCGGTATGACATCGGCCTCCAGGCGTTCGACGGTGCCCGGCCACTCCGCGCATCCCTCCGAGACCATGCCGTGCTCGATCCCCTGGCCGAACATCGCCTGCATGCCCACACAGATGCCCAGCACCGGCCGCGCGCCGGCCAGTCGCCGGCCGACGATCCGGTCACCTTGGACGGCACGCAGACCCCGCATGCATTCGGCGTAGGCGCCGACACCAGGCACCACCAGCCCGTCGGCGCGCGCGGCGGTCTCGAAGTCCGCGGTAAGGACGACCGACGCACCGCCGCGTTCGACGGCGCGCACGACCGAGCGCAGGTTTCCCGACCCGTAGTCGAGAACGGCGACATCGGCCTTCATCATGCGGCCTGCACGTTGACGACCCCCCACCACACGCACAGCGCCGCGGTTATGACGAGGAGGATGGACGTCCACACGGGTTTCTTCTGCTGCGCGAACGCGATGGCACCGCCGACGAGCAGGCCGCCGACGGCGAACCAGACGACGGCTGTCGTCACAATGCTCCCTTGGTGCTGGGTATGCCGCTCTCGCGCGGGTCGATGGCGATCGCATCGCGCAAGGCACGCGCGACCGCCTTGAACTGCGCTTCGGCGATGTGGTGGGGATCGCGCCCGCCGAGGACGCGCACGTGCAGGCAGATCGCGGCGTGGTGGGCGAACGACTCGAACACGTGACGCGTCAGCGAACCGGAGTAGGCGCCGCCGATGAGAACGGCGACCTGCGACTCGGGCTCACCGCCGTGGACGAGGTACGGGCGCCCCGACAGATCGACCACGGCCTGCGCCAGCGCCTCGTCGAGCGGCACCAGGGCGTCGCCGAACCGGCGGATCCCGGTCTTGTCGCCCAACGCCGCGTTGAAGGCCTGTCCGAGACAGATGGCGACGTCCTCCACGGTGTGGTGCGCGTCGATGTGCAGGTCACCTTCGGCCCGGACCCGCAGGTCGATCAGCGAGTGCCGCGACAGGGCAGTCAGCATGTGGTCGTAGAACCCGACGCCGGTCGAGATGTCGTGGACACCGCTGCCGTCGAGGTCGAGCTCGACGACGACGTGGGACTCCGACGTCTTCCGCTCGACGCGCGCCTGTCGCGTCGCGGCCTGGGTCGGGCTTGTGCTCATCGGTCCAACACCTCCTGCATGGCTTGGTAGAACGTGTCCATCTCCGACGGCGCGCCGATCGAGACCCGCAGCCAACCGGTCGGCCCGACCTCGCGAATCAGCACGCCGCGATCCAGCAAACCCTGCCAGATCGCGTGCCGATCCTCGAACCGGCCGAACAACACGAAGTTGGCGTCGGACTCGGCGACCTCCAGGCCACGCCCGCGCAACCACGTCGCCGCCTCGTCCCGCGCGGCCCGGAGCTCCTCGACCCGGGACAGCATCTCCTCGCCGTGTCCGAGCGCAGCGGTCGCTACCGCTTGCGTGACCGCCGACAGGTGGTACGGCAGCCGCACGACCCGCAACGCGTCGATGATCTCAGCGGCGGCCGCGACGTAGCCGAGCCGTCCGCCAGCGAACGCGAACGCCTTGCTCAGCGTGCGCGAGACCAGCAGGGTGGGGCACTCGGGCAGCAGCTCCAGCGCTGTCGGCGTGCCGTCGCGACGGAACTCGATGTACGCCTCGTCGACGACGACGACGCCCGGTGCTGCGGCGCAGACTGCTCGCACGGTCTCTAGCGGCAACGCCGTACCGGTGGGGTTGTTGGGCGAGGTGAGCAGCACGACGTCCGGTTGCTCGGCCGCGATCAGGGCGACCGCGTCGGCGGCGTCGATAGAGAAGTCCGCCGCGCGCTGACCGGTGACCCAGCGGGTGTGGGTGTTGCGGGCGTACTCGGGATACATCGAGTACGTCGGCGCGAACGAGACCGCGCTCCTCCCCGGCCCGCCGAACGCCTGCAGGATCTGCTGCATGACCTCGTTGGAGCCGTTGGCCGCCCAGACCTCGGCTGCCTCGAGGCCGTGCCCGAGGTAGCGGGCGAGCGCGGCCCGCAGTGTCCATGCCTCGCGATCGGGGTAGCGGTTCAGTCGGCCGAGGGCGCCGGCGACGGCGGCGCCGAGGTCGGCGATCAACTCCGCGCTCGGTGGGTACGGGTTCTCATTGACGTTGAGGCGCACCGGGACGTCGAGCTGGGGCGCTCCGTAGGGCTCGAAGGCCCGAAGGTCGTCGCGGATCGGTACCCAGCCGGCGATCGCCATCAGCTCTCCCGCGCGGCGTCGGTGGCCGCAAGGCGCATCGCGACGGCCGTACCGTGCGCGGGCAGGTCCTCGGCCGCTGCGAGTACGACGACCTTGTGGCCGACCTCGGCGAGCGCTCGTTCGTCGTACGTGACGACCTGCATGTTCTTGCAGAACGCGCGCACGGACAGGCCGGAGGAGTGGTGGGCGGCTCCGGCCGTCGGCAGGACGTGGTTGGACCCGGCGCTGTAGTCGCCAAGAGACACCGGCGCGTGCGGGCCGACGAAGACGACGCCGGCGTTGCGGACCCCGGCGGCGACCGTCGCTGCGTCGCGGGTGTGGATCTCCAGGTGCTCGGGGGCGTAGGCATTGACCACGTCCAGCCCCTGGGCGATGTCGTCGACCAGCACGATCGCGGACTGTTCGGCGCTCAGTGCGTGCTGGATCCTGCCGGCGTGCTTGGCCTGGACCACTTGGCGCTCGAGCTCGGCGGTCACCGCACCGGCGAGCGTCTCGCTGTCGGTCACCAGGAGGCTGGCGGCCAGCGGGTCGTGTTCGGCCTGGCTGATGAGATCGGCGGCAACGAACGCTGGGTCGGCGGTATCGTCGGCCAGGACGGCGATTTCGGTGGGGCCTGCCTCGGAGTCGACGCCGACGACGCCCTTGAGCAGCCGCTTGGCAGCGACGACGTAGATGTTGCCCGGGCCGGTGACCAGGTCGACCGGGGTGCACGAGGCGGCACCGTAGGCGAACATCGCTATCGCCTGGGCCCCCCCGACGGCGTAGACCTCGTCGATCCCGAGCAGTGCGCAAGCGGCGAGGATGGTGGGGTGCGGCAGGCCGCCGAACTCCTTCTGCGGCGGGCTGGACAGCGCGATCGACCGCACGCCCGCGACCTGGGCGGGTACGGCGTTCATGATGACGCTGCTGACCAGCGGCGCCAGCCCGCCGGGGACGTACAACCCCACGCGGGCCATCGGTACGATGCGCCTCTCGACGGTTGCCCCCGGCGCCACGTCCGTCGTGACGTCGCGCTCGAGCTCGGCCTGACAGGTCACGCGGAGCCGAGCGATCGACTCCGCCAGGGCATCACCCACCTCGGCGTCGAGCCGTTCGAGAGCACCGGCGATCATCTCGGGCGGCACCAGCGGGTCTGCCCGGTCGACGCCGTCCAGCTCACGGGTCCAGTCCGCGACCGCGTCGCCGCCGCGGCGGCGGATGTCGTCGCAGATCGGGCGGACGACGTCGACTGCGGCCTCGACGTCGAACCCGGCTCGCGGCACCAGCGCTGCGTAGCCGGGCGTGCCCGAGAGTCGACCCGCGGGCGTGCCCCGCAGGTCGATGCGACGAATCATGGTGGCCATTCTACGGAGGGCGCGCCCGGTCCTGGCGCCAGCGGGTACGTTGGCGGCGTGGGCGCCTCACTCCCGATCTTCTGCCTCGGCAGCGTCTTGTTCCCGGGCACGTCGGTCTCCCTCCACATCTTCGAGGACCGCTACCGCGCGATGATGCGGCACCTTCTGGACAAGGCCGACCACGAGCGGGTGTTCGGCATCGTCGCGATCCGCGAGGGGTACGAGGTCGGTGAGAGCGCGGTCCAGTCCGCGCACCGGGTCGGCTGCGAGGTGCTGCTGACACACGTCGAGGAGCACGAGGACGGCGGCTATGACGTCCAGGCGCGTGCCGCCCGCCGCGTGCGGCTCGATGCGATGGTCTCATCTGCGGACTTCATGTGGGCACAGGTCGAGTACCTCCCCGAGCTCGACGGTCCCGACGCCGAGGACGCCGCGACCCGGGCGCACGCTGTCTTCGAGGCCTACCGCGCGCTGTTACGCACGTTCTCCCTCGACAGCACGGTTGTCGACGTACCCACCGAGCCGCTGCCCCTGTCGTACGCCCTCGCCGCCACCGCGGTGCTGACGCTGCGGGACCGCCAGGACCTGCTCGAGGCGCCTGACGCGGCCACCCGGTTGCGGCAGTTCAGCCGGGTACTGGTGTTGGAGATGCAGGCCATGCAGGCGATCCCGAGCCTGCCCGCGGTCGAGGTCGCGCGTACGTCGTGGTCTCCCAACTGAGACAAAGGAATCGACTTGGTGGTTGCAATGGCGACCACCGAGTCGATTCTTTCGTCTCGCCTGCTCTCGGCCGCGCTCCAGCAGGCGTCGTAGCTGGTGGTGACGGTTTCGTGTGTACGAGCTGAAGATCAGCAGCCGCGGTCCGGCGAGAGTGATCTCGTTGGTGCGCAGCAGATCGCCGTCCACTGCGGCACGAGCATGTGTGGGATGCCGTGGATCTCGCAGGCGGCGTCGAAGTCGTCCCAGGCCACGTCGAGGTAGCACCTGCCGTCGGCGCGGGTGAGCACACGTTGGCGCCTCGGGCGCGGAAGCCCCGCGGCTGCCCG
>JACCZT010000041.1 GCA_013695785.1 Nocardioidaceae bacterium | reverse complement strand
CGACAGATCTGCCCGGACAGTCGTTCTTGCACGTACTCACGCAGCTGCGGGTTCGCGACCAACTTCGCTGTCTTCGGACGCTGAGCGACGAGGTCGGCTTTCCACTGGGCGACCGACGCGCGGTAGTCGAGCTTCCCGCCGCGGGTGGCAGCACTGCGGCGCAACTCCCGCGAGATCGTCGACGGATCCCGGCCCACCTCCCGGGCAATCTGTCTGACGCCCGCGCCTTGAGCCTTCAGCAGCGCGATCTCCTCGCGCTCACGAAACGACAAGTACCGGCCCGACAACGGCCTCAGATCGAACGGCGACATGCCGCCAGCGTGTCGGAACCACCGACCGCCGACGGCCTGCGACGCACCGAACGCCGCCACGATCACCCGGACACCGGCGTGAGCGGTCCCGATTGACCGCTTACCTTGGACCTGACGGCATCGAGCTGCGGGAGGATCCGTGACAGCAAACCACCTCTATCACTCTCACCTTGCCTGGACCGGGACGACCGGGGCGGGAGTGACCCGGTACGACCGAGAGCACCGGATCGTCACCCCTCCCGCGCGGGCAGAGCTCGCTCTCAGCGCGGACCCTGCATTTCGTGGTGATCCGGACCTCGCCAACCCCGAGCAACTGCTGCTCGCGGCCGCCAGCTCCTGCCAACTCTTGTCCTTCCTCGCCGTCGCCGCGTGCGCGGGGATCGACGTGAGGCGCTACGAGGACGACGCCGAAGCATCGATGTCCGAGGCCGAGCAACCCGTACGCATCGGGCGTATCGTGCTGCGCCCCCACATCGTGGTGTCAGGGCCCGCCGAGGTCGATGAGGTACGAGCGGCGGTCCAGCAGGCGCACGAGACGTGCTACATCGCCAACACCCTCAACGCCGAGATGGTGCTCGAACCGACGATCGAGAGGGTGCCGTGATGCAGGACGTCGCCCGTCTAGGGCGATCGGCACCTCGGCGTAGGTTGTCCGCATGATCGCCAGGCGCTGGTGCGAAGCGGCGTACTCCACGCGGTTGCGCTCGGCGTTGGCGAAGGGTCCGTTGCCGCGACACGTCGGGCTGATCATGGACGGCAACCGTCGATGGGCGCGCCAGGCGGGGTTCGTCGACGCCAGTGTGGGTCACCGCCACGGTGCCAATCACCTCGAGACGGTCCTCGGCTGGTGCGACCACGTCGACATCGCCCACGTGACGGTCTACGTCGCGTCCGCGGACAACCTGCGCAAGCGACCCGGGGCCGAGGTGTCGGCACTGCTCGGTCTGATCGAGCAGATCCTGCCCAAGGCGCTGAATGCGCCGACCAGCCCGTGGGCGTTACGCACGGTCGGCGCGCTGGATCTGTTGCCGGCGGCGACGGCCGCGGCGCTCAAGGAATGCGTCGAGCTCACCCGTGGCCGCCCGAGGCAGGTGAGGCTCGGGATCGGGTACGACCCGCATGAGGAGATCACCGAGGCGTTCCGCGCGCTGCTGAACGAGCGGGACGAGGAAGGGACGAGCATCGCCGACGTTGCCGGTGCACTGACCGTCGAGGACGTCGGAAGCCACCTCACGACGAGCCACGACCCAGACATCGACCTCATCATCCGCACCAGCGGCGAGCAGCGGGTCTCGGGGTTCTTCCCCTGGCAGAGCACTCGCGCGGACCTCCATGTCTGCGATGTGTACTGGCCGGCGTTCCGCGAGATCGACTTCCTGCGCGCGTTACGTACGTACGCTGCCCGCCGTTCGGCAGCTGGGCGATGATCGGCGACATGACCACGCCAGCAGGACACGACCACCACTCCGATCAGTGGGACAAGCAGTTGGCGAGCCTGGAGCGGGACGGGCGCGTGTCGTCGCCATGGGTCTCGCAGGCAGTTCAGTGGCTCATCGACGACATGGCGGGCCCCCCGATCGAGCACGTCGTCGACGTCGGCGCGGGACCGGGATTCGCGGCTTGCGCGTTCGCCGAGGCGCTCCCGTCCGCGCGGGTGACCGCGCTGGACCCGACCGCGTCATTCCTCGAGCGGACCCGCGAACGCGCCCGCGAGCGCGGTGTCGCGGACCGCTTGAGCACTCACGAGGGGGACATCGACTCCTCGCTCAGCGCACTGGCGAGCGCCGATCTGGTGTGGTCCAGTCATGTCGTCCACCACACCGCCGACCCGGTCGACGCACTACGCAAGCTCGGGTCCCTGCTCACCGCCGACGGCCGGCTGGCCATCGCCGAAGGGGGACTTCCGATGCGAGTCCTGCCCGGCGACTACGGTCTCGGTGCTCCGGGCTTCCCGGCTCGGCTGGACGCGACCCTGGACGAGTACGCCGTCCGTGAGTGGGGTCTGCCCGAGGCGGCGACCGGTGGCGCCAAGGACTGGCCGGTGATGTTCGGCGACGCCGGACTCGTCCCTGTGCAGAGCCGCACGTTCCTTCTCGACCGACCGGCGCCGCTGCACGACACGGTTCGTGCGTACGTCGTCGCGCAGTTCGCGAAGGTGCGCGAACAGGTGGGGGACCGGCTCGACCGGGCCGATGCCAGGGCGCTCGACCGTCTGCTGGACGCGTCAGACCAGGTCAGTCTCATCCGCCGACCTGACCTCTTCGTACTCTCTGCCTCGACGGTTCACATTGCTGCGCGCGGTTCGGCGACAACTGCCGCCGAGCGCTGAGTGACAGAACCTGCCGATGAGGGGATGGTTGGGGTGAGGACTACGCTGGACGGGTCATGACCCCAGCACCGCGCGTCTACCTCGACCATGCGGCCACCACGCCGATGGTCCCCGCGGCCATCGCGGCAATGAGCGAGCACCTGGCCTACGGCGGCAACGCATCGTCGCTGCACGCCTCGGGGCGCCAGGCGCGCCGTACGGTGGAGGAGTCCAGGGAGCTCATCGCCGAGCGGCTCGGCGCTCGCCCGGGCGAGGTCGTCTTCGTCTCTGGAGGCACCGAGGCCGACAACCTCGCCACCAAGGGCTTGTTCTACGCCCGCCGCGACGCCGACCCCGGCCGGCTGCGCGTGCTGTCCAGCACAGTTGAGCACCACGCCGTCCTCGACCCCCTGCTCTGGTTGGACAAGCATGCCGGTGCCGAGCTCGATCTCGTCGGCGTCGATGCCAGCGGACGACTGGTCACCGACGAGCTTCGCGCCGCCATCGAGCGTGACCCCTCGAACATTGCCCTCATCAGCTGCATGTGGGCCAACAACGAGGTGGGCACCGTCCAGCCGGTCGAGGAGGTCGTACGCCTGGCCCGCGCGCACGCGATCCCGGTGCACAGTGACGCCGTCCAGGCGGTAGGGCGCCTGCCCGTCGACTTCGCTGCCAGCGGACTCGATGCGATGACCGTCACAGCCCACAAGCTCGGAGGCCCGGTCGGCGTCGGTGCGCTGGTGATGCGCCGTGACCTCGAGGCGACGCCACTTCTGCACGGCGGCGGCCAGGAGCGCGACCTGCGCTCCGGAACCCTCAACACTCCCGGCATCGCCGCCTTCGCGACAGCGGTCGACCTCGCGGTGTCCGGCCAGGTCGAGGAGGCCGAGCGGCTGGAGCTGTTGCGCGCCCGGCTCGTCGACGGCGTTCGCTCCCTGGTGAGTGACGTCCTGGTGAACGGCGACCCCGCCGCCGGTCCGGCGCACCGTCTCCCCGGGGTCGCGCACTTCACCTTCCCTGGCTGCGAGGGCGACTCGCTGCTGATGCTGCTCGACGCCCACGGGATCGAGTGCTCGACCGGATCAGCCTGTTCGGCCGGAGTACCCCAGGCCAGCCACGTGCTGCTCGCCATGGGCCACGACGACATGGCCGCGCGCGGTTCGCTGCGCTTCAGCCTCGGACACGACTCGACCGCCGCTGACGTCGACGCGCTGCTCGCCGTCCTGCCCGCCGTCCACGAACGCGCCCAGGCCGCCAACATGGCCGGCACCAGGGGGCACTGACCGTGCGTGTGCTCGCCGCGATGTCCGGTGGGGTCGACTCCGCCGTGGCTGCCGCCCGCGCCGTCGACGCCGGCCACGATGTGACCGGGGTCCACCTCGCGCTCTCGCGCAATCCCCGGTCGTACCGCAGCGGTGCCCGGGGCTGTTGCTCGATCGAGGACGCCAACGACGCCCGGAGAGCGGCCGACGTGATCGGCATCGCCTTCTACGTCTGGGACATGAGCGAGGAGTTCCACGCCGAGGTCGTCGAGGACTTCATCGCCGAGTACACCGCGGGCCGTACCCCCAACCCGTGCCTGCGCTGCAACGAGAAGATCAAGTTCGCAGCCGTCCTCGACCGCGCTATCGCGCTCGGTTTCGGCGCCGTGGTCACCGGCCACTACGCCCAGCTGCGCACCGAGGCAGACGGCGCGGTCGAGATGCACCGAGCCGTCGACCACGGCAAGGACCAGTCGTACGTCCTGGGCGTGCTGACGAAGGACCAGCTCAGGCACTCGATGTTCCCGCTCGGGGACACCACCAAGGACGTCGTACGCGCCGAGGCCGAGCGCCGCGACCTGGCGGTGGCACGCAAGCCCGACAGCCACGACATCTGTTTCATCGCCGACGGCGACACCCCCGGCTGGTTGCACGACAGGCTCGGGTCCAAGCCCGGGACGATCGTCGACGAGTCCGGCACCCCGCTGCGTGAGCACGACGGCGCATTCGCCTTCACCATCGGCCAACGGCGGGGGCTGCACCTGGGCACGCCGGCAGCCGACGGCAAGCCACGCTTCGTCCTCGACATCGAACCCGTCAGCGGCACCGTGACTGTCGGACCGCACGACCGGCTGGCCATCGACCACATCGAGGGCATCAAGGCGGTGTGGTGCGGTCCACTGCCCACCGAGCCGCTCGCGTGCACGGTGCAGCTGCGCGCCCACGGCGAGGCGTACCCCGCTACCGCCTTCGTCCACGACGACCGGGTCAGCATCGACCTGCACGAGTCCGCACATGGAGTCGCCCCAGGGCAGGCGGCGGTCATGTACGCCGGCACCCGCGTGGTCGGGAGTGCCACCATCGCCCTCACCAGCCGGCGGCTTGCCGACCAGCCCGCTCCGTGATCGCGACCGCAGTCGGGTCGATGCCGGGCGAGGACTTCGCGGCAGCCATGCGAACGGTCGCGCAGGCACTGCCCGACTTCGTCCACCTGCCTGAGCTCCCTGCCCGCGGCGCGCACGCCGGCTTGGTCGGCCGTGGTGTGGGACTGCTGGCCAGCATCGGCGCCGACCTGCAGCCGGCCGGATGGCGGCTGACCGACGCGCCAGGTGCCGACCAGCGCCGCGCCCGTTCGCTGCTCGCGCAGGACCTGGACGGCTTGGAGGAAGCACTGCAGGGGTACGCCGGTCGGCTCAAGGTCCAGGTGCCCGGGCCGTGGACCCTTGCCGCCACGATGGAACGACCTCGCGGTGACCGGGTCCTGGCCGACCACGGCGCCCGCCGTGACCTCGCCCAGTCGCTCACCGAGGGAGTTCGCGACCACATCGCCGACGTACGCCGGCGGGTCCCGGCCGCACCCCTGACCGTGCAGGTCGACGAGCCGGCACTCCCGGCGGTGCTAGCGGGCGCCGTACCGACCGCGAGCGGCTGGTCGCGGCACCGCACCGTCGACACCGCGCGGGCGGACGTGCCGTTGCGGGCGCTCGCCGAGGCGATCACCCAGGCGGGCGGGACGTCAGCGGTGCACTCGTGCGCCGTCGACGTGCCGGTACAGCTCCTGGCCGGGGCGGGGTTCGCCGCACTGTCCTTCGACGTCGGCCTCGTCACCACTGCGGAGACCGAAGCCTACGCCGAGGCCTACGACGCCGGGGTGGAGATCTGGCCCGGACTGGTGCCTGCCGCCGACCCCGCGCCGGCACCGAGCGACCGAGAGCTGGCCGTTCGGATGGGGTCGTTGCTCAGTGAACTCGGCGTGGACAAGGACTCCGGATCCGAGCGAATCGTCCTCACACCGGCGTGCGGTCTCGCCGGTGCCTCAGCGGCGTGGGCGCGGCAGGCGATGGCGCTCGCGCACCAGGTCGCCCGGCTGGACTGCTGACCTTCCAGACTATTTGTGTGCTTGCGGTGGCTGTCGTCGCTCGGCGATACAGTCGTGGCGTGCCGACCAGCGACAACGCATCGCTCGACGACAACGACGTCCGTCGACGTCACCGAGAGCTCGCCGAGGAGATCGAGAACCACCGCCAGCGCTACTACGTGCAGGACAGCCCGACGGTCTCGGACGCGCAGTTCGACGAGCTCATGCGCGAGCTCGAGGCACTCGAGGAGCGGCTCCCCGAGCTGCGCACGCCGGACTCGCCGAGCCAGCAGGTCGGCGGTGCCGTAGGTGCGCAGTTCTCGGCCGTGGAGCATCGCGAGCGGTTGATGAGCATCGACAACGCGTTCTCCGCCGAGGAGCTCGCCGCCTGGGCGGCCCGGCTGGACCGCGACGGCGCCGGGGCCGCCGACTACCTGTGCGAGCCCAAGATCGACGGTCTGGCCATCAATCTCACCTACGAGGACGGCCGGCTCGTCCGCGCCGCCACCCGCGGTGACGGGCGAGTGGGCGAGGACGTCACCACCAACGTCCGCACGGTCGACGGCATCCCGCACCGGTTGCGGCGTGACACCGACCGGCCGGTGCCGGTGCTGCTGGAGGTCCGCGGCGAGATCTACTTCCCGACCGAGGCGTTCGAGACCTTCAACGAGCAGTGGGCCGCCTCGGGGCACACGCCGTTCTCCAACCCGCGCAACGCCGCAGCGGGGTCGCTGCGCCAGAAGGACGCCGCCGTCACCGCGAGCCGACCGCTGCGCATGACCTGCCACGGCATCGGCGCGCGACAGGGGTTCGCGCCGCGACGTCAGTCCGAGTCGTACGTAGCGCTGCGTGGGTGGGGCCTACCGGTGAGCGGCCACACCGCGGTGCTTCGCAGTCTCACCGAGGTGCAAGTCTTCATCGACCACTTCGCCGACCACCGCCACGACGTGGAGCACGAGATCGACGGCATCGTCGTCAAGGTGGACCAGGTGGACCTGCAGCGACGCCTGGGGTCGACCTCGCGGGCGCCGCGGTGGGCGATCGCCTTCAAGTACCCGCCCGAGGAGGTCAACACCTCGCTCCTGGACATCCGGGTCAATGTCGGACGCACCGGACGCGTGACGCCGTACGGCGTGATGGAGCCGGTACGCGTGGCGGGTTCGACGGTCGAGATGGCGACGCTGCACAATGCCTCGGAGGTCGAGCGCAAGGGTGTGCTGATCGGCGACACGGTCGTGCTCCGCAAGGCCGGCGACGTGATCCCCGAGATCGTCGGCCCGGTCGTAGACCTCAGGAACGGTTCGGAGCGCGAGTTCGTGATGCCGCTCGACTGCCCCCGGTGCGGCACGCCGTTGGCGCCCACCCGCGAAGGCGACGCGGACATCAGGTGTCCCAACGCCAGGTCCTGCCCGGCCCAGCTGCAAGAACGGGTCTTCCACGTCGGTAGCCGCGGCGCCCTCGACATCGAGATGCTCGGCTGGGAGGCCGCGGGTGCGTTGCTCGAGGGTCAGGTGCTGGCCGACGAGAGCGGGTTGTTCTCCCTCACCGAGGAGCAGCTGCTCGAGGTCGACCTGTTCACGCGGGCAGCCAAGGCGTCCGAACGCGCCGCCGGTGCGGGCGAGCGCGTGCTCAGTGCCAACGGCCGCCGGTTGCTGGACAACCTCGCCCACGCCAAGGCACAGCCGCTCTGGCGGGTGTTGGTGGGGTTGTCCATCCGGCACGTTGGGCCGACCGCAGCGCAAGCGCTGGCGGCGCACTTCGCCGACCTCGGTG
>JACCZT010000120.1 GCA_013695785.1 Nocardioidaceae bacterium | reverse complement strand
ACGCAGAGCCCGCTGATGATCCAGAACCTGACGACGATGGTGATCTCCGCCCAGCCCAGCAGCTCGAAGTGGTGCTGCAGGGGTGCCATGCGGAACAACCGCTTGCCGTGCGAGACCTTGAACCAGCCGACCTGGAGGATCACCGACAAGGTGATCAGAACGAAGAGGCCACCGATGAGCAGCAGCAGGAACTCGGTCCGAGACATGACCGCCAGGCCGGCCATTGCCCCGCCGAGCGAGAGCGAGCCGGTGTCGCCCATGATGATCTTGGCCGGGGAGGCGTTCCACCACAAGAAGCCGAAGCACGCGCCGGTCAGCGCGGCGGCGACGGTGGCGAGGTCGAGCGGGTCGCGGACGTCGTAGCAGTTGGGACCTTGGGAGAACATGCAGGACTGGTTGCTCTGCCAGACCGATACCAAGATGTAGGCACCGAAGACCATCACCGACGCGCCGGTCGCGAGTCCGTCGAGGCCGTCGGTCAGGTTGACGCCGTTGCTGGTTCCCCAGACCATGATCAGCACCCAGATCACGATCACGATGGCAGGGAACTGCCAGCCGTTGATGTCGCGGATGAACGAGATCCCCTGTGAGATCGGTGTCCGGCCGTTGTCCTCGAACTGCAGGGCCAGAACGGCGAACACCAGAGCGACGGCGGCCTGTCCGGCCAGCTTGCCGCGGCTGCTGAGCCCGAGGTTGTGCTGCTTCGCGACCTTGACGTAGTCGTCGAGGAAGCCCACCAGACCCAGACCGCAGAACAAGAAGAGCAACAGCAGTGCCGAAGCCGAAGGCATGCTCTGCGTGATCACCTTGGCCAAGGCGTAGGCGACGAGCACCGAAAGCATGATGACCAGGCCACCCATGGTGGGCGTTCCGCGCTTGGTGTGGTGCGACGTCGGGCCGTCGTCACGGATGGGCTGACCGTAGTTCTTGGCGACGAGGATGTTGATGGCGACACGGGTTCCGAGGAGCGTGCCGAGGAGCCCGAAACCCCCCGCAAGCAAGATGCCCCTCATCGCGCGTCGGTCCCTTCGTCGACGGCCCGGCCGTGGTTGACGCCCCATGCAGTATGACGTGAGGGGGCGACGAGGGACGCCGCGACGCGCTCTAGCCCGGCTGCCCTGGAGGCCTTCACGAGGACCAGGTCGCCCGGCTGCAGATGGGCGTCGAGCCAGGCGATGGCGTCGTCGTGCCCCTCGACGGCAAGGATCGTGTCGCTCTCACCGCGGATCGCGACCGCGCCGTCGTGGATGCCACGGGCACCGTCGCCCACGGCGATGACCGTCAACCCGGCCTCGGCGGCGAGCCGGCCGACCGCCTCGTGCTCGGTACGCGCCGCGTCCCCCAGCTCGAGCATCTCCCCCAGCACGGCGACGGCTCGTCCGGGCCGCGCTGCGGCCATCGTGGCGATCGTCTCCAGTGCCGACCGCATCGAGTCGGGGTTGGCGTTGTAGGCGTCGTTGACGACGATGACGCCGTCGGGACGTACCTGGTGCTCCATGCGCCACGCCGACAGGCTGCGCGCCGATCCGAGTGCGGCGGCGATGGCGCTCAGGTCCATGCCGGCGGCGAGCGCCGCGGCGGCGGCAGCAGCGGCGTTGGTGGCCTGATGTGCACCCAGCAGTCCCAGCCGTACGCGTTCGCCGCGTGCGGCGGTGTGCAGGGTGAACACCGGTGTGCCGTCCGCGCCGAGGCGCAGATCGCCGACACGTACGTCGGCGTCTGGGGCGGCGCCGTAGGTGAGCACGCTCGCCCGGGTGCGTCCGGCCATCGCCCGGACCGCCTCGTCGTCGGCGTTCAGGACCGCGCTTCCCGTCGTCGGCAGCGCTTCGACGAGCTCACCCTTGGAGCGGGCGATCAGGTCCTGGGAACCGAACTCACCGATGTGCGCGGTGCCCACGTTGAGGACGACGCCGATGCTCGGCTGGGCGATGGAGCACAGGTAGGCGATGTTGCCGAGGCCGCGCGCCCCCATCTCGCAGACGAGGAAGCGGGTGTTCGCATCGGCGCGGCAACAGGTGAGCGGCACGCCGATCTCGTTGTTGAGGTTGCCTGCGGTCGCAACGGTCGCGCCGGCGGTGGCGAGCACCTGGCTGAGCAGGTCCTTGGTGCTCGTCTTGCCCTGCGAGCCGGTGATGCCCACGACCGTGCACCTCTGCAGCCGGCGCACTATCTCGGCCGCGACCCTCCCGAGCGCGGCGACGGTGTCGTCGACGACGAGCGACGGTGCGTCGATTTCGTGTCCGGCCAGGACCGCGGTTGCTCCCGCTGCGACCGCCTCCTGAGCGAAGTCGTGCCCGTCGACGCTGTCACCGCGGATCGCGACGAAGAGCGCGCCAGGCGCGGCTTGGCGTGAATCGATGACCGGCGCCCTGGCCACGACCGCCGATGCGGCAACGCCGTGCAACCGGCCGTCGGTGATCTCGGCGAGCTCGCCGAGCGTCATCGCGATCACGGCGCCTCCGCGGTGAGGAGGGCGCGGAGCACCTCGCGGTCGTCGAAGGGGTGGACGGTGCCGTTGATCTCCTGTCCGCGCTCATGACCCTTGCCGGCGACGAGCAGGCAGTCGCCGGTGCGCGCGAGCGACACGGCGTACGCGATGGCGTCACGTCGCCCGGCGATCTGGACGACCTCGGCGCGACGTGGCTCCGCCTGCTGCGTGCCGTCGATGATCTGGCGGCGGATGCCGGCCGGGTCCTCGGTCCGCGGGTTGTCGTCGGTGACGATGAGGAGGTCGCACGCAGTGGCGGCGATGCGGCCCATCAGCGGCCGCTTGCCGGTGTCGCGGTCGCCGCCGGCCCCGACGACGACGATCAGCCTGCCGTCGGTGACCGGGCCGAGCGCCTCGAGCACCGCCTGCAGGGCTTCGGGCTTGTGGGCGTAGTCGACCAGTGCCGTGAAGTCCTGTCCGGCGACCACCTGCTCCATCCGCCCGGGCACGCCCGGGCAGGTGGCGATGCCCGCCGCGACCTCATCGGCCCGGTAGCCGGCCGTGACCAAGGCGGCAACGACGGCCAGCGCGTTGGCGACGTTGAAGGCTCCCGGCAGCGGCACCCGGACCTCGGTCACGCCACCCGGTCCGATGGCGTCGAAGGTGGTGCCTCCGGCGTCGGGCCGGTGTCGCGTTGCTGTCCAGTCCGCTGCGCGCCCGGCCCCGGCGTCGGCTGAGATCGTGGTGACCGGCAGCTCGGTGCGGGCGAGGAGCTGTCGGCCATGATCGTCGTCGACGTTGATCACCGCACACCGTGCGTGCTCCGCGGTGAACAACGTGGCCTTGGCCTCGAAGTACTCCTGCAGTGTCGCGTGGAAGTCCAGGTGGTCGTGGCCGAGGTTCAAGAAGACCGCCACGTCGAAGACGACACCGCCGACTCGGCCGAGAACGAGGGCGTGGCTGGAGACCTCCATGACGCACGCCGCGACCTGCTGCTCGAGCATCGCGGCGAACAGGCCATGCAGCTGGGGTGCCTCGGGTGTGGTCAGTGCCGACGACACCGGCCGGCCGGCGATCCGGGTGCCGATCGTTCCGACCACTCCGGCTCGGTCCCCTGCGCCTGCCACGCCGGACTCCGCGAGGTACGTCACCGTCGTCTTGCCCTGGGTGCCGGTGACGCCGATGGTCCTCAGGCGTTCGGCGGGGTGACCGTAGACGAGGGCGGCGACGTCGCCGAGCTCGCGGCGCGGGTCGTCGACGACGACCACGGGGACCGTTGCGGCGGTGCGCGCCACCTCCTCGGCTCCGGTGACATCGGTCAGCACCGCGACCGCTCCAGCTGCTACCGCTGCACCTGCGAACCTCGCACCGTGGGTGTTGGCACCCGCTACCGCGGCGTAGAGGTCGCCCGGCCGCACATCCTTGGAGGTGAGGGTGACGCCGGTCAGGAGCACGTCAGAGCCGCTGTTACGCGACGCCGCCCCCGTGCGGGTGTCGAAGAGCTCGACGACCTCACCGAACGGCACGGGCAGGACCGTGCGCGGACGTGAGTCAACCGCGGACTCGGGCGTGGCAGTCATCGCGCACGAGAGTATCCGCAGTCACCACTCGGTTTTCGTATTGGGCGCCTTGGCCCCCGTCGGCGGTACGCCGTACCTCTCCAGGGCCATCGAGATGACGTCTTGGAAGACCGGTGCTGCCGAGCTGCCACCAGAGGCGTCGGTGGTGGGGTTGTCGAGCACCACGTACGTGACGAACCGCGGCTCGTCCGCCGGCGCGAACCCCACGAACGACACCGTGTTCTCGCCGCGGACGTACCTGCCGGTCTCGGGGTCGACGCGCCACGCCGTGCCCGTCTTGCCGGCGACGCGATAGCCGGGGATCTGGGCCAGCGGGGCGGTTCCGTCGTCCCTGGTGACGGCCTCCATCATCTCGGTCACCTCAGCGGCGGCGCCCTCAGACACGACCCGGTGGGTACGCGCGGCGGGCGCGGCCTCGACCTGACCACCGGGTGCGATGAACTCCTGGACCAGAGTGGGCTGCACGTAGGTCCCGCCGTTGGCGATGGTCCCCACCGCCGCTGCCATCTGCACGGCGGTCACCGAAATGCCCTGCCCGAAGGCGATGGTGGCGTGGTTGGCGTCGGACCAGGTCGTCGGCGGGTTCAAGATGCCACCGGACTCACCAGGCAGGCCGATCTCGGTCTCGGTACCGAAACCAAAGCTGCGCAGGTACGAGTGGAGCTTGGAATCGCTCAGCTGCTTCGCCAGCAGGATCGTCCCGAGGTTGGAGGACTTGGAGATCACCCCGGTCGCCGTCAGGTGAATGGTCCCGTGGTCGGAGGAGTCGCTGATCTCGAAGTCGTCGATGGTGAGGCTCGGGGGCACGACGACCTTCGTTGTCGGATTGACCAGGCCCTGGTCGGCGATGGCGGCCATCGTCATGACCTTCTGCACGCTGCCGGGCTCGTAGACGATCTGTACGCCGCGGGCATTGATGCTGGACGGCGAGATGCTCGCTGGGTCGTTGGCATCGAAGGTCGGCACCTGCGACAGCTGCAGCACCTGTCCGGTCTGCACGTCCATCGTCACCGCGACCCCCCACCCCGACCCCGTCTCGGTGACCGCCTGGCTGAGCCTCCTGTCGGCGTACCACTGCAGGTCGCGGTCAAGAGTGGTCCGGAGGCTGGTGCCGTCGACCGGTTCGGTGACGGTGCTGTCGGCAAGCGGGATCCGCTCCCCGTCGGGAGAGAGCTCATAGGTCGCGGAGCCGTCGGTGCCGGCGAGCGTGCTCTGGTAGGTCTGCTCCAGACCTGCCGCCCCGTCGCCGTTGCTCCCGACGAGTCCGAGGACGTTGGCCGCCAGCGCGTCGCCGGGATAGGTCCGCAGCGGATCACGTTCGGTGTAGACCCCTGCGGAGAGTCCGGCGGCCTGCAGTGCGTTGACGACCTTGGTGGCCTTCCACGTCGGCACCTTGTGCGCAAGGTAGACGAAGCGGAGGTCGGCCTGGCTCAGTCGCTGCAGCGTGTCGAAGTAGTCCAGGTCGAGCTTGCCGACAAGGACCTCGGCGATCTTCGTCGCATGTCTTGCGGTGATGCTGGGATCTGCGGTGACCGCGACCGCCTCGACACTCTTGGCCAGCGCGATGCCGTTGCGGTCGAGGATCTCGCCCCGCGCCGCGGGCAGCGGGACCTTCTTCGAGCCTTGTTCCACCGCCATCGCCGCGTACGCGCCGGAGTCGATCCCCTGCAGCTGGAACAACCGCCCCGCGAACAGCGACAAGATGATGGCAACAGCGAGGAAGCACACGCGTAGCCGGGTGGCCGCCGCCGCAGACCGGGAGCGCTGACGGGTCATCGTGGTGCCCTTCATCGCTGGCCGCGCTGCTGCTGGTTGTTCTTCTCTGCGGCCTTCTTCTCTGCGGCCTTCTGCTCGGCCGCCTTCTGCTCGGCCGCCTTGGCGGCAGCGGCTGCGTCGCGGGCGACGATCTCCAGCGGCGTCGGGCCCGGGGGCTCGATGCCGGGGAGGTTGGTGCCGGCAACCGCGGGAACGGCCTCGCCAATGACCTTGCCGTCGCGGAGCCGGAGGAAGACCGGGCTCGAGTTGGGGACCATGCCCAGCGCGCCGGCCTCGCGCGCAAGTCGCTGCGGGCTCGCGCGGCGGTCGACCTGAAGCTGCAAAGCCGCCTGTCGGGCGCCGAGCTCGGCGACCTGCTGCTGGAGATCCTTGAGCGCGAACGCACGGTTCTGCATCGCCGTGTTCAGCACGAGCAGCCCGACGAGGCCGGCGCCGACGAGAACGACCATCAGCGCGACGAACGGTGCCCGCGCCGCCTTTGGCGCCGGTCGCGGCACCACGTTGAGGCGTGGTTGCAGGGTTCCGGGCCGGGGTGTCCTGGCTCGTGCGGGTCCGTGCTGACTGCTCATGCGGCGTCCCGTACCCGCTGCACCGCGCGCACCCGCACCGACCGGGACCGACGGTTGTCCGTAGCCTCGGTCACGGACGCCTTCTCGGCGCCGCGGGTCACGAGGGTGAAAGTCGGACGCAGCTCGGGCGGCACGACCGGCAGGTCCGGCGGCACGTCGGTGGAGGTGAGCCCGGCGAACACGCGCTTGACGATGCGGTCCTCCAGGGAGTGGTACGCCATGGTGACGACGCGTCCGCCGAGACACACCGACGCGCAGGCAGCCGGCACTGCCCCACGCAAAGCATTGAGCTCGTCGTTGACCTCGATGCGCAGGGCTTGGAAGGTCCGCTTGGCGGGGTTTCCGCCGGTGCGACGCGCTGCCGCGGGGATGGACCGACCGATGATCTCCACCAGGCGGGCACTCGTCTCCAGCGGCTGGACCAGTCGTTCGGCCACGACGGCGGCGGCGATCCGGCGCGCGAACCTCTCCTCGCCGTAGACCCGCAGCACGCGAGCGAGGTCATCCACGCTGTAGGTGTTGAGGACCTCCGCTGCCGTGAGGCTGTCACCGGTCCCCATCCGCATGTCGAGTGGAGCGTCGTGGGCGTAGGAGAACCCCCGCGCGATCTGGTCGAGCTGCATCGAGGAGACACCGAGGTCGAACAGGACCGCCGACACCCGGGTGTGGCCCTGCTCCTGCACGACCTCGGCGATGCGGTCGTACACGGTCTCGACGAAGGTCACCCGCCCGGCGAACTCACCGAGACGCTCCCGTGCGAGTCCGAGCGCAGCGGCGTCACGGTCGATGCCGATGACGTGGACGCCGGTGAACCGGTCGAGCACCGCGTGGCTGTGCCCGCCGAGGCCCACGGTGGCGTCCACGAGCACGGCGCCCTCGGACGTCAGTGCCGGAGCGAGCAGGTCAAGGACCCGGTCGAGCATGACCGGGACGTGGCTGGCGGCCATGGTTCAGCCGGCCAGTCGCGCGGCAGCGGTGAGGCAGGCGGCAAGGACGACCGAGGTGGTCAAGGAGAAGGCGAGCAGGGCGAAGCCGTCTGCCACGTCCTCGCGAACGCGCTTGCCGTCGTGGCCGTGCGCTCCTGAGCGCTCGGCCCGCGCCGGTGAGAGCTCACCGTCGCGCCGCGTGACTGCCATCTCGACCCCTGCCTGTCTGTTTTCGTCCGACCAGGTCTCCGGCCGCTCCTGTTGGTGCAGTGCTCTGGCGCCGGGGAAGGTGCGTCAGAACGGTGGGGAGCGGCCAAGAGACCTCGTCGTACGACCTCAGCGCTGGTGTGTCAGAAGATGCCGGGCATCACCTCGTCCGACATCTGGGCGAAGGGCTCTTCCTGCTCCTCGGCGTAGCGGGCCCAACGCTCGGCGTCCCAGATCTCCACCCGGTCCATCGCCCCGACCACCACGCAGTCGCGCTGCAGGCGGGCGTAGTCCCGCAGCAGCGGCGGGACGGTGACCCTGCCCTGTTTGTCGGGGGTCTCGTCGGCGGCGCCGCTGAACAGCATGCGCAGGAAGTCGCGTCCCCCCTTGTTGGTGAACGGGGTGTTGCGGACCCGCTCGGTGAGCTCCTCGAAGCTCTGCTGGGACCACACGTACACGCAACGCTCCTGCCCCTTGGTCATCACGAGCCCCGCTGCGAGACGTTCTCGGAACTTCGCCGGCAGGAACAGGCGGCCTTTGTCGTCCAGGCGAGGGGTGTAGGTGCCGAAGAACATCGCACTGGCCCTGCCCTTCCTCGGCTACTCACTCCACTTGTCGCCACTTTACTCCACTACTCTCCCCCGTCAACCAGAATGTGCGATCTTGAGGCGTGTCGCAGACCCTGCTGCACCGGTCGCACCCCCTAGGACAGCCCGCGATCAGGCGGGATACGCCACGCGAACGCCGAGTGGAGCGCCAGTGGAGCAAGATGGCGCCTATTACGGTTTGGTTCAACAGGTGGGCGAAGTTGGCCGGCCCTGAGAGGATCGGAGCACGCATCGCGTCAGGCTCGTCCATGACTGCCCAGCAGCAGGACCACCGAACGGAGAATCAGTGACGGCCACACCGACCGGCCAGCGCAGGGCAGGCCAACGACCCGAGGACCTGGCGCACCTCGTCGAAGTCGCGGCTCGCCTGCAGCAAGCGGCCGAGACCGTCATCGAGGGCAAGCCGGAGGTCGTGCGCGCGGCGCTGACCGTGCTGCTCGCCCAGGGCCATCTGCTGGTGGAGGACGTGCCCGGCGTCGGGAAGACCATGCTGGCCAAGACGTTGGCTCGTACGATCGACGGCACGGTCCGGCGGATACAGTTCACGCCCGACCTGATGCCCAGCGACGTCACCGGGGTCTCGATCTTCAACCAGGACACCCGCGAGTTCGAGTTCCGTCCGGGAGGCGTCTTCGCCAACATCGTCGTCGGCGACGAGATCAACCGGGCCTCCCCCAAGACCCAGTCCGCCCTCCTGGAGTGCATGGAGGAGCGCCAGGTCACGGTGGACAACCAGACGTTCATGCTCGACGACCCGTTCATGGTGGTCGCGACACAGAACCCCATCGAGATGGAGGGCACCTACCCACTACCGGAGGCGCAGCGCGACCGGTTCATGGCCAGGGTCTCGATGGGCTACCCGGTAGCGAGCGCGGAGTACGCCATGCTCGTCAACCACGCCGGCGAGGACCCGCTCGACCGGCTGCGACCGGTGACCGACGCCGCCGAGATAGCACAGCTGATCCGCGTGGTGCGCTCGGTCTTCGTCTCCCCCGCCGTCCAGCGGTACGCCGTCGACCTCGCGACCGCGACCCGGCAGTCCCCAGAGCTGCGTCTCGGTGCTTCACCACGAGCGACCCTGCACCTCGTCCGCGCCGCCAAGGCCGCGGCGGCTCTGGAGGGTCGTGAGTACGTGCTGCCCGACGACCTGCAACGGCTGGCACAGCCCGTGCTGAGCCACCGGATGATCCTCACCTCAGAAGCGGCGATGCAGGGGCGCACAGTCGAGCAGGTCGTGGCGACCATAGTCGCCGTCGTAGGTGTCCCCGACTCCGGTTCGGGCCCGGTAGGCGGTTGACCCGTGCGCGACTCTCTCGCATCGCTGACCATCCGTGGTCGGGCGTTCATCGCGGCGGGAGTCACCACGACCGTCTGCTCGATCCTGCTGGGCTTCGACGCGCTGATGCGGGTCGGCATCCTCGCCGTCGCGCTTCCGCTGATCACCGCGATCTGGGTGGGGCGCACGCGATACCGGCTGATGGCGGCGCGTACCGTGCAGCCTGGCCGCGTCAGCATGGGAGACACCGCCCAGGTCCGGGTCGACCTGGTCAACCGGGGCAAGCTGCCGGTCGGGATGCTCCTCTTCGAGGACCGGGTGCCGCCGAGCCTGGGGCCATCGGTGCGGTTCACCGTCGACCGGATGGGCGCCGCGTGGCGGAGAAGCGTCAGCTATGAGGTGCAGGCCTCCCAGCGAGGGCACTACGAGCTCGGACCCCTCGGCGTACGCATCAGTGATCCGTTCGGGTTCATCGCCCTGTCGCGCTCGTTCAGCACCACATCGGCGATCGCCGTGGTCCCCCGGGTGGAGGGCCTGACCCCGTTGCCACTGTCTGGTGGCGCGAGCCACGCCGGCGACCGCCAGCTCCGCTCGTCACCGAGCGGAAGCGCCGAGGACGTCACCGTGCGCGAGTACCGCCAGGGCGACGACCTTCGCCGGGTGCACTGGCGCAGCACTGCCCGGGTCGGCAGCCTGATGGTCCGCAGGGAGGAACGGCAGTGGCAGAACCGCGCGACGGTGCTGCTCGACACCCGCCACCGTGCGCATGCGGGGTCCGGCGCGGACTCGTCGGTCGAGTGGGCCATCAGTGCGGCCGCGTCGGTCGGCGTCCACCTTGAGAAGTCCGGATACGCCGTCCGGTTGCTCACCGAACGGCACGAACCTGACGCGACACAGTGGCACGCCCACCTGGCCGGCGCCTCCGAGCGCGCGTCCCTGTTGCTGGACCAGCTGTCCGCGCTCACGCTGACACCTCTTGGGGCGCTGCGCGAGGCGACGGCGAACCTGACGTCAGAGCCTGGTCTCACCGTCGCGGTGCTGGGGGCATGCACGCCCCAGGACCTGGAGGACCTCGGCGTCCACCTGCCGCCGCGCACGCGCAAGCTCGCCCTGCTGCTCGACACGTCGCAGTGGGCGTCGCGGCCGGTCTCGCCGAGCGTCGAGGAACAGAGAGTCGCACTCGCCCGACGTGGTTGGCAGGTCAGTGTCGCCGTTCCCGGTGCCTCCGTCGACAGCGTGTGGCGTGCCCTCCCAACCCACGCCGGCCACCACCGGCGCGCTGCCGTTCCCGCGCAGGGGCGCGCATGACAGCAATCTCCGCGATCACCGCGCAGAGCGGTCGCCGGGCCTGGCCACACACGCGAACCGCCCTGTGGGTCTGGGTCGCGGTGATCGGCATCGCGATCACCCTCGGTCCGCTGGTCCAGTCCATGCGCTACGTCCTGCTCGGGGCGGTGACCGCTGCGGTCGTCCTCGGCACGTCGGTCGCCCTGAGGGTGCTCCGAGTGCCGCCGATCTACTACGTACCGGTCCAGCTCCTCGTGCTGATCGAGTGGGCCACCTTGACGTTCTTCCGCGCGGACGCATGGGGGGGTGTGGTGCCGGTACGCCGGACGGCGGCCGCCGCTTGGGACGCCGCAACCGCCACCTTGCAGCACTCCCAGGCGTACCCCGCCCCAGTGCCGAGGCTCGGTGACTTCGACGTGACCCTGGCGCTCGGGGTCGGCCTGGTCGCGATCCTCGTGGACCTGATAGCGGTCTCGTTGCGGCGTGCACCGCTGGTCGGGCTCGTCTTCCTCGCCATCTACATGGCGCCGGTGTCCCTGCTGAGCGGCCACGTGTCGATGTGGGCGTTCATTCCCGGCGCGCTGGGATACGTCTTCCTGCTGGCCGCGACCGAACGAGAGAAGGTCCTCGGGTGGGGCCGCGGCCTGGACCAGACCGGGGCGGCACCGGACTCGCTGGACCGCGGGGGTGGGCTTGAGGGCATGGGCCGGCGCGCCGGCCTCGGCGCCGTCGCGTGCGCGGTGGTCATCCCGTTGTTCGTTCCGACCATGCCCACCCAGCTCTTCGGCGACGGTGGCACCGACGGCGAAGGCGGGTCCGGCGGGTCCGGCCCGGTCAGCGTGCGCAACCCGATCTTGGACA
This sequence comes from Nocardioidaceae bacterium, assembly GCA_013695785.1. Lineage (GTDB taxonomy): Bacteria > Actinomycetota > Actinomycetes > Propionibacteriales > Nocardioidaceae > JACCZT01. The sequence goes on along the minus strand of JACCZT010000120.1, from coordinate 16,321 downwards.
TGCGGCGCAACCTCACCAGCCAGAGTCGCGAACCGCTGATCAGCGTGACCACCCCCGACGGCGAGCCCAGCTATCTGCGGCTGACATCGCTGCCCGAGCTCACCGCCGCCGGCTGGGCCCCCGGCGAGCGCAGTGACGACAGCGTCTCCCTGGACAACTTCCTGCCTGGGCCGCCGGGTGTGTCCTCGGCGATCGCCCGCGAGCAGAAGGAGATGCAGGTCAACCTGCTCCCCACCTTTTCCACCCAGTGGTTGCCTACGCTGTACGCGCCGACGACGATCAGGGCGTCCGGTCCGTGGGCGCTCGACCCGGAAAATCTCGACATCGTCAACACCGCCGGTGAGCAGCAGGGTCCCTACACGTACCAGATGAACGTCTCGGTCAGCCGGCCAGATGCCACTCAGCTGCGTGCATCGAGCCGAGCGGTCAAGGGGCTGCAGCCGCAGACCCGGCTGCCCGAGGATGTCCCTGCGGTCTTGGCGGAGCAGGCCGAGGATGTCACCGCTGGGGCGAAGACCGACTTCGACAGGGCGGTGCAGCTGCAGAACTGGTTCCGTACCGACGGCGACTTCACCTACGACCTCAGCGCCGACCCCACTGGGGGATGGCAGACGCTTGCGGACTTCGTGACGACCGGTCGCCGCGGCTACTGCGAACAGTTCGCGACGGCGATGGCGATCATGGCGCGCACACAGGGGATTCCCGCGCGAGTCGCCGTGGGGTTCCTGCGCCCACAACGCGAGAGCGACGACACCTACGTCTTCCGGGGCACCGACAGCCATGCCTGGCCCGAGCTCTACCTCACCGGCGCTGGATGGGTGCGGTTCGAGCCGACGCCGGGCGGGGCGGCGTACAGCGCCCCGAGCTTTGCCGGACCAGGCGGTCGCGGCGAGAAGGAGACGACCGGTCCCACCGAAGGGCAGTCACGCCAGCCGCGCGTCCGCACCGCGGACCCCAGCGGGGACGCCGCCGCGGCGAACGACGGCAACGGTGGCGCGATGCTTTCCCAAACCGTGCTGACTGCCGGCGGGATCATGCTCGCCATCGCCGCCGTCGCCGCCATCCCGTGGGCAGTGCGTGGCTTCGTGCGGCGTCGGCGCTGGTCACTTGCGGCCGACGACGAACAACGGGCCGAGGCGATCTGGGCCGAGCTGCGTGACCGTGCACTGGACCTCGGCATCAGCTGGGACGACGCGACCACTCCTCGGCGTACCGGTGAGGCGCTGCGCCGCCGACTGTTCCCCGGATCTGCGGCCAGCGAAGCCCTTGCCGCGATCGTTCTCCACCTCGAACGCACGCGCTACTCCTCGGTCGTCCCCGCGGTGGACCTGCGCTCGGACCTGGACAAGGTCGGCGATGCGCTGGCCGCGGGCCGACCCGCGAGCTGGAGGTGGCGAGCCAGGCTCTTCCCGACGTCCTGGTTGCGCCGCGTCGTGCGGCCGACGCTACAACGGCCCGGCGACGAGGAGCTGCTCACGCTGCGGGGCTGAGACCGACCGACCCGTCAGTTGCCGGGGCCGGAGTCGCGGCGACGCCTCCAGCGCTCTTCCATACGATCCATGAACGATCCCGATGTGGCCGGCTGGATGCGGCTTACGCCACGCCCGCCGCTGCTGCTGGGTTCGCGCTCGCGGCTGGCTGCGGCCTCGGCACGGCTGCCGACGCCCGATCGCCACGCGATGAGGAAGGCGTACGCCGAGCCCAGCATGATGACGAAGCCGACGACCCCGAGGGGGGTGATAGCGACGATGACGCCGACCATGAGTGCGGCTATACCGACGACGAAGCCGACCACCGAGACCATGGCGCGACGACGGTTACGCGCTCTCAACTTGGATCCACGGAGGGCGGAGGCGAGGTTCGGATCGTCGGCCGCCAGCGCCACCTCGAGCTGCTCGAGCAAGCGCTGTTCTTCCTCAGAGAGCGGCACCGTTGCCTCCCGTGACATGCACCCGTGAAGTCTTGTCACGATCAGTCTAGGCAGCCAACCGCAAGCGCGAAACCCGACATCGAAACTTGGAGAGCCGAATCTGCGCCGCGCAACGTGCTGCGGCCACTATCGTGGACCCTGGCGCCGCTCGACGACAACTCACCACGTCCGGATCTTTCGGACCCGCAGAAGGACGACAATGCGCAAGATCCTCGTCACCGCACTCCTGGTCAGCCTCACGGTTGGCCCCGCTGTTGCCGCGGGCCAGTCAGTGGGTGCCGCCGGGACCACACCTGCTGCGGGATCTGTGCCCACGGGCCGCGATGACGCCGGGCCGGACCCGACCGACGAACCGGACTGGACGCCGTCGACGGCCAGATCGCAGACTCTTGCCCGCGACGACGCGTCCCGGTCACGGGTGTCCAACGCGATGATGAAGCGCTTTGCGCGTGAACGCGTCAAGCGCGGTGACCGGGATCTGTCCCCCACCCACATCAACCACGTCCGCGAGGTGCAGTACCGCCTGCGCTGGGTGGGCCTCTACCGCGGTCACATCAACGGAGTCTTCAACTTCAAGACCCAAAAGGCCGTCAAGGCCTTCCAGCAGCGCAAGGGTCTCAAGCGCTCAGGCAAGATGGGCTACAACACCTGGCCGACGTTGATCAAGAAGTCGATCCGCGGCCGTGGTGACATCCCGAGGTACTGCAAGCAGGACGGATGGCGCATCTGCTACGACCGTTCGCGCCACCAGGTGGTGCTCTGGCACAACGGCAGGGTGCACAACTCGTGGCTGGTGCGAGGCGGCGGAGCAGGCACCAAGACGCGCACCGGAAAGTTTCGCGTCTACTACCGCAGCAGGCACCACGTGAGCTCGCTGTACAACACGCCGATGCCCTATGCGCAGTTCTTCGACGGCGGCCAGGCGTTCCACGCGTCCTACTACATGGTCAACCCGTTCAGCGGACACAGCCACGGCTGCGTCAACATGTACATCAAGGACGCCAGACAGCTCTGGGCGCTGACCGCGCACAAGCGCCTGCTCGTCAGGATCTACGGAGCCTGGAGCTGAGCTCGCCTCGGTTGCACGGCCGCTAGCACGCGGCTAGGGGTGTGGCGGCGTTCGGCGGGCGACGAGGTGGTGCTGACCGGCGAGCGCGCTGAACTCCGGACGTCCGGCGACCGCACGCTCCAGGTCAAGCAGCCCCTGGCGTGCACCGGGTTCGGCGTCGACCAGAGCACTCGGGACGAGATCGGTGAATACGCGTACCGCGTCGACCCGGTCGATGGCGAACCCATGCGGCGTCACCAGCTCGATGATCTCCTCGCGGGAGAAACGTCGCGGCCCATCGACGCGGAGGTCCCAGTCCTGCAAGGAGATGTCGAGCATCGCGCGGGCGCGCGCAGTGTCGCCGGCGAGCGCGCGTCCGATCACTGTCGAAAGCCGCCCAGAGACCACGACGCTGAGGAAGCCGCCCCCTCGGACCACCGCGGCAGTGGCGGCCAACGCCTGCGACGGATCGTCGACGACCTCCAGGACGCCATGGCACAGCACCATGTCGGCGAGCTCGTCGCCGACATGGGTGCGCAGCTCGGAGGCGTCGCCCTGCACGCCGACCACGTGGTCCTCCACGCCGGACTCGACGGCCCGCCGTCGCAGCGACGCCAACGCGTCGGGGCTCGGTTCGACCACGAGCACCTGGTGACCGAGCTCGGCGATGCGTACCGCAAGACCCCCGGTGCCGCCACCGAGGTCGATGACGCGCAAGCTTCGGACCGGATGGGCCGTCGCGAGAACCTCGACCGTCTCGAACACGGCATCCCACACGACCGCTGTACGCGCGGCTGCTCTGCCGGGATCACCAGTAGGACGTGCAGGCATCACCGGACCTCCTTCGTGCGGTGCTCGCCGAACGTCAAGCGAGCGCCTCGAGGCTATCGTGCCGGGCCCACCGAGGGTTCGTGGCTCAGTCGGAGTGCTCGCTCCGCCACTGTGAGGAACTGCTCTACCGCCCGGACCAGGTCGTCGGCCTCCCGCGACGTCACGACGTGTGGCGCACCGCTGGCGGCGGCCGCGCGCTTCAGGGCCGCGGCGGCGAAGAACTCACCCCACTCGGACAGCTCCGGCGCCACCGTCGCCAGCAGTGTCCACGCATTGCACAGCCCCCGGGTTCGGCGCGGACGGGCACGAGCTGCGAGCACGGCGGCCGCCACGCGCAGCGCGGCGGTGTGCGCGAGGACGTAGCGCTGTCCGGGCGCCGACGTGCTTTGCGCCTGGCAGAGCGTGGTCTCGGCGCGGTCCAGGCAGTCCGCTGCCGCGCTGAGACTGCCAGACTCGAAGGCGTACGCCATCGCATGCTCCTCTCCGTGCGGGGTCGCCGCGCCGGTGGCGTGGGGGTCGAGGTCACGCCACCGACGAGGCTGATCGAACATGTGTTCGATGAATGAACTGTACCCCCTTCCGCCGACAACGCAACGAGCTCAGGTCCCACCTTCGGTCGATCCGCAGGTTGTGCCCCCTCGATCCGCAGGTCCCTGCGGATCGCGGGAAAGGTGAGCTAGCTGCGCCGGTAGTGTCCTGGTGTGGCTGAGATCGTTGTCGTCGGGGGTGGCTTCGCCGGCATCTCGGCGAGCATCCGGCTGGCGAAGCTCGGCCACGCCGTCACGCTGCTCGAAGCCTCGGACCGGCTCGGCGGACAGCTGCTGCCGTACGAACGGGACGGGCTCGTCTGGCCGGCCGGCCCCCAGACGTTGACGGTGCCGGCGACCCTACGCGACCTGTTCCGCAAGTCCGGCCGCCCCCTCGAACGCGTCCTCGACCTGCAGCACGTCGTGCCCGGTCGCCGGCACGTCTTCGGGTACTACGACGACGATGTGCCGACCCCGCATGGGACGGTGCTGGACCTGCCGATGGGCAGCCGTGCGGATCAGCAGGAGGAGCTCGACTCGGTGCTCGGTGCCGGCACGGGCGCCGCGTGGAACGCCTGGCTCAACGCGCTCGCCCCGAGCTGGGACGTCCTACGTACGCGCGCCATCGACCGAGCCTTCAGCGGTCCCAAGGATCTGGACCGCCAGGACCGGCGCACGTTGCGTCCGCGGCTCACCCTCGCCCGCGCCGTCCGAAGGAAGCTGTCCGACGAGCGGCTGACAGCGATGGTCATCGACCGAGGACGTCTCGGCGGACAGCAACCGCGCACGACCCCGGCATTCGTCGCGGTCGCCGACGTCATCGAGCGGTCGTTCGGGCGGTGGCGCATCGACGGCGGCGACACAGCACTGTTGTCCGCCCTCGTGCAGCGGCTCGCTGAGCGGCAGGTGGACGTACGGCTCGGCTCGCCCGCTCTCGACGTGGTACTGGCCGACGGTCAGGTCAGCGGGGTCTTGCTCGACCGATCGGTGCTTGCGGCCGACCTCGTCGTCTGGGCAGCACCGGCGCCTCCCCCCACGATCGGCGACCCCATCACCGCGCTGCCGGTACTGCGCACCGCACGCACGCTGCTCGTGCTCGGCACGGATGCGGTCGCGCTGCCGCCCGAAACGGTGGTCCACCACGACCCACCGCTCCGGATCGCCAGCGATCACACCCGTGCCGACCTGCGACAGGCGTGGACGGTCGAGCACTCCGGCGACGAAGATGTGCTGGCGACGCTGGCAAAGTACGGCATCGACGTCCGCGAGCAGGTGGAAGCACGGTGGGACCTCTCCGCGGTCGACCTGGCACGTCGGGCCGACGGCGCCGCACACGGCTGGCAGTGGTCCGGATGGCGCACCGGCGTGCAGCATCCCGGCGTGGGGGCGCCACGTGCCGGACTCTTCCGAGTCGGCGTCAACGCCCATCCGGGGCCGAGCCTGGAGCAGGTGGCGATGGGTACGGCGACGCTGGCGACCGGGATCGGTAAGGCCTGACCTGTCTCAGGCGGGCACGCCGACTCCGAGATCGGCGAAGACCTGCCGAGTCGCCGTCGAGCGGTTGAGCGTGTAGAAGTGCAGCCGCGGAGCTCCGCCCGCGAGGAGCTCGCCGCACAGCTCGGTGGCGATCAGCGCTCCCTCCATTCGCAGCGCGGCAGGGTTGTCGGCGAGCGGCTGGAGCCGTGCCATGACCTCTGGCGGCACCTCGAAGCCTGACAGCCGGGCCATCGTCGTGACCTGGCCCAGGCTGGTGACCGGCATGATGCCCGGTAGCACCGGGACGTCGCACCCGTGCGCGGCGGCGCGCTCGACCAAGGCGAAGTACTCCTCGGCACGGAAGAAGAACTGCGTGACCGCGAACTCCGCGCCGGCCGCTGCCTTGGCGGCGAGCACGCGCGCGTCCGCTTCCAGGCTCGGCGCTTCGCGATGGCCCCTGGTGAAAGCCGCGACGCCGACGCAGAAGCTACCGAGCCGGCGTACCAGCCGGACCAGCTCCGTCGCGTTGGCCAGCCCACCTGGATGCTGCTGCCATCGGGTGCCGACGCCACCGGGCGGGTCGCCCCGCAGCGCGAGCACGTCAGAGACGCCCGCCGTGGCGTACTGGCCGATGGTCGTGCGCAGCTCGTCGCAGGTCTGCCCCACGCAGGTGAGGTGGCCGACCGGCCGCAGCGTGGTCTCGGACGCGATTCGACCGGTGATGCGTACCGTCCGGTCTCGCGTAGACCCGCCGGCGCCATAGGTGACGGACACGAAGGCCGGCCGCAGTGGCTCCAGGTCACGGATGGACGTCCACAGGGTGCGCTCGCCGGCATCGTCCTTCGGCGGGAAGAACTCGAAGGAGATGCTGGGTCCTGGCCGGTCGAGCGCATCGCGCAACGGTGCGGAGGTGGACACAGGACAACTGTAGGCAAGCCGACCCGGCCGCGGCCGGACTGTCCAGGGAGCGACACAGACGCCGTATCGTGACCGACGTGCTTCCCGACGTCCCCGCCCTCGTCGCCCGTGATCTCGCCACTTTCTTGACCGCCCAGCGCCAGCGCCTCCAGGAGCTCGGCCCGGACCTCGTACCGTTCGTCGACGCGGCGGAGCGTGCACTGGCCGGCGGCAAGCGGCTGCGGGCGTCGTTCTGCCATGCCGGGTGGGTGGCAGCCGGCGGGGATGCCGGCGACGAGCAGGTGGTCTGGTCAGCGAGCGCACTGGAACTCCTGCACGCGAGCGCTCTCGTGCACGACGACGTGATGGACGGCTCGGACGTACGCCGTGGGCACCCGGCGGCGCACCGTGCGTTCGAACGACAGCACCGCGCCGCGAGCTGGCTCGGTGACTCCGAGCAGTTCGGCGTCGGAGGAGCGGTCCTGCTCGGCGACCTGCTGCTGAGCTGGACCGACGAGATGTTCCGCAGCAGCGGGCTCGCGCCAGCTGCTCTGCTGCGTGCTCTCACCTACCTCGATCTGTGCAAGAGCGAGGTGGCGGCGGGGCAGTTCCTCGATCTCATCGGGCAGGTCCGCGGCGCAGAATCGGTCGCCGACGCGATGCGGGTGGTGCGGTTCAAGGCGGCCAAGTACACGGTCGAGCGGCCGCTCCACATCGGCGCGGCCCTCGCTGGCAGCGACCCCGAGCTGATCGACGCGCTGACGGCGTTCGGCCTCCCCCTCGGCGAAGCCTTCCAGCTCCGCGACGACGTCTTGGGCGTCTTCGGGGACCCCGACGTCACCGGCAAGCCCGCGGGAGACGACCTGCGCGAGGGCAAGCGCACCGTCCTGCTCGCCTACGCCCTCGCGCAGGGCGACCAGAGCCAGCGGGCGCTGCTGCAACGCCACGTCGGCGTCACCGGCCTTGGCGTCGAGGTCGTCGACGAGCTGCGCGAGGTCATCTGCGACACCGGCGCGCTGACTCGGGTCGAGGCGGACATCACCGCGCTCGAGAACGCTGCCGAGGCGGCGCTGTCCGTCGCGCCGCTGGCCGCCCCGGGCACACGCGCCATCTTGCGAGAACTCGCAGAGCGCTCCACGCGCCGCCGGTCATGATCAACGGCCGCTCAGAACGCGAGCGCCTGTGCGCGGCGACGTACCTCCGCAGGCCGGTTGTCGCGCAGCGCGTCGATCGGCCGCCCCGGTAGCGAGTCGTCGGGGGTGAACATCCAGCGCGCCGCCTCGAGCTCGTCGTACCCCGAGTCCGCGAGCAGGGTCAGCGTCCCGCCGAGACCCTTGACGATCGCACCGTCGACGAGGCACTCCGCCGGTACCCTGGGTCCGGTAGCGCCGGGGGTACGGACGGCGATCAGCTCGCGCTCGCGTACCCATTGGCGCACCCGGCTCGGAGTCGTGCGCAGCACCGCCGCCGCTTCGTCGAGAGTCAGCCAGGGGTCGATGAGGTCCTCGAGTGCGCTCATGGGCCAAGCGTGGCACGCGCCGAGCGCTCGTGCCTGCCCCGGGTCTGTGTGAGGCCGCCCTAGAATGGCCTCGGGTCCGCCAGGACCGAGCAATGTGACCCGCACTCCGCGGCGAGCGCCGCGCGACAGCCAGGAGCGCCCTTGTTGGCACCGCGCAACGAGTCCCTCACGGGTCGCCTGCTCGACGGGCGCTACCGTGTCGGCGAACGCATCGCGCGTGGCGGTATGGCAAGTGTCTACCTCGGCACCGACGAACGCCTCGACCGCGTCGTGGCAGTCAAGGTGATGCATCCCGGCCTCGCCGACGACGGCGACTTCACCTCCCGCTTCGAGCGGGAGGCGCGCTCGGCCGCCAAGCTCAACCACCCCAACGTCGTCGCCGTCTTCGACCAGGGCGAGGACCAGGGTTTCGTCTTCTTGGTGATGGAGTACGTCCCCGGCCGCACGCTGCGGGACGTGATGCGCGCCGAGGCCCCGATGCCGGCTGACCACGCCCTGGCGTTCCTCGAGCCGCTGCTCGTCGCGCTGTCGGCGGCGCACGACGCCGGCATCGTCCACCGCGACGTCAAGCCCGAGAACGTCCTGATCGCACCAGACGGGCGGATCAAGGTCGCCGACTTCGGTCTCGCCCGAGCGGTGTCCTCCTCAACCACGGCGACCGCGACGACCGGCGTGCTGATCGGCACCATCTCCTATCTCGCCCCCGAGCTGGTCGTCAACGAGGGTGCCGACGCCCGCTCGGACGTCTACGCCTGTGGGGCGATGCTGTACGAGATGCTGACCGGCGACAAGCCGCACCCGGGCGAGAGCCCCATCCAGGTCGCGTACAAGCACGTGCACGAGGACATCGCGGCGCCGTCGAAGGCGGTCCCGGGCATCCCGCCGTACATCGACGCCCTGGTGGCGCGTGCGACGGCGCGCGACCGCGACCTGCGGTCGGCCGACGCCCGGGTGCTGCTGACGCAGGTCCGGCAGGCCCGCAGTGCCCTGGCCGACGGGCTCGCCGACGACGTCGAGCTGACCCAGGACCTGCGTCCGCGGCGCGGTGACACGCTGCCGCTCGGCGCCGAGGCCGTCGACGTTTACGACGACACCGCCGACGCCTTCCCCGACGCAGTCGCCCCCCTGCTCGACCCGCGCGAGGCGCCGTACGATGAGTCGACGGTCGTGGTCACCCACTCCAGCGCCGGCCGTGCGGAGATCCCTCCGCCAGGGCTCGACGACTACGACGACTACGCCCACGTCCCCTCCACACAGCGGCTGCCTGCCGCGGCCGCGCGCGTCCCACCCGTCCCGCGCGCCGCAGCGCCGACCTCGCGCGCTGCGGTGTCACGACCAACTCCGTCGTCAACGGCGGCCACCGCGTATCCGACCGGCGGATTGGCGCCGATGTCGCGCGAGCAGTACGCCAGCGCCCGGGGGCCGCGGCGCAACCGGCGCGGCTCGATGCTCCTGATCCTGGTGATCATCCTTGCGGTGCTGATCGCTGTCGGCAGCTGGTATTACGGCGTCGCCCGGTACGACTCGACCCCCAGCCTGGTCGGTATGAACGCCGCCGCAGCCGCGACCAAGGCCACCGAAGCCGGCTTTACGCTCGAGCCGACGTACGACTTCAACGAGGACATCCCCAAGGGCGAGGTGATGGCCACCGACCCCTCAGCCGGCGAGCGCATCCTGCCCGACGACACCATCACGGCCCTGGTCTCCAAGGGCAAGGAGCGCTACGAAGTTCCGCCGTTGGCCGGGCTCACCCTCGACGAGGCGCAACGGAAGCTGACAGCCGTCAACCTCGTGCTCGGCGACGTCGAACGCCGCTTCAGCGAGAAGATCCCTTCCGATGAGATCATCAAAGGTGCCGTCTCCCCCAAGACCTCGGTCAAGCGCGACACCGCTGTCGACGTGATCCTCAGCAAGGGTCGTCAGCCCTTGGACATCGTCGACACCACCGGTGAGGACGCTGCGGCCGCCGTGACCGCGCTCGAGGACGCCGGCTTCGACGTGACGAGCAGCCAGGCGTACGCCTCCGACGTCGCCGAGGGCGTCGTGATCAGCCAGAGTCCCAGTAGCGGCACCGGCTACAAGGGCGACGAGATCGCGTTGTCCGTCTCCAAGGGAGCGAAGCCGGTAGGGATACCCAATGTCGTCGGGCGGCAGGCGGACGATGCCAAGGCGGTGCTGGAGGACGCCGGTTTCGAGGTCAAGGTGGAGGACGAGAGCCCGTACATCGATGTCGGACTCGTCGTCCGGCAGGATCCGCCACGCGGTACGAAGGTCCAGCCGGGCGAGACGATCACCATCTTCGTCGTCTGAGCCGCGGCAAGACACTCACACGATCCGCGCCAGCACCTCAGCGGCTCGGCGTGCGTCCGTGGCCGACACATCGAGGTGAGTCACCAGACGCACCGTCCTGGTCCCGACCACACCGACGAGCACGCCGTCCTCGCGTGCCCGTCGGACCACCGCCGGTGCGTCAGGTACCGACAGCGCCACGATGTTCGTGTCGACCGCCTCCGGGGCGGCACCGCACGCCTCAGCGAGCAGTCGGGCGTTGGCGTGGTCGTCGGCGAGGCGTTCGACGTGGTGGTCGAGGGCGTACCAGCCGGCCGCGGCGATGACACCTGCCTGCCGCCAGCCGGCACCGAGTCGTTTGCGCCAGATGCGTGCCTCGGCGATCATCGCGGCGCTGCCAAGGACCAGCGAGCCGACCGGTGCGCCGAGCCCCTTGGACAGGCAGACCGCCATCACGTCGGATCCGGCTGCGAGGTCGCGCCAGGGCTGCCCGGTGGCAACCTGCGCGTTCCAGATCCGGGCACCGTCGAGGTGCACAGCGATGCCGCACCCGTCAGCCAGCGCACGTAGCCGCTGCAGGTCACCGATGGCCTGCACCGTCCCGCCGCCGAAGTTGTGGGTGTTCTCGATCGAGACCGCCGCCGTCGCGACGAGGTACGGTCCGAGGTCCGGCGCCACCAACGCCTCGATCTGCCCGATGTCGATGCGGCCGTGCGGGTCGGTCCACGTCCTTGAGGTGATGCCGAAGATGGTGGCGTGCGCTCCGAGCTCGGCCCGGGCGATGTGGGCGCTGGACTCGCACAGCACTTCGGCGCCGGTGGGGACCACCGAACGTACAGCGAGCAGGTTGGCAAGAGACCCGGTCACCGTCAGCAGGGCGGCCTCGAAGCCGAACATGTCAGCGACCCGTTCCTGCAACGCGAGCACGGTCGGGTCCTCGCCGTAGACGTCGTCGCCGACATCCGCGCTCGCCATCGCCGCCCGCATCTGGGGCGTCGGGCGGGTGACGGTGTCGCTACGCAGGTCGATCATGCCGCCACCCTACGAAACCCGCCGCACGTACGTGGATGCTGGCGCGGGACTCAAGCCGTGACGAGCAGGCCGGTGACGTACATGATCAGCACGCCGGCGGCGATTCCCCCGATCGTGGCCGGATTGAGCACCTGTCCGGAGCGGGTTCGCATGGCAGGTGCGATCTGGACGATCACCTGGGCGATCGCGCCGACCCCGACTCCGAGCAGGAAGGCGGACAGTTCACTGTTGTCCACCGCCGCTCCGAGCATCGCACCAAGGATCGCCGGGCCGCCTGCGAGGAGACCGAGCCCGATGAGCTGGACGAGCGTGGGGCGATGTTTGGCCAGCGGCGCCACGATAGCGATGCCCTCGGTCGTGTTGTGCAAGGCGAACCCGATCACCAAGAACGCTCCCAACGCGAGCTCGCCGACCGCGTAGGCCGATCCGATCGCGAGGCCCTCGCCGAGGTTGTGCAGCCCGATCCCGATCGCGATCATGACGGCCAGTCGCAGCCCGGTCTCCGCCTCCGAACCCGCACGTTTCGTCCGGCTCCGCAGGATGCGGTCGACCGCGGTGAGCGCCAAGAACGCAAGCCCCGCGCCGAGGACGACAAGCGCCGGACCACCAAATGCTCCCCCTGAGCGCCCGCTCAGCTCGATCGCCTCGATGCTGGCGTCGATGGCCAGGAACGCCAACAGCCCGATGGTCAGCGCGAGCAGCACCCGCACCGCGGTCGGCCCGACCCGTCGCAGCAACGGCAGCACCATCATCCCCAACGCGATAGGGATGATCCCGACGTACGTTCCCAGCAGTGCCATCAACCCGACGGCGTCCGCGGGGTCGGGGGTGGCCACTGCGGCGGGGATTTCGTGCTCGATAACCACGCCGCTGGAGGTGAGCAACGAGACGAGGTACGGCTGACCGTCCTGCCACGGATAGTCCAGCTGCACGGTGGTCGCGTCGAGCCGGTTGATCGGGTCGGTGCCGGCGGCGACATCGACGTAGGCGTCGTTGACGAAGACTTGAGCGATCTGGACCGGGTCCGGCCCGGTGTTGCGGACGGTCAGCTCGATCGCGCCGGGAGACAGTACGGTGCGCTCTACGGCGAGCTCCTCGACCGGAGGCCCGTTCCGCTCGGGCAGTGAGTTGCCGCCGAGCAGGGCTAGCGCGATCAGCGCCGCGGCGATGACGCCGGCGGCTGCCGTTGCCAGCACCCACACCGGCAGCCTCAGGACCGTTCCGGACTCGGTGGCGCGGGAATCATCCGTCCGTTGAGCTATCGGGTGGGGGGTGGCGTCGGGGTCGGCGGCCATCACTCGCTCACCTCGAAGAAGCCCATCCAGCCCAGGTCGGCGAACTCCGTCTTGTGTGCGTGGAACATGTACCGGCCGGGCTTGGGGAAGCGCACCTCGCAGATGCCGCGCTGACCCTGGCCTTGCACGATCGTGTCGGTGAACTCGGTCGGCTCCAGGCGGGTGCCGGTCGGGTAGTAGTCGAAGAAGTTCGCGTGCAGATGGAAGCTGTTGATCGGGTCGTACTCCAAGGTGTTGACCAGATAGATCCGCACCAGCTCCCCCCTGCGTACCCGCACCGGCTCGTGCATGTAGTGGAACGGGATGCCGTTGACGGCGTACAGCTGGTTGCCCTCGCCGTCGAAGGTGGTGTTGTAGCCGTGCATGACCATGACCAGCTCGTCAGCAGCTGGGCGGTCCTCGGGCGGGTCGACGATGAATGTCCCGTACATCCCACGGGCGATGTGTTCGGCGAGCGGCCCGACGTGGCAGTGGTACAGGTGCAACCCGAACGGCTCGGCGTCGAATGTGTAGGTGAAGCTCTCCCCGGGCGAGATGACTCCGCGACCGACCATAGGGACGCCGTCCATCTCGGCCGGGTGGATCCCATGGAAGTGCATGGTGTGCGGGTGCGCGGAGTTGTTGACGAACCGTACGCGCAGCAGGTCACCCTGACGACAGCGCAGCGTCGGCCCCGGGACCCGGCCATTGAAGGTCCAGGCCGGGAAGGTCACCCCAGGCGCCACCTCGATGTCCTTGTCAGTGGCGAACACATCCCACTCGCGCATGGTCCGGCCATCTGAGGAGACCGAAACCCGTCCGTAGTCGAAGTCGCGCAGGACCTGCGTGGGGTTGAAGCCGTTGGCCTTGTGGTCGACGGTGGCGCCGGCGGCGAAGGTGGCGCCGTTGATCCCGCCGCCGTGCCCTTGACCATGGCCGACGGCTGCTGTCGCCGTCGGCGTGTCCAGCAGGCCGCCAGCACCCAGCGCGGCGCCAGCGGTGCCAAGCAGGGCACCCCCGGCCAAGAACTTCCGCCGCGACGGCGCCGACATCAGGACGCCCGATTCTTGGTGTCGACAAGCGCGCTGGCGATCACTGTTCGACCCGCCCGTGCACGAGCCTGGTCAATGGAGCACCCAGCGCGTGTCGCTGCCCGTCGATACAGACCCATCGGGGACCGCCGAACGGTGCTTGTTCCTGCACCTCGATCACCACGCCAGGAACCATTCCGAGCGCGTGGAGATAACGCAGCGAGTCGCTGTCTCGGTCCGACACCCGCTCGATCCGGAACCGGTCACCGGCGGCCGCGCCATCGAGTGGCTGTCCCCAGTCCTCGTGGTGCCGGCCGTGCCGCGGCGGGATCGGATCACCGTGCGGGTCACGGGTGGGGTGGTCGAGCGCGGCGTCGATGCGCTCCTCCAGCCGGTCACTCAACGCGTGCTCGAGCAGGTCGGCTTCTTCGTGTACCTCTTCCCAGGGCATGTCCAGGACACGGACAAGGAATGTCTCCAGCAGGCGGTGCCTCCTCACGACCCTCAGCGCAGCACGCTCGCCCTGCACGGTCAGTCGTACGCCATGGCCCTTCGGCCGTTCGAGGAATTGTTCGCTCTCCAGTCGCTTGATCATGGCCGAGACCGATGGCGATGACACGCCAAGCCGATCGGCCAGCGTGCCAGTGGTCACTGGCTCACCGCTGCTTGCCAGACCATAGATCGTCTTGAGGTAGTCCTCGGTCGCTCGAGTAGTCAACACAATCCGAAGTGTAACCGGTACTAACAAGCGATATAGTTCCATCTATCAGATTGATGAGATACGTCAACACGCCACATCCACGTACGAGTGGAGGGTCAGCGGAGACGAAGGACGTCGAACTCCTCCAGCGGTTCGGCGATGTGCTGCTGGGCGGCGACCAGCTCCATCTCGGTGGCGCCACTGGTGGCGGTGAGGTCCAAGATGGCGAAGATCGTGGACGCCACCTTGCGAAGCGCTGTTGGCACCGACCCGGAAAGCAGCAGGTGCCCGAGGAACAACGCCGCCGTCGCGTCACCCGAGCCGCTGACCGAGCTCAGCGCGAGCTTCGGCGTCGACACCAACCAGGCCCCGTCCGCGTCGACGGCAACCATCGACACCTGCGCCGGCGGCAGGTCCGCCAGCTCAACGGACGTCACCAGCACCACGCGCGGGCCGAGTGACCGGACCGTCTCGACAGCCTCCAGCAGCTCGTCGGTCGTCGCGGCGTGCCGCCCGGCGAGGAACTCGAGCTCGAAGTGGTTCGGCGTGGTGATATCGGCGGCTGCGACCACCGTGTCGCGGATCAGCTCGGGGATCCCCGACGCGACGAAAAAACCGCACCAGCGGTCACCCATGACCGGATCCGCGCAGTAGAGCACCTTCGGGTTCGCCGCACGCACCTCGGCGACCGCGTCGACGACCACGCGCCCGATGTCGGCCGCGCCAAGGTAGCCAGAGAGCACCGCATCGAGGCGGGAGTAGACCCCACGGTCGGCGACACCGGCCAGGACCTCGGCGACACCGTCGGCCGGCAGAACCGGACCGCGCCACTCGCCGTAGCCCGTGTGGTTGGAGAACTCCACGGTGTTGACCGGCCACACATCGACGCCGAGACGCTGCAGGGGGAAGACAGCGGCGTTGTTGCCGACGTGGCCGAACGCCACGGCAGACTGGATGGACAGGACCTGCTTGGTTCGCCGTACGTCGTTGTCCACCGCAGACGACCGTTGGTCAGCGCTTCGCGAGCATCTCGGCCACCAGGAACGCCAGCTCCAGTGACTGCGCGCGGTTGAGGCGCGGGTCGCACAAGGTCTCGTAGCGGTCCGACAGGTCGGCCGCCGACAACGCCGAGCCTCCCCCGACGCACTCGGTGACGTCGTCGCCGGTGAGCTCGACGTGCAGCCCTCCGGGCCAGGTGTCGAGCGCACGGTGTACCTCGAAGAACCCGCGGACCTCGTCGATGATGGCGTCGAACTCGCGCGTCTTGACGCCGTTGGCGGTCTCGAAGGTGTTGCCGTGCATCGGGTCACACACCCACGCAACCTGCACGCCCGCGGCGCTGACCTTGTCGACGATCGTCGGCAGGTGGTCGCGGACCTTGCCCGCACCCATCCGGGTGATGAAGGTCAGCTTGCCCGGGATCTGGTCGGGGTTGAGCTTGGCGGCCAGCGCGATCGCGTCGTCGGGGTTGGTGGTGGGACCGAGCTTGACACCGATCGGGTTGGCGATACGGCTCATCAGCTCGACGTGCGCGCCATCGAGCTGACGGGTGCGTTCGCCGATCCAGATGAAGTGGCCCGAGACGTCGTACAACGCGCCGGTACGTGAGTCCGTCCGCGTCAGCGCGTGCTCGTTCTCCAGGATCAGTCCCTCGTGCGAGGAGTGGAAGTCGACGGTGGAGAACTCCGCCGGGTCCACGCCACAGGCGTCCATGAAGGCCAGCGCCCGGTCGATCTCGGCGCCCATGCGCTCGTACCGCTGTCCCAC